>NZ_MKRR01000138.1:28315-37669 GCF_001897045.1 Sphingomonas sp. 66-10
TCGATCAGGTGTTCGGGGCATTCCACCAATGCCTCGACCGAACCGTCCGCCCGGTTGCGCACCCAGCCGCTCACCCCGAGCGCACGCATCCGCGCGACGAACCAGTCGCGATAATTGACGCCCTGCACCCGCCCGGTGACGATCAGGCGGCGGCGCATCATCCGTCCTTGCGCCCCTCGATCAGCCACGGGCGCGGGCGCCCGGTCGGCCTGGGCGTCCCGTCGAGTCGCACTGCGCGTCGGACGTAGACCGGCTTCATCAGCATCGTGCCCCCCATCCCGCCGCCGGTCGGCTGGGCGAGGATGCGGCGCACCACGTCCTGCCCGCCGACCACCCGCCCGAAGGCGGCATAGCCGGGGTGGCCGGGGGAGGCGTCCATCGACGGCATCGCGCCGACGGTGATGAACCAATTGCCGTTGGCCGATCCCGGCTCGCCGCGCCGCGCCATCGAGATCGTCATGTCGAGGTGGCGGATCCCGGTCTTGTTGGTCGGCTCGTGCGCGATCGTATCGAGGAAGCGCCGCGCGTCGGTGCGGATCCCCGACTGGACGAAGCCGAATTGCGGCGCCTGCTTGCTCCGCGCGACACGATAGAAGCTGATCCCGTCGAACCGCCCGTCGTCGACATAGCGCATGAAATTGGCGGTCGAGACCGGCGCATGCTTCGCATCGAGCGCGAGGACGACATTGCCGAGCGCGGTCTCCAGCCGCACCCGGACGAACCCCGGGCTCGCCCGGTCGGCGCGCTGCGCGGCAGCCGGGGCGACGAGGAGAAGGGCGGCGAGCAGGGCGAGAACGCGCATGACCGCGCGGTTAGAAAACCCGGTGCGGCGCGGCAAGCGTCATGGCGCGGTGCGTGCCAGAAGCCCGGCGAGATCGTTCTTCCAGAATTTCGCCCAGGTATGCGTGCCGTGTCCGCGGGTGTCGGCGGTCTCGGCGATCAGCCGGAAGCGGGTGTCGGGCATCCGCTTCACCGCTTCCTCGGGGAAGGGGAGGTTGCGCGGGTTGATGAAATCGTCGGCCGAATTGATCCACAGCATTGGCGCCCGGATCGCCTCCAGCCTGGGCCAGGGATCGTAGTTTCGCGACGAATCGAGCTGATAGATCAGATCGTTGGCATCGATCCCCTTGATCGACGCGGCGACCTTCTCGCGCGCATAGGCGACCGCCGCGTCGCGTGTCGGATAGGCCGATTGGAGATAGAGCGGCGCCCCACCGGCGATGAACAGCAGCGAGGCAGCGCCCCGCACGCCCTGCGCCGGCTGGGCGGTATAATTGCCGCGGTTCCACGCCGGATCGTTCTCGATCGAATCGATCGCGAGCTGGCGCCACATCCGGTTGAGCCCGGCGATCTGCACCGGCTCGCACGCCATCGGCATCAGCGCGCGGGAGAAATCGGGGAAGGTCTCGCCCCATACGAAGGCGTGCATGCACCCCATCGAGGTGCCCATGATCAGCCGCATCTGGCGGATCCCGAAATGCTCGGCGAGCAGCCGGTGCTGCGCGGCGACCATGTCGTCATAATCGTAGCGCGGGAAGGCCATCCGCTGCCCGTCCGACGGCTTGGACGACCCGCCATGCCCGATATTGTCGGGAAGGATGATGAAATAGCGGGTGATGTCGAGCGGCTGGCCGGGGCCGTAGAGCTCGTCGGCGAATTGCGGCTGGAGGAATTGCTTCCCCGTGCCGCCGGTGCCGTGGAGCACCATCACCGCATTGTCGATCTCCCCCGCCGCGTTGCGATGCGGGGTGCCGAGCGTGGTGTAGTGAAGCCTGAGGCTCGGGAGCGTCTCGCCCGAGCGGAAGGCGAAATCGCGGATGACGAAATCGCCTTCCTTGATCGGCCATTGCTTGGCGGCGGGCGCAGGCGGCGGCGGTGCGGGCTGCGCGGCGGGGGCAGCGGCGGCGAGGAGCAGGGCGAGAAGCATGAGCGCAAGGTTAGCGCGGATTGCGGCGCGTGCCAGTGGTCAGGTGCCTAACCATTCCAGTTCACCCGGTAATGGCCGGGCGGCGTAATCTATTTGCAGCACGCGGCGATGCGCGTGGCCGGCGCTCGCGGCGGAGGCGTGGAGGATGGGCGTCGCATAGGCCCAGATATCGCCGCGCCGCGCGAGGCAGGCGAAATGCCCCAGCCGCGCCACCGTATCGGCGATATCGGGTTCGGCGATCCGCCCGAGTCGATGCGAGCCGGGGGCGATGATCAACGGCGCATTGTCGGCCGGTACGTCGTCGAGGTGGATGCGCAGCGTCGCCATCGCCTCGATGATCGCGAAGGGCGGCTCGACATGGATCAACCCCGCCTTGCGCCCCCACGGGCCGAAGCCGGGCGTGTCGTGTTGTTCGCGCACCACGATCGTGCGGTCCTGATGCCAGCCGAGCGACCAGTTCGTGTCGGGCGACTTGTCGAACAGGATCGCGCGCACCGGTCGCGCCTCAGCGCCAAGGTAGCGCGCGGCGATGGCCGCAGCCGAGGCGAGCGGGCGAAGGCTGCGGAGCCGGACACCCGCGCGCGATTTCGGGTGCCCGGCGGCGAAGGCGTCGAGTTCGGGAAGAATCGAAAGGGCGGCGCCTCGGTGAAGCGCCGCCCCGTCGTTTTGCCAGTCGAGGGCCGACGCGGGAGCAAGTCCCGCGCCGTCGGACGCCGCTGTGGCGGCGCCGGCCGGCCGTGGCTCTATGCCCTCGCTTCGCTTGGGCACCGCCGTGGAGCTTCGCTCCACGAGCTTAGAGCTTTTGCGTCAACTCGGGCACCACCTTGAACAGATCGCCCACCAGCCCGATGTCCGCGACCTGGAAGATCGGCGCGTCCTCGTCCTTGTTGATCGCGATGATCGTCTTGGAGTCCTTCATCCCGGCGAGGTGCTGGATCGCGCCCGAGATGCCGACCGCGATATAGACTTCCGGCGCGACGATCTTGCCGGTCTGGCCGACCTGATAGTCGTTGGGCACATAGCCCGCATCGACCGCCGCGCGGCTTGCGCCGACGCCCGCGCCGAGCTTGTCGGCGAGCGGCTCGATGATCGCGTGGAAATTCTCGCTGTTCTGCAGCGCGCGACCACCCGAGACGATGATCTTGGCCGAGGTCAGCTCCGGCCGCTCGGACTTGGCGATTTCCTGGCCCTCGAAGGTCGAAAGCCCCTTGTCGCCGGTCGAGGCGACCGCCTCGATCGCGCCCGAACCGCCCTCGGGCGCCGCCTTTTCGAAGGCGGTGCCGCGCACGGTGATCACCTTCTTGGCGTCCTTGGTCTGCACCGTCGCGATCGCATTGCCGGCGTAGATCGGGCGGGTGAAGGTGTCCGGCCCTTCGACCGACAGGATGTCGCTGATCTGCATCACGTCGAGCAACGCGGCGACGCGCGGCGCGACATTCTTGCCGTTGCTGGTCGCGGGCACGACGAAGGCGTCGTGGCTTGCCATCAGCTCGGCGACGAGCGGCGCGACATTCTCGGCCAGCGCATGCGCGAAGGCGGCGTCGTCGGCGACATGGACCTTGCCCACGCCGGCGATCTTGGCGGCCTGCTCGGCCACCGCGCCGACGCCCTGCCCGGCGACGAGCAGATGAACCTCGCCCAGCTTCGACGCGGCGGTCACCGCGGAAAGCGTGGCATCCTTGACGGTGGCGCCGTCATGTTCGACCCAAACGAGCGTCTTCACTTGGCAACTCCCATCGCCTTGAGTTTCGCGACCAGTTCGTCGACGTCGGCAACCTTGACCCCCGCGGTGCGCTTCGGCGGCTCGACCACCTTGAGCGTGGTGAGGCGCGGGGTCACGTCGACGCCGTAATCGGCCGGCGACTTGACGCCAAGCGGCTTCGATTTCGCCTTCATGATGTTGGGCAGCGAGGCATAGCGCGGCTCGTTGAGGCGGAGATCGGTGGTGACGATCGCCGGCAGCTTGAACGAATCGGTCTCGAGCCCGCCGTCGACCTCGCGGGTGACTTTGACGGTCTCGCCCGACACCTCGACCTTGGAGGCGAAGGTGCCCTGGCCCCAGCCGAGCAGCCCGGCGAGCATCTGGCCGGTCTGGTTGTTGTCGTCGTCGATCGCCTGCTTGCCGAGGATGATCAGCCCCGGCTGCTCTTCACCGGCGATCTTGGCGAGGATCTTGGCGATCGCCAGCGGCTCGGCCTTCTCGTCGGTCTGGACGAGGATCGCGCGATCGGCGCCCATCGCCAGCGCGGTGCGCAGCGTTTCCTGCGCCTTGGCTTCGCCGATCGAGACCGCGACGATCTCGGTCGCGACGCCCTTTTCCTTGAGGCGAATCGCTTCCTCGACCGCGATTTCGTCGAACGGGTTCATCGACATCTTCACATTGGCGAGGTCGACGCCCGAGCCGTCCGCCTTCACGCGGGGCTTCACGTTATAGTCAAGCACGCGCTTGACCGGCACCAGCACCTTCATCGGCAGCATCTCCATTGGCGCGATTTTCGAACAGTGGTTCGCTAATGCAGCAGAATCGACGCAAGTCCAGCCCAAACGTCCGTTGCGGGAGATGGGGCGGGGCGCTGGCGCGGTTCAGTCGCGTAATATCATGCTGCGGCAAACGGCGTGCATGCGAAATTCGTTGCGCTGGCGTAACCGTACCGAGATCGAAAAATGCGGCGTTGCCGTAAGGAAGGCCGTGCCGCAGCACGGCAGATAGGACGCACCCCCTTCGCCCGAAAAGGGCAGGATAAGAGATTCTAAAGCTAGTGCGAAAAATGTGATCCGCCCCGGCGAAGGCCGGGGCCCAGTTACGATCGGCGCACGGCTGGACCCCGGCCTTCGCCGGGGTGGAAAGTGGGAAAGCACGACGCTCCAACAACTTTGTGCTCCCGCGAAGGCGGGGACACAAAAAAGGCCGCCGCACTTGCGACGACCTTTTGCCGGCATTGTATCCGCCGCGTCGCCCCGAGAGGAACGACGCGGCGGAACGGATCACGCGGCCTTCTTGACCTCGGCGACGATCTTCTTCGCCGCATCGCCCAGATCGTTGGCGGGAACGATCGCGAGCCCCGAGTTGGCGAGGATTTCCTTGCCCTGCTGGACGTTGGTGCCCTCGAGGCGGACGACCAGCGGCACCGAGAGGTTCACTTCCTTCGCCGCGGCGACGATGCCTTCGGCGATGATGTCGCAGCGCATGATCCCGCCGAAGATGTTGACGAGAATGCCCTTCACCGCGGGATCGCTGAGGATGATCTTGAACGCCGCGGTCACCTTCTCCTTGGTCGCGCCGCCGCCGACGTCGAGGAAGTTGGCCGGGAACATCCCGTTCAATTTGATGATGTCCATCGTCGCCATCGCGAGCCCGGCGCCGTTGACCATGCAGCCGATGTCGCCATCGAGCTTGATGTACGCGAGGTCGTACTTGGAGGCTTCCAGCTCGGCCGGATCTTCCTCGGTCTCGTCGCGCAGCTCGGCGAGATCCTTGTGGCGGAACATCGCATTGCCGTCGAAGCCGACCTTGGCGTCGAGCACCATCAGCTTGCCGTCGTCGGTCACCGCGAGCGGGTTGATCTCGATCTGCGAGGCATCGGTGCCGAGGAAGGCGTCATAGACCTTGCCGGCGAGGCTCTGCGCCTGCTTGGCGAGATCGCCGGTCAGCCCCAGCGCGGTCGCCACGGCGCGGCCGTGGTGCGGCATGAAGCCGGTCGCGGGGTCGACGTCGAAGGTGTGGATCTTCTCCGGCGTGTCGTGCGCGACGGTCTCGATATCCATCCCGCCCTCGGTCGACACGACGAAGGCGACTCGGCCGGTGGCGCGATCGACCAGCACCGCGAGGTAGAATTCCTTGGCGATGTCGACGCCGTCGGTGATGTACAGGCGGTTGACCTGCTTGCCGTGCTCGCCGGTCTGGATCGTCACCAGCGTGTTGCCGAGCATGTCGGTCGCGTGCGCGCGGACTTCCTCGGCGGTCTTGGCGAGGCGGACGCCGCCCTTGGCGTCGGCCGGCAATTCCTTGAACTTGCCCTTGCCGCGGCCGCCGGCGTGGATCTGCGCCTTGACGACATAGAGCGGCCCGGGGAGCTTCTTCGACGCTTCGACCGCTTCGTCGACCGTCATCGCGGCATAGCCCGCCGGAACGGGGACGCCGAACTTGGCGAGCAGTTCCTTCGCCTGATATTCATGGATGTTCATGGGATGCGTGGCCTCACCATATAGGAAACGGGCGGCCTAAAGCACACAGGGGGTCGGGAATCCACCCCAAGGTGCATGATCGGTGCAGCGAGACTATCGCCTGCCGGGAATTCTCCACCCCGGCGAAGGCCGGGGTCCGGCAACGAGCCGTTCGCGACTGGGCCCCGGCCTTCGCCAGGGCGGGCGCATGCCGGGGTGGTGCGGGTTGCCGCTATGTTCTAATCGCACACGTGTGAACTTCGTGAACTTTGCCCCTTACCCCGCGCTTCACGCCAGCCATTCGGGCGTGTGGATCGCGCATGAGGGGGAGGTGCGCGCGATCGGCCGCGGCGAGGCGATCCGCATCGCCGCCGATACCCCGGTGATCCTGCTCAACGCGCCGCTGATCGGGCAGCGACTCGGCTATGCCGATCTGTCGGGGCTCGATCTGCTCGAATTGTTCGCCTTCCTCCGCCCGGCGCGCTTCATGGTGCCGACGCCCAAGGGGCTCGCCGCCGCGACCGGGCTCGACGTGCCCGCCGACGACGCCGCGGTCGCGCCGTTCCTGCGCGATGCCGCCGCGCGGCTGCTGGCGATTCCCGACGGCGACTGGCCCGAGCGCGAGGGGGCGTGGACCGGGGTGCAGGCGCTGTTCCGGCTGCGCTGGCCGTGGGCGCCTTTGCTCGCCGATCGCATCGCGCGCCCGCGCGGCGCGGAGCGCTGGCTGTTCACCCGCCTCCCCGAATGGGACGAAGCCGCGCCGCGCCCGATGCCGCGCGTCGTGACGCTCGACCGCGAGGAGGTGGACGAGCGGCTCGCCCGGCTGACCGGCACGACGCGGGAACCGCGCCCCGGGCAGCGCGCCTATGCCGAGGCGGCGGCGGGCGCCTTCGCCCCGCGCGTCACCCGCGACTCGCCCAATCTCGTGCTCGCCGAGGCGGGGACCGGGATCGGCAAGACCCTGGGCTATCTCGCCCCCGCGTCGCTATGGGCCGAGCAGGCGCAGGGCGCGGTATGGATCAGCACCTATACCAAGGCGCTGCAACGCCAGCTCGCGCACGAGACCGCGCGGCTCCACCCCGATCCGGCGGTGCGCAGGGCGCGCGTCGTCACCCGCAAGGGGCGCGAGAATTACCTCTGCCTGCTCAATCTGGAGGATGCGCTACAGGGCGGCTTTACAGGGCGCGCGGCGATCCTGGCGCAGCTCGTCGCGCGCTGGGCGGCGTATAGCGCCGACGGCGATATGGTCGGGGGCGATCTCCCCGGCTGGCTCGTCACCTTGTTCCGCCGCAACGGCACCGCGGCGCTGACCGACCGGCGCGGCGAATGTATCTACGCCGGCTGCCCGCATTACCGGAAATGCTTCATCGAACATGCGTCGCGCGCCTCGGTCGAGGCGGATATCGTCATCGCCAATCATGCGCTGGTGATGGTCAACGCCGCGCGCGGCCGCGAGGCGGCGACTCGCCCGACACGCTATGTGTTCGATGAGGGGCATCATCTGTTCGACGCGGCCGACGCGATGTTCGCCACCGCGCTGACCGGACAGGAGACGATCGAGCTGCGCCGCTGGCTGCTCGGTCCCGAAGGCGGCAGCCGCGGGCGGCGGCGCGGGCTGGCGGCGCGATTGTCGGATGTCGCGAGCTATGACGAAGCGGGCGGCCGCGCGATCGGCGATGCGGTCAATGCGGCGCAGGCGCTGGCGAGCGACGGCTGGATCGGGCGCGTCGCCGAAGGCGCGCCGTTCGGCCCGATCGAGGCGTTGCTCGCGGCGGTGCGCGGGCTGGTCTATGCCCGCGCCGAACAGCCGGGCGACGCGGGCTACGGGCTGGAGACCGAGATCGCCGCGCCGACCCCGGCGCTGATCGACGCCGCCGCGCCCGCCGCGCAGGCGCTCGACGCGTTGCTCCGCCCGCTCGTCACGCTCGGCAAGCGGCTCGAGGCGGTGCTCGACGAGGCGCCCGACTGGATGGACGGCCCGGCGCGCGCACGAGTCGAGGGCGCGATCGCCTCGCTCGGCTGGCGCGCCGAGACGGTGGCGGCGTGGCTCTCGCTGCTCGCGCGGGTCGGCGGGCCGGCGGATGCCGATTTCGTCGACTGGCTCGCGGTCGATCGCATCGAGGGGCGCGAATTCGATATCGGGCTCCACCGCCGCTGGCTCGATCCGACCCGGCCGTTCGCCGCGACGGTGCTGCGTCCGGCGCATGGCGCGCTGGTCACCTCGGCGACGCTGACCGCGGGGGGCGACTGGGCGACCGCCGAGGCGCGGGTCGGGGCGCCGCATCTCGCGCTCGCCGCGACCCGCTTCGAGGCGGCGAGCCCGTTCGACTATGCCGACGCCGCCGAGGTGCTGATCGTCACCGATGTGAAGCGCGGCGACCAGGCCGCGCTGGCCAATGCCTATGCGCGGCTGATCGAGGCGGCGGGGGGCGGCACCCTGGGGTTGTTCACCGCGATCCGCCGGTTGCGCGGGGTGCATGCCGCGATCGCCGACCGGCTGGCGCGCGCCGGGCTGCCGCTCCACGCGCAACATGTCGATCCGATCGATACCGGCACCCTGGTCGATATCTTCCGCGACGATCCGCATGCCTCGTTGCTCGGCACCGATGCGTTGCGCGACGGGGTCGACGTGCCCGGCCATTCGCTGCGGCTGGTGGTGATGGAGGGCGTGCCGTGGCCCAAGCCGAGCGTGCTCCACGCCGCGCGGCGGCTGGCGGGCGGGGGGAGCGCTTATGATGACCGCATCGTCCGCGCGCGGCTGGCGCAGGCGTTCGGGCGGCTGATCCGTTCGGCGCAGGATCGCGGCGCCTTCGTCCTGTTGTCGGCGGCGATGCCCTCGCGGCTGCTCACCGCCTTCCCGCCGGGGGTGGCGATCGCGCGCGTTCCGCTCGACGAGGCGATCGCGCGGGTGCGGGAGCGTCTTTCCTCCGGCGCGCGTCTGGGGCATGACGCGGCTCCCGAGATTTGAGAAGACCGGAGTTTGCCCGCCCGTGAAGACGCTGACGCTGCTGCGCCACGCCAAGTCCGGGTGGGACGATCCGGTCGCGCGCGATTTCGATCGCCCGCTCAACGCCAAGGGGCGCCGCGCCGCGCAGACGATGGGGCGGCATTTGAAATCGCTCGGGCTGCGGTTCGATCACGTCGTCGCCTCGCCCGCGGTGCGGGTGGTGGAGACGATCGAGGCGGTGGCGGCCGGCTATGGCGCGCCGCTTTATCCGGCGTGGGATCGGCGGATGTATCTCGCATCCTCGGCGACATTGCTC
>NZ_MKRR01000138.1:37685-48310 GCF_001897045.1 Sphingomonas sp. 66-10
TCTCGTGCTGCTGCTCGTGCCTGAAGGCGGCGGATTGCGCGAGGAGGTGGAGGAGAAATACCCCACCGCGACGCTCGCCGAACTCAGCTTCGATATCGATCATTGGGCAGATGCCGCGCCGGGCCGCGCGCAGCTCACGCGCTTCGTCCGCCCGCGCGACGTCGATGCGTCGCTCGGGCCGGATCGGGATTAGCTCCAGATCGTCACGCCGGGTCGAGCCCGGCATGACGATGAGAGGAGGCTGTTATTGCTTCCCCAATTTGTCCTTGAGCGCGGCGAGTGCGCCGAACGGGCCGCTCTGCCCCTCGTCGACCACCCCCGCCTCGCGCAGCGCCTCGGCGGCGCGGGGCCCGCGCGGATAGGGATCGAGCGCCAGCGCCATCGTCTCCGCCGCGGCCTCGCCCAGATCGATCGCGCCGCCGTCGATCTCGATCGTGTCGAGCGATTCCTCGCCCAGCTCGACCTCTTCCTCGGATGTGCCGGCGGAAACGAAGCGCAGCGTCACTTTCTCGTCGATCGTCGCCGGCAGCGGATCGCCGGTCACCGTGCAGGCCTGCGTCACCGCCGCGGTCACCCGTCCGTCGGCGATCACCCCGGCGGCGTCGCGGCGGATCGCAAAGGTCGCCGCGAGCCGCTCGACTGCGATCAGCCCGAAGCGGCCGGCGACGCGGCGGCGCTCGTCGACATCCGCCTCGATCGTCACGGTACGCGGCGCCTCGCCGATCGTGTCGAGTCGTTCGGGGCGCGAGAATTCGGGGGCGCTCACGGCAATTCCCCGCGCTCGATCGCGTCGAGCGGCACCGCCTTCAGCGCGGCGTGGAAATCGAGCAGGCGATCGCGGACATACGCGACCGCCGCCGGCGCCGGATCCATGCCGCGATAGAGGTTGCGCCGCAGCGGCGTAGCGAGATCGCCGTCGGTGACTCCCGTGCGATAGGCGCCGAGCCGTCCGCCGAGCATCCCCATCATCCGCCCGACCTGCTTGCCGACGACCATGTCGCCGAAGCCGATCTGGCGAATCTGCGCATCCATATCGTCGATGAACCGCTCGGTGAGATCGGCGACGAGCTGCGCCGCGGCGGGCTCGTCCTCGATCCGCATCAGCACGAAGGCAGTGACCGCCGCGACCATGTCGAACCGGCCGTCGAGCGTATCGGGCACCGCGCCGTCGAGATACCAATGCGGCTGGCGCGCGCGCGCCACCACCGCCTGATAGAGCGGCACCGCCGCCACGTCCTGCCGCGATGTCCTGCGGAACCTGTCGAGGAATCCCACGCCTGCTTTTGTCCTTGCCTTGTATCGATGTTCGCCCCGGCATATTGAGGCGTTCGCCCGCGGACGCAATGTGCCGGTTGGGTTCACTGTTCGCGGAGTATCCATGCGCCAACCCTTTCTGATCGTCGCGCTTGCTGCCGGGATCGCGCTTTCCGGCTGCACCTCGCTCCGGTCGCATCAGGGCTATATCGTCGACGCCGACCTGGTGAATGCGATCCAGCCCGGGGTCGACAATCGCGAATCGGTGCTCGCCACGCTGGGGCATCCCACCTTCGCTGCGCAGTTCAACCAGGGCGACTGGTATTATATTTCGCGCGACAGCCGCAATTATGCGTACAACAAGCCCAAGGCGCACGATCAGCTGACGATGCAGATCAGCTTCGATCGCAACGGCAATGTCAGCGCGGTGCGCCGTTCGGGGATGGACCAGATCGCCGATATCACCCCGATGAAGAAGACCACCCCGACGCTCGGCCGGCGCCGTGGCTTCTTCCAGGATCTGTTCGGCAATATCGGCACGGTCGGCGCGATGGGGCCGGGTGGCGGCGGCGGCGGTCGCGACACGCCGTAACGACGGGATTTCGTAATAGCCGGCCAATGTGCCGCCGATGCCGTTCGCGCGGCATCGGCGCGCGTCGCCGTGCGCTCGGTCGACGCAATATTATACAGCGATTTCGTTACCTTGCTCGTTGCTGACCGCGCCGTTCCTGGCCGGTTCAGCGCCACCCGCCGATAAACCGGATGTGGCGACGCGGCTTTGTGCCGTGCGCCAGCGAGTAAAAGGAGAAAGAGATGCGCAAGTTGATCATCGGCGTGCTGATGGCGGCGACGGCGTTCCCGGCGGTTGCCTCGGCCCAGACCAACGACGATCTGCGCCGCGATCGGCGCGATGTCCGCCAGCAGCAATAT
The DNA here is from genome assembly GCF_001897045.1 of Sphingomonas sp. 66-10. Taxonomy (NCBI): domain Bacteria; kingdom Pseudomonadati; phylum Pseudomonadota; class Alphaproteobacteria; order Sphingomonadales; family Sphingomonadaceae; genus Sphingomonas; species Sphingomonas sp. 66-10. The sequence continues at coordinate 39,870 of NZ_MKRR01000138.1, forward strand.
GAGCTGGATCAGGCGCGGCGCTATGGCGACCGGCACGATGTCCGCCGCGAGGAGCGCGACCTGCGCGATGCGCGACGCGATCTGCGCGAGGACCGCAACCGCGTCTGGGCGCGCGACGACTGGCGCCGCTGGCGCGACCAGAATCGCTCGCTCTATGCCCGTGGCAATTGGAATGCGCCGTTCCGCTATCAATCGTTCCGCGCGGGTGTCCGCATCGCGCCGAATTATTATGGTCAGCGTTACTGGATCGCCGATCCGTGGCGCTATCGCCTGCCGCCGGCGCGGCCCTACACCCGCTGGGTGCGGCATTATAACGACGTGCTGCTGATCGATTATCGCCGCGGCATCGTTGTCGACGTGATCCGCAACTTCTTCTGGTAAGCCGGATCTCACGGCCGCCGGCGCCCATGCGTCGGCGGCCGACTCATGTCCGGCGATCGCGGCATCCGCGCTGATCGTTGATTTTACGCTGAAATTTCGATCGGCCGTCGCATCGCGACTGGAGCGGGCGAAGGGATTCGAACCCTCGACCCCAACCTTGGCAAGGTTGTGCTCTACCCCTGAGCTACGCCCGCTCTGGCGCCTGGCCCGGAAGCTTCCGGGCGGGTGAGGCGCGGCCACTAGCAGCGGATTTCGGGCTTGCCAACCCCCCCTGTTCGATTGTCGTCACGTTGACCGCGCGGCCCGTTCGCGATTAGGCCCACGCACGATGACCGCCCCTGTTATCCTGCTCGTCGAGGACGATCCGGCATTGCGCATGCTCACCGCGCGCGCATTGCAGGAAAACGGCTTTGTCGTCCGCCCCGCCTCCGCCGCGCCGGAAATGTGGCTGGCGCTCGATTCGGGGCCAGTCGATCTCGTCCTGCTCGATATCATGCTGCCCGGCACCAGCGGGATCGATCTGTGCCGCGCGCTGCGCCAGAAAAGCGACGTGCCGATCATCTTCATGTCGGCGCGCTCCAGCGAAATGGATCGCGTCGTCGGGCTGGAGCTGGGCGCGGACGATTATATCGCCAAGCCGTTCGGGGTGCGCGAGCTGGTCGCGCGGGTGCGCGCGGTGCTGCGCCGCCCGGCGCTCGATCGCGGCACCGGCGCGCGCGAAGCGGGGGTGATGACCTTCGAGGGGTGGACGGTCAATCTGCCGCGCCGCGAGCTGATCTCGCCGACGGGGGCGGTGGTCGATCTCACCGGCGCCGAATTCGATCTGCTGGTGGTGCTGGCGGATCATGCGCAAAGAGTGATCGCGCGCGAGCGATTGATCGAGCTGTCGCGCACACGGCTGGGGGACAGCTCGGATCGCTCGATCGACGTGCTGGTCAGCCGGCTGCGCCGCAAGCTTTCGGGCGAAGGCCATGCCGCGCCGATCGTCACGGTGCGCGGGGTGGGCTATATGCTCAACGTGCCGGTGGAGCGCCGTTGAGGAAATTGATCCCCTCGACCGGCCTGCTCGGGCAGGTCGTCGCGATCCTGCTGCTGACGATGCTGATCGAGTTCGGCGTCTCGACCTTGCTGTATGAGCGCGCGAGCCAGTTTTCGGTGCGCGACGACGAGGCACGGCGGCTCGCCGAGCATCTCGTCATCTGCCGCCGGCTGGTCGAGGATCGCCCGCCGGGCACGCGCCCCGAAATGGCGAGCCATCTCACCACCGATCGCTACGAGATCCACTGGGATCGTGATCCGCCGCGCGTCCCGTCGGTCGCGCCCGCGCTGGATCAGATGCGCCGGCAGATCGTCGAATGGGAGCCGTCGCTCGGCACACGCGATCTGCGCATCCGCCTGACCCTGCCCGGGCGCAGCTCGGCGGTGAGCGGGGGGCTCCAGCTCGATGACGGCAGCTGGTTGCATTTCCGCACGCTCGAGCCGGTGGCGCGGCTCGATTTCGGGTTCGAGCGCGTCGCGCTGGCGCTGGTCCCCGCGATCGCGTTGATGGTGATCGGCGGGCTGATGCTGCGCCGCGCGTTGCTGCCGCTGCGCCGGCTGGCAGTGGCGGCGGACCGCGTCGGGCATGATCCGGTCGATCCGGTGCCGGAGGACGGCCCGGGCGAGGTGCGCCGCGTGGTCGTCGCGTTCAACCGGATGCAGGCGCGAATCCGTGCGCTGATCGACAACCGCACCCAGGCGCTCGCCGCGGTGGGGCACGATCTGCGCACCCCGCTCGCGCGGCTGCGGTTGCGTAGCGAAGGGGTGGCGGACCCGGAGACGCGCAACGCGATCGGGCATGATGTCGCCGAAATGGAGGCGATGATCACCTCGCTGCTCGCCTTTCTCGGCGGCGACAGCGATCCCGAGGCGCCCGTGCCGGTCGATCTGGCGGTGATGTGCGCGACATTGGTCGACGATGCGCAGGACGCGGGCCATGCGGTGGATTATGTCGGGCCGGATCATCTCGAGCTTCGGCTGCGTCGCTCGGGGTTCAAGCGCGCGCTGACCAATCTGGTCGACAATGCGCTCCATTATGGCGATCGGCTGACGATCGCGCTGTCGACCGACGGCGCGGCGGTGACGGTGCGGGTGATCGATGACGGCCCCGGGATCCCCGAGGATCAGCTCGTCGCGGTGCTCCAGCCGTTCGTCCGGCTCGATCCGGCGCGGCGGCGCGACACGGTCGGCTTCGGGCTCGGGCTGGCGATCGCGGCGCAGGCGGTGCAGGCCGAGGGCGGCACATTGACGCTGGCGAACCGCGTGCCGCACGGGCTGGAGGCGACTATCCATTTGCCCGGACACAAAATTTAACATTTCCGCGGCGTCGCAGCAAAATTGCCGGCTTAATTATCCTGCTCCATGACAAGAGGAGCAGATCCAGTGAACGACCTCATCGGACGCGTCTTCAGCTTCGAGAAACAGGTATTCCCGAGCCAGCAGGCGCTTTACGCCAAGCTCACGACGCAGGGGCAGAGCCCCAAGGCGCTGATGATCTCCTGCGCCGATTCGCGCGTCGTCCCCGAACATATCATGCAGGCCGAGGCCGGCGACCTGTTCGTATGCCGCAACGCGGGCAATATCGTCCCGCCGTTCGCGACGATGAACGGGGGCGTCTCCTCGACGGTGGAATTCGCCGTCGCCGCGCTCAAGGTGCGCGACATCATCGTCTGCGGCCATTCGGACTGCGGCGCGATGAAGGCGCTGGTCAATCCCGAGCTGCTCGAAGGAATGCCCAATGTCGCGGCGTGGCTGCGCCACAGCCAGGCGGCGAAATCGGTGCTCGACGCCTCTTACCCCAACCTGGAAAACGGCGCGGCGGTGCGCGCGGCGAGCCTCGAGAATGTCGTGGTGCAGATCGCGCATCTGCGCACCCACCCGTCGGTCGCGGCGGGGATCGCGCGCGGCGAGATCGCGCTCCACGGCTGGTTCGTCGACATCCATGCCGGCCAGATGCTCGCGCTCGACGGCGAGACCGGGCGCTTCCTGCCGGTGCGCGAGAATGAGCCGCTGCCGGTCGCCGTCCGCGCGGCGCAGCGCCTCGCCGCCGATTTCGTCCAGGCAGAGGCGGCCGAGTAATGACCCAGGCGATGTCCGCGCGGCCCGGCGTATCGGTGCCGCGGCTGCAATTCCTCGGGCGCGATCTTACCGCGTCGATCGTCGTGTTCCTCGTCGCGATGCCCCTGTGCATGGGCATCGCGATCGCCTCCGGCGTGCCGCCGGAAAAGGGGCTGATCACCGGGATCATCGGCGGGATCGTCGTCGGCGCGCTCGCCGGATCGCCGTTGCAGGTCAGCGGCCCGGCGGCGGGGCTCGCCGTCATCGTGTTCGAGCTGGTGCGCGATCAGGGATTCAGCGCGCTCGGCCCGATCCTCATCCTCGCCGGCGCGATCCAGGTCGTCGCCGGGGTGTTCAGGCTCGGCGGGTGGTTTCGCGCGATCAGCCCGGCGGTGGTCCATGGCATGCTCGCCGGGATCGGCGTGCTGATCGTCGTCGGCCAGTTCCATGTGCTGTTCGACGCCAAGCCGCTGTCGAGCGGCCCGGCCAACCTCGCCGCGATGCCCGGGCGGCTGCTCGGCCTGTCGCTCAGCAACATGGCGGCGGCCGAACTCGCGTTCATCGTCGCCCTGGTCACGATCGGCGCGATGCTGGCGTGGGAGAAGTGGCGCCCGGCGGCGCTGCGGCTGATGCCCGGCGCGCTGGTCGGCGTGGTGGCGGGCACCTTGCTCACCGTCGCGCTGGGGCTCGATGTCGCCAAGGTGCAGGTGCCCGCGTCGATCACCGCGGCGATCTCGCTCCCCGAAAGCGGTTTCTGGGCGAAATGGCTCGATCCGTCGGTGATCGCGGCGGCGGTGGCGATCGCGTTCATCGCCTCGGCGGAAACCCTGCTGTCGGCGGCGGCGGTCGACAAGATGCACGACGGCGTGCGCACCGATTACAACAAGGAATTGCGCGCGCAGGGCATCGGCAATCTGCTGTGCGGCGCGGCCGGCGCGCTCCCGATGACCGGGGTGATCGTGCGCTCGTCCGCCAATGTGCAGGCGGGTGCGATCACCCGCGCCTCGGCGATCCTCCACGGCGTGTGGATCCTCGGTTTCGTCGCGTTGCTGCCGTGGCTGCTGCGCGAGATTCCGATGGCGGCGCTCGGCGCGATCCTCGTCGTCACCGGCTGGCGGCTGGTGAGCCTCACCCATGCGAAGCATTTGCTGCGCGATCACGGCCCGTTGCCGGTGGTGATCTGGGCGGCGACGCTGATCATGGTGGTGGCGACCGATCTGTTGACCGGCGTGCTGGTCGGCATCGGGCTGACGCTGCTCGAGCTCGCCCCCCATTTGCGCCGGCTGCGGCTCGGCGTGGAAGAGCAACCCGAGGGCGAGACGCACCGTATCGCGCTCGACGGCACCGCGACCTTCGTCACGTTGCCCAAGCTCTCCGCCACGCTCGATCGCGTCCCGGCGGGCAAGCCGGTGCGGCTCGACGTCACCCGCCTCGCCGCGGTCGACCATACGACGGCCGAGCTGTTGCGGGACTGGCTCCAGCGGCGTCGCGCGAGCGGCACGCCGGTCGAGTTGCTGGGGGGCGACAGTGGCCGTTTGGCAACACTTGCCCACTGAGCGGGCATCCAGCAACATTTCGATACAATTTAGCAATATATGGGAGAAATTGCTGCACTAGCGTAACAGCTGCCGATCAACCGGTGCCCGCCGCCCTGCGGTGAGAGCACCGGCGATCGCGCAGCAGGAGGAGCCTCTTCTCACAAGGAGGTTCCATTGAAGACAGTCTATCTCTCTCTCGCTCTGGCGCTCGGTGCCGCCGCCTCGCCCGCCGCGGCGCAGGAAACAGCGCCCCCCAAGGACATCACCGTCACCGGCAGCGTCGCGCTGGTCAGCGATTATCGCCTGCGCGGCGTATCGCAGACCGACAAGCATGCCGCGGTGCAGGGCGGCATCACGGTGACCCACAAGAGCGGCTTCTACGTCAGCACCTGGGCATCGAACCTCGCCGGCTGGGGCACGTTCGGCGGCGCCAATATGGAGCTCGACCTGATCGGCGGGTACAAAAGGTCGCTCGGCGGGGGCATCTCGGTCGATGCCGGCCTCACCTGGTACATGTACCCCGGCGGGGCGAACAAGACCGACTTTGCCGAGCCTTATGTGAAGCTGTCGGGCACCGCCGGGCCGGCGACCGTGCTCGTCGGGGTGGCTTATGCACCCAAGCAGGAAGCGCTCGGCAAATGGTATGACAATGCCGCCAGCTATGCGACCGGCGTGCCCGATCATCCCGGCGCCAAGCACGACAATCTCTATGTCTGGAGCGATCTGTCGGCCGCGATCCCGAAGACGCCGCTGACCGCCAAGGCGCATCTCGGCTATTCGCACGGCAACCCGGGGCTCGGCCCGAACGGCACCAGCGCGGCGCCGACCGGCCATTATTGGGATTGGATGCTCGGCGCCGATTTCGCGGTGAAGGGTACCCCGCTGACGTTGAGCGCGGCGTGGATCGATACCGATATCACCCGGCGTCGTTCGGCCTATATCGTGCCGAACTTCTCCTCGACCAAGGACGGCAGCTCGATCGCCGGATCGACCGCTTTGTTCTCGATCACCGCCGCCTTCTGAACCTTCCCTCCCTGCTTTCTCCCCTCCCTTGAACGAGGGAGGGGGGAAGAAGGGGGAGAAGAAAGCGGGGAGGGGAGAAGGAAAGAAGGAGGAGCGGGTAAGGCGCTCCAGCGCCGTCATTCCTCACTCAGACGCTGATTCGCGTGCCGGGGGGTTTGCTTCCCCCGGCCCGTCCCCACATAAGGGCCGCAGTGATTTTAGCAGGAAGCGGCTCTTGGCGACCCTTGGAATGAACGAAGCGGAAAAGGCGGCGGTACAGGCGTTCCGGCGCGATGTGGTCGAGCCGTCGATGACGCAGCTCGTGATCATCGATTTCTGGGCGGAATGGTGCGGCCCGTGCAAGGCGCTGGCGCCGGTGCTGGAAAAGGTCGCCGCGGCCTATGCCGATAAGGGCGTGGTGCTGGCCAAGGTCGATACCGACAAGAACCAGTTCATCGCCGCGCAATTCCAGGTGCGGTCGATCCCCACCGTCTATGCGATGTTCCAGGGGCAACTCGTCGCCGATCTGACGAGCGCGCGCACCGAATCGCAGCTCCGCGTGATGCTCGATCAGTTGCTGCGCCAGCTGCCGATCCAGGGCGAGGCGCAGGCACAGGAAGCGGAGCTCGAGCCGCTGATCGCGATGGGCGAGGAAGTGCTCGCCGCGGGCGACGCCGCGCGGGCGCTGTCGATCTTCGACCAGCTCGCCGAAATGGCCTCCGATCATCCCGCGGTGGTTTCGGGGCGGATCCGCGCGCTGGTCGCGGCGGGCGATACCGCCGCCGCCGAAGCGGCGATCGCGGCGCTGCCCGAGGAGCTGGCCAAGCTCCCCGATATCGAGCGCGCCAAATCGGCGCTCGATCTCGCGCGCTCGGCGCCCGCGGTCGACGATCTCGCGCCGCTCGAGGCCAAGGTCGCAGCGAACCCCGACGACCTCCAGGCGCGCTACGATCTCGCCAATGCGCAGATGGCAGCGGGCGATCGCGACGCGGCGGCGGAGGGGTTCCTCGCGATCACCGCCGCCGAGCGCGACTGGAACGAGGGCGCGGCGCGCCAGCAATTGCTCAAATTGTTCGAGGTGGTCGGGCTGGAGGATCCGTGGGTGGCACAGCAGCGCCGCAAGCTTTCCGCCGTCCTGTTCGGGTGACATGACGCGGCTGTCGATCTTTCCTCTGGCCGGTGCGATCCTGTTTCCGGGGATGCATCTGCCGCTGCACATCTTCGAGCCGCGCTATCGCGCGCTGATATCCGATGCGATGGCGCGTGACCGGCGGATCGGGATGATCCAGCCGCGCGGCGACGCCGAGGCGAAGATCCCGCAGCTCTACGATATCGGCTGCGTCGGGCGGATCGCCGATATCGAGATGCTGGAGGACGGCCGCTCGAACATCATCCTCGAGGGCGTGTCGCTGTTCCGCGTCACGCGCGAGCTCGAAGTGTCGACTCCGTTCCGGCAGGTCGAGGCCGAATTGCTCGATAGCGCGCCCGACGACGATCTGTCGCTCGCCGCGCGCGCCGGGCTCGAGCTCGAATCGAAGCGTTTCGCCGAGGCGCAGGGCTATGCGGTCGATTGGGATGCGGTCGGGCGGCTCGACGACGCCAGCCTGGTCAACGGCATCGCGCAGATCGCGCCGTTCGACGCCGCCGCCAAACAGGCGCTGCTCGAAACGAAGACGATCGCCGAGCGCGCCGAACTGATCGTCCAGCTGCTGCAATTCTTCGGGCGACACGACGGGCAGGATCGCGTGACCTTGCAATGATCGACGCCTGGCTGCTCGAACGATTGGTGTGCCCGGTGAGCCGGCGGCCGCTCGTCTATGACGAAGCGGCGCAGGAGCTGGTGTCGGACGCCGCCGGGGTCGCCTATCCGATCCGTGACGGGGTGCCGGTGCTGCTGATCGAGCAGGCGCGGGTGCTTAACGCGACAGGCTAATCCGTCCCGCCGTTCGCGCTGAGCCCGAACGGCGGAGGGGGAATCTTCCTATTTCGCCAGCTTGGGAAAGGCCGCCTGGAAAGCGGCGACCTTGGGCTTGTCCCAGCGGACGATATAGGGATTGGTCGGGTTGCGATCGTAGAAATTCTGGTGGACCGCCTCCGCCGGAAAGAAATCGCCGCGCTCGATCCGCGTCACGATCGGCTGCGGCCAGGCATGCGCCTGGGTCAATTGCGCGATATAGGCCTCGGCCACGGCGCGCTGCGCCTCTGATTGCGGGAAGATCGCCGAACGATAGCTCGGGCCGCGGTCCGGCCCCTGACGGTTGAGCTGGGTGGGATCATGCGCGATCGAGAAATAGATGCGCAGCAACGTGCCGTAGCTCACCTGACGCGGATCGAACACGATCCGCACCGCTTCGGCATGTTTGGTCGATTCGCTCGAAACCGCGCTGTAATTGGCACTATGCGCCGCGCCGCCGGCATAGCCCG
>NZ_MKRR01000138.1:48374-52780 GCF_001897045.1 Sphingomonas sp. 66-10
GGCGAGGATTGCGGTCTGCGCGCTCGGGGTGGCGGGCACGTCGCGCGCCGGGGGCGGGATCGGCACCGCGCGTTCGGCGCGGGCGGGGAGGAAGGGAAGGCTGGCGGTCACCAGGACCGCGGCGATCGTCATGGGAGCGCGGATCATGTCCGCCGATATAATGCGCGCGCGTGCGCGATGCTATCAGCGCTTGACGATATGCGTCGGCGCATCGGTCGTGGCGGTGACGGCGGACGCCGGATGCAGCGCGAACAGCCCGACCGCCCCGATCAGGAAACCTCCGGCGAATTGCCACAGGAAGGTCGATTTCAGGAACTGGATCATCTGCTTAACTCTTTTCGACTCGCTTCTTCGCGGCCCGCTGGGGGCGCTGCGCCGGAAACCCAAGAAAGCCTGTAATTTGTTGTCGCTGAACGCGGCCTGACGCCGTCGTTCAGCCGCTACATAGGGTGCGGTTCATTGCCGTTGTATTGCGGTAACCGAAACGCTGTGTTTCGGGGCTGAAATCTCTTCAGCGCAGCGCGGCGCAGGCGCGCTGGATCCGCTCGCACGCCTCGCGCAGCACGTCCTCGCCGGTGGCGTAGCTGATCCGCATCGCCGGCGAGAGGCCGAACGCCACCCCCTGCACCGCCGCGACCCGCGCATCCTCGAGCAGATAGCCGACGAAATCGCTGTCGTTCTCGATCCGCTTGCCGCCCGGCGTCGTCTTGCCGATCACCCCGGAGACTTCGGGATAGACGTAGAAGGCGCCTTCGGGGCGCGGGCAGGCGATGCCGTCGGTCTGGTTGAGCATCGACACGACGAGATCGCGGCGCGACTTGAACGCCGCGTTGCGTTCGATGAGGAACGACTGGTCGCCGTTGAGCGCCGCTGTCGCTGCCGCTTGTGCGATCGAGCAGGGGTTGGAGGTCGATTGCGACTGCAATTTGGCCATCGCCTTGATCAGCCACGGCGCGCCCGCGGCGAAGCCGATCCGCCAGCCGGTCATCGCATAGGCCTTGGAACAGCCGTTGACCGTCAGCGTGCGCTCGTAGAGCGACGGGCACACCTCGGCGATCGTCGCGAAGACGAAATCGTCGTAGACGATATGCTCGTACATATCGTCGGCGAAGATCCACACCTGCGGGTGGCGTTCGAGCACCGCGCCCAGCGCCTTGAGTTCGGCGACGGTATAGGCCGCACCGGTCGGGTTGGAGGGCGAATTGAGGATCAGCCACTTGGTTCGCGGGGTGATCGCCGCCTCGAGCATCTCGGGGGTCAGTTTATAGCCCTGCGCGGCGCCGGCGGCGACGATCACCGGGGTCGCCCCGGCGAATTGCACCACGTCGGGATAGCTCACCCAATAAGGCGCGGGGACGATCACCTCGTCGCCCGGGTTGAGCGTCGCGACGAGCGCGTTGAACAACGTGTGCTTGCCGCCGACGTTCACGCTGACCTGCTGCGTGGTGTAATCGAGGTGGTTGTCGCGCTTGAACTTGGCGACGATCGCCTCCTTCAGCTCCTGCGTGCCGTCGACATTGGTATATTTGGTCTTGCCGTCGCGAATCGCCTGGATCGCAGCTTCCTTGACGAAATCGGGGGTATCGAAATCGGGCTCGCCCGCGCCCAGCCCGATCACATCGACCCCGGCGCGCTTGAGTTCCAGCACCTTGGTGGTGATCGCCAGCGTCGGCGAAGGGCTGATACGGTCAAGCGCGGCGGAAGGCTTCATGTCGCGTGCCTCATAACGATGGCTGATGTCGCCGCGGCCTATAGCGGGAGGCCCGGCGATTTCGCAACCGCAACAACGGCCGGAATCAGCCCGCGCAGCGCATTTCCGACGAAGAAGCCGCCGGCGAGGTCGTCGGGGGTCACCTCGCCTTCGCGCGCGCGGCCCTGATCGATCAGCTCGCCGCGCAACACCCCGGGGAGCAGCCCGCGCGCGAGCGGCGGGGTGACGAGCACGCCGTCGCGCTCGACGAAGATATTGGTGAAGCTTCCCTCGGTGACGAAACCGTGCGGGTCGACGAACGCCACTTCGTCCGCCGCCGACGCCACGCGCGCGCGATCGAGGAAGCCACGGTCGCTGGTCTTGTGGCGCAAGCGGAAGTCGCCCGCGGGGACCGGCAGCGGCGCCAGCGCGACACGCCACGCGCGCGGCGCGGCGAGTGGCGCGGGGCCGGTCTCGATCGCGATCCGCCCCGATCGCGCCGCGAGCAGCCGGATCCGCGCCGGGCGGCGCAGCCGGAAGGTCGCGGCCTGCAGATCGTTGCGCGCGGCGTGGCGGTCGAACGCGAAGCCGAGCGCCGCGGCGCTCGCCTTGAGCCGCGCGAGATGCCGCTCGATCCGCGCCACCCCGGCCTCGGGATCGAAGGCCATCGTCTCGATAAGGTCGAAATCGCCCGCGCCGTGGGTCAAGAAAGCTCCTTTCGCCAGCGCCTCGTCCCATTCGTCGACGGCGTTGGAATCGGCGACGATCCCGCCGCCGAGCCCGATCGTAGCGTGTTTCGCGCCGGCCGGAACGTGCAGCGTGCGGATCGCGACGTTGAACTGCGCCGAGGCCGGGGCGTCGATCCGCCCGATCGCCCCGGTATAGGCGCCGCGCGGGCTGCGCTCGACCTCGCCGATCACCTGCATCGCGCGCACCTTTGGCGCGCCGGTGATCGAGCCGCACGGGAACAAGGCGGCGAGCACGTCGATCGCATCATGCCCCGCGTCGAGCGCGGCGGTGACGGTCGAGGTCATCTGGTGGACGGTGGGATAACGCTCGACCGCGAACAATTCGGGCACCTTGACGCTGCCCGCCTGCGCGACGCGCGACAGATCGTTGCGCATCAGATCGACGATCATCAGGTTTTCGGCGCGCTGCTTGGGGTCCGCCGCCAGCGCCGCCGCCGCCGCGGCATCCGCTGCCGGATCGCGCTCGCGCCGCGCGGTGCCCTTCATCGGGCGGCAGGTGATTCGCCCATCGTCGAGCGCGAAGAACAATTCGGGCGAGAAGGAGAGCAGGGTCTCGCGCGCGGTCGCGACGATCGCGCCCCACCCCGCCGCCGCCCGCGCGCGCACCGCGGCATAGAGCGCCGGCAGATCGCCCGCGAAGCGCACCTTCGCGCGAAAGGTGAGGTTGGCCTGATAGATGTCGCCGGCGGTGATCAGCGCCTGCACCCGCGCGATCATCGCGTCATAATCGGCGCGGGTCACCTCCGGCTCGGGCGCGCCGACCCACGCCCCGGCCGGGTCGGGAAGCCCGGCGGCGACATCGGCGATTTCCTGGAAACCGTCGAACAATCCGAACCATAGCAAGGGCGCGTCGGGCAAAGCCGCGTCGCCCGCGCGCGGCTCCAGCGCCAGGCCGGCTTCATAAGCGAGGAAGCCCGCTGCCTGCCGCCCCGCCGCCACCCCGGCGCGCAGCGCGGCGAGCGCGGCGGGGATGTCGCCGGGCTGCCGCGCCTCGATCACCGCGGTCGGCGCGCGATAGAGCCGCGCCGCCGCGCCGCCGGGGCGGGCATCGTCGAGCAGGACGAAAGGCGGGGGTGGGAGCATCGCGCGCGCTGCATGCCCGGTGCTCCGCCTTGCGGCAAGGGCGCGGCGCGGGTTAGGGATCGGGAGAAAGGATTGATCCGATGACCGAACCCGCGCCGCGCGCCGCGCCAGAACCTGCGCTCCGCGCGATGATCGTGCCGGTGACGGCGATCGAGCAGAATTGCACGATCATCTGGTGCACCCGCACGATGAAGGCGGCGGTGATCGACGCCGGTGGCGATCTCCCGCGGATCCGCGCCGCGATCGCCGAGGCGGGGGTGACGGTCGAGAAATTGCTCCTCACCCACGGCCATATCGATCACGCCGGTTCGGCGAAGCCGCTCGCCGACGAGCTCGGCGTGCCGATCGAGGGGCCGCATGAGGACGATCGCTTCTGGCTCGCGCGGCTCGCCGACGACGGGCGCAACTGGGGGATCGAGGGGGTGCCGTTCGAGCCCGACCGCTGGCTCAACGACGGCGATACGGTGACGGTGGGCGAGCTGACGCTCGACGTCTATCACACCCCCGGCCACACCGCGGGGCATGTGATCTTCCACCATGCCCCGTCCAAATTCGCGCAGGTCGGCGATGTGCTGTTCCAGGGATCGATCGGGCGGACCGATCTGCCGCAGGGCGATCATCAGCAGCTGATCACCTCGATCGTCACCAAATTGTGGCCGCTGGGCGACGATACCGCCTTCGTCCCCGGCCACGGCAAGCCGAGCACCTTCGGGCACGAGCGGCGGTGGAACATGTTCGTCAGCGACGAGGCGCTCGCCGCCGCCTGATCCACCGTCGCATGCGCCCGAGCCTTTTCGCGCTTCCCGTTTCGCTCGTCGCCGCGCCGGCGCTGGCGCAGGTGGAGGATCGCGCTTTGTGGCTGACCACCACGGGCAAGGTCAGGC
>NZ_MKRR01000138.1:52817-62938 GCF_001897045.1 Sphingomonas sp. 66-10
TCGTTTCAGCGACAATTCGGGCGGGCTGTACGAATCGCTGTGGATCGGCGGGGCGACGCGCGAGATCGCCAAGCATGTGGCGGTGCAGGTGACCTATGCGCGGGTGAACGGCTATTCCGGCGGCCGCACCCGCAACGTCGAGAACCGCGTCCGCGCGCAGGTCGAGGTGACTCGCCGCCTGGGTCGGGTGAGACTCGCCGGCCGGCTGCGGCTCGAATACCGCTCCCGCACCGCCGCCGACATGACCGGATTTCGTCTCCGCCCGCGGATCAAGGCGACGCTGCCGATCGCGCCGCGCGACGTCTCGCTGATCGCGAGCCACGAGAGCATCGTCGAGCTCAACAACACCGATTGGGGGCAGATGACCGGGGCGGACCGGATGCGGAACCTGATCGCGATCAACTGGCAGGCGAGCGAGGCCCTGTCGTTCGAGGCCGGCTATCTCAACCAATATCATTTCGCGCGCGGCGGCGATCGCCCGATGATGGATCACATCCTGTCGCTGAGCACCACACTGAGCCTGTAGGCAATCCGTTCGCCCTGAGCTTATCGGGCTTCGACAAGCTCCGCCCGAACGGGGGTGTCAGCGGGGTGCGCAAAAAAAGCCGCGACCGTGGATGACGGTCGCGGCCTTTTTTTTCGGGCGATCTCAGCCCCAGATTCTCAACCTTCGTAATCGGCGCCGAGATTCTGGTTGCGCGGCGGGGCGGCGGCGGTGAGGCGCAGCGCTTCCGCCGAGGCGGCGAGGCTGCCGACCGCATCGGCCTCGTCATCGTCGTCGATCTGCACGCGCTGCAGGCTGCCGACGAGCGATTCGGCCAGATCGTCGGGCAGGATCGTCTCTTCGGCGATCTCGCGCAGCGCGACGACCGGATTTTTATCGCGATCGCGATCGATCGTCAGCTCCGCACCACCCGAAACCTGCCGCGCGCGCTGCGCTGCGAGCAGAACCAGATCGAAGCGGTTGGGGATTTTGTCGACGCAATCCTCGACCGTGACGCGCGCCATGGACGCTATTCCTTCGCAAAATATCGCTGGATGAAGGCGCGCGATCTAGGGAGGCGGGCGGGCAAAGTCAAGAAAAGTGCGCCCGCCCCGGCTTGTCGCGCGCGCCGCATCCGGCCATCAGGGTGGCGATGGAGCATTTCACCGTCGACGGCAATCGTCTGACGCTGCTGACCGAAGGGCCGGCGCGGCTCGATGCGCTGATCGGATTGATCGAGGGCGCGCGGGAGAGCCTGCGCATCCTTTATTATATCTATGCCGATGATGATTCCGGCCGCCGCGTCAACGAGGCGCTGATCGCCGCCGCCGCGCGCGGGGTGAAGGTGACGCTGATCGTCGACGGTTTCGGCAGCGACGTCGAGCGGCGCCGGCAATTCTTCGCCCCGCTGGAGGCGGCAGGGGTCTCGCTGTGCCGGTTCATCCCGCGCTTCGGCCGCAGCTATCTGTTGCGCAACCACCAGAAGATGGCGCTCGCCGACGGCGCGCGCATCCTGATCGGCGGGTTCAACGTCGAGGACGATTATTTTACCAGCGGCAAGCAGGCGTGGCGCGACCTGGGGTTGCTGGTCGAGGGGCCGGCGGCGGGGCGGATCACCGGCTATTTCGATGCGCTATACGGCTGGGCGAGCGCGCCGAACCGCCCGGCGCGGCGGCTCGGCCGCCAGCTTGCGCAATGGAGCGAGGACAGCGGGCGGGTGCGGTGGCTGATCGGCGGGCCGACGCGGCGGCTGTCACCGTGGGTGCGCGCGGTGCGGCACGATATCCGCTTCGGCCGCCGGATCGATATCGTCGCGGGCTATTTCACCCCCAGCCCGCGGATGCTGCGCCGGCTCGATCGCGTCGGGCTGCGCGGCGCGAAGGTGCGTATCGTCACCGCGGCGCATTCGGATAACAAGACGACGATCGCCGCCGCGCGCTTCACCTATCGCGGGTTGCTGAAGCGCGGCGCGCGGATCTTCGAATATCTGCCGTCGAAGCTGCATACCAAGCTTTATGCGATCGACAGCGCCGTTCATATCGGCAGCGCCAATTTCGACATGCGCAGCCTGTTGATCAATCTGGAGCTGATGCTGCGGATCGAGGACGAGGCCTTTGCCGCTTATGTCCACCGCTATGTCGACGGCGAGGTGGCGCAATCGGCGGAAGTGACCCCCGAACGCTATCGCGCCGAGACCGGCTGGTGGCAGCGCGTGCGGCAGTTCGTCGCTTATCTGGTGGTCGGCGTGCTTGATCCCACCGTATCGCGCGGGCTCAACCTGGCGATCGACGAGGAGTGACTCTTCAACACCCCTCCCCTTCAGGGGAGGGGCTAGAGGCGATTACTCGCCGTCCTTCCACGCCCAATAGAGCTGCGCCGGCGGCACGTTCCACCATTCCATCCCGTGATCGATCCGCGGGAAGTGCGGCGCGATGAAATCATGGACCTTGGGGCTGAACTGATAGACCAGGAACGCGCCTTCGGTGCGCAGCACGCGCTGCGTCGCGGCGGCGATCGCCGGGCCGACGCCGGTCGGCAGCGTCGAAAAGGGGAGGCCGGACAGGACGTAATCGGCCTTTTCATGCCCGTGATCGCGCACGATCGTCTCGACGTCGGCGGCCGAGCCGTGGACCGCGACGAAGCGCGAATCCGCGATCGTGTGGCGCAGATAGTTGATGAAATCGGGGTTGGTGTCGATCGCGAGCAAGGTCGCGTCGGGCGCCATCTTCTCCAGAATCGGGCGACAGAAGGTGCCGACGCCCGGGCCATATTCGACGAACAGCTTGCAGCGCTGCCAGTCCACGGGGCCGAGCATCTTTTCGATCAGCTTGTCCGACGAGGGAATGATCGATCCCACCATCACCGGATGCTTCAGAAATCCCCGGAAAAACATCTGCCACGGGCCGGGCACGCCGGCGGGGCGAGATTGCGCGCGGCGCACGGCACTGGTCGAACTGGGCATCGAAGCTATGTCACTCCCGAACATATGGGCGGGTGGATTGGCGCAAGAACAATGCCCCCGTCGCACATCTCGCGAACGCTGGGCAAGCGCTATCGGTTGCCGATGCGGGGTTGCGTCCGCCGGCCAAGCGCCTAATCGGGTGTCATGCACGACGGAACGAGCGTCGATCGGGCGGGGCAGGTGGCGGTTATCTTCATCTCGCAACGCACCGCTCAGGACGGAGAGGGTTATGCCGCTGCGGCGGCGGCGATGGATGCGCTCGCCGCGGCGCAGCCCGGCTATCGCGGGGTGGAAAGCGTGCGCGACGCCGAGGGGCGGGGCATCACCGTTTCCTATTGGGCGACCGAGGCGGAGGCGCTGGCGTGGCGCGCCAACCCCGATCATGCCGCGATCCGCGATCGGGGGCGGGCGCATTGGTATGAAAATTATCAGGTGATCGTGGCGCGCGTCGAACGCGGTTATGGCTGGACGCTGCCGGCGTGACGCGCGGGTTCGACCGCCGTTTCGTCCTGCTGTTCGTCGTCATGCTCACGATCGCCGCGGGCAATACCGCGCTGCAATCGGTGCTGCCCGCGCTCGGCCGCTCGCTCGGCGTGATGGACAGCGCGGTGGCGGCGGCCTTTTCGGTTTCGGCGCTGCTGTGGGTGATCGCGGCGCCTTATTGGGCCGATCGTTCGGACCGGCAGGGGCGGCGTGCGATGGTGCTGCTCGGGGTCGGGGGATTCACCGTCAGCCTCAGCCTGTGCGGCCTGTTCCTCGCCGCGGGGATCAACGGCTGGATCGGCGGCACCGCGGCGTTCGGCCTGTTCATCCTCGGGCGGCTGATCTACGGCACCTTCGGCTCGGCCGCGCCGCCCGCGGTGCAGGCGATGGTCGCCGGGAATACGACGCGTGAGGAGCGCACCCGCGCGCTGACGTTGCTCGCCTCTGCCTTCGGGCTGGGGACGATCCTCGGCCCGGCGATCGCGCCCTATCTGATCCTCGGCGATATCGGGCGCGTGCGGGTCGGGCTGGCCGGGCCGGCGTTCATCTTCGCCGCCTTCGGGCTTTTGATGTTCTTCACCGTCCGGCGGATGCTTGAGGACGATCGCGGGATCGCTCCCGGGGTCCATGGCGCGGCGACCGCTTATCCCTCGATCGGCGGGCAGGCGACCGGCGCGAGCGTCCGCGCCGCGACCGAGCCGCACGGCGAGGAGGTCAAGTTCACCGATCCGCGCATCCGCGGCTGGATGATCGCCGGGCTGGTCGCGGGGCATGCGCAGGCGATGACCGGGCAGACGATCGGCTTCCTCGTGATCGACCGGCTGCACCTGCCCCCCGCGCAGGCGCTGGAGCCGACCGGAATCGTGCTGATGATGGGCGCGGGCTCCTCTCTGCTGGCGCAATGGGGGCTGATCCCGCTGCTCAACCTCGCCCCGCGCGCGCTGCTGCTCGTCGGGCTGGTGCTGGCGGCGGCGGGGACGGCGCTGACCGGCGTCGCGCCGTCGCTCTACAGCATCGCGATGGCCTATGCGCTGGCGAGCCTCGGTTTCGGCTTCATCCGCCCCGGGTTCACCGCCGGGTCGAGCCTCGCGGTCGGCCCCGATGCGCAAGGCTCGGTCGCGGGCAAGGTGACCAGCGTCAACGGCGCGAGCTTCATCCTCGGCCCGTCGATCGGGGTCGGGCTGTACGAACTGAGCCACCCCGTGCCCTATCTGGTGGCGGGGGCGGCGTGCCTGCTGCTGCTGGTCTATTGCTGGCGCGCGCTGGTCGAGCGCCCGGTCGAGGCGGAATAAAGGGGCGGCCGCGACGCCGCCCCCTCCTTCGATCAGCCCTTCGACCCGTGCGGGTTGAGCTGGCCGGGCATGACGAAGCCGATCGACTGCGGCGCATTCGCTTCCTGCTTCAGCTTGGCGGCGATCTGCTCATATTCGCGTTCGACTTCCGGGGTCACGCTGGCGCGCGATTCGCGCAGCGCGGCGCGGAAATTGGCCATCGTCACATCCTTGGCGTCGAGCGATGCGCGTAGCGCGATCAAGCCGGCGCGGCGCACCACATCCTCCAGGTCCGCGCCGGTGAAACGATCGGTCTCGGCCGCGATCGCGTCGAGATCGACATCGCTCGCCAGCGGCATCTTCTGCGTCTGGATCGCGAGGATGCGCCGCCGCCCCGCCGAATCGGGCACGCCGACATAGATCAGCTCGTCGAACCGCCCCGGGCGCAGCAGCGCCGGATCGATCAGATTGGGGCGATTGGTCGCGCCGATCACCACCACCGATTGCAGTTCCTCGAGCCCGTCCATCTCGGCGAGGATCGTGTTGACCACGCGCTCGGTGACCTGCGGCTCGCCCAGCCCGCCGCCGCGCGCGGGGACGAGACTGTCGAGCTCGTCGATGAAGATCACCGTCGGCGCCACCTGCCGCGCGCGCTGGAACAGCCGCGCGATCTGCTGCTCGCTCTCGCCATACCATTTGCTCAGCAGGTCGGACGATTTGGTGGCGATGAAATTCGCCTCCGCCTCGCGCGCCACCGCCTTGGCGAGCAGGGTCTTGCCGGTGCCCGGCGGGCCATAGAGCAGGAAGCCCTTGGCCGGGCGGATGCCGAGCCGGCGGAAGGCATTGGGGTCCTTGAGCGGCAGCTCGACCCCTTCCTTCAGCCGCATCTGCGCATCGTCGAGCCCGCCGACATCGCTCCAGCGCACCGTGGGCGCCTGGACCATCACCTCGCGCATCGCCGACGGCTGAACGCGCTTCAGCGCCTCCATGAAGTCGTCGCGCGTCACCGCCAGCGTATCGAGCACCTCGGGCGGGATCGTGCGTTCCTCGAGGTTGAGCCGGGGCATGATCCGCCGCACTGCCTCGATCGCCGCCTCGCGGCTCAGCGCGGCGATATCAGCGCCGACGAAGCCGAAGGTGGTGCGCGCCAGCTCGTCGAGGCTGACATTGTGATCGAGCGGCATCCCGCGGGTGTGGATGCCGAGGATCTCGCGCCGCCCGCGCTCGTCGGGAACGCCAACGACGATCTCGCGGTCGAACCGGCCGGGGCGGCGCAGCGCCTCGTCGATTGCCTCGGGGCGGTTGGTCGCGGCGATCACGACGAGATTGGCGCGCGCCTCGAGCCCGTCCATCAGCGTCAGCAATTGCGCGACGACGCGCTTCTCCGCCTCGCCCGATACCTGGCCGCGCTTCGGCGCGATCGAATCGATCTCGTCGATGAACACGATCGAGGGCGCGTTCTTGGCCGCTTCCTCGAACACGCTGCGCAGCCGTTGCTCGCTCTCGCCATAGGCGGAGCCCATGATCTCAGGCCCGTTGATGAGGAAGAATTGCGCGTCGCTCTCATTGGCGACCGCGCGCGCGAGGCGGGTCTTGCCGGTGCCGGGCGGGCCGTGGAGCAGCACGCCCTTGGGCGGCTCGACCCCCAGCCGTTCGAACAATTCGGGGTAGCGCAGCGGCAGCTCGACCATCTCGCGCAACTGGTCGATCGTTGCCGCCATGCCGCCGATATCGTCATAAGTGACGTCGGCGCGGCGCGCGTCGCCCGGCTCCTCATATTCGGGGCGCAGCTCGACCTCGGTATTCTCGTCGATATGGACAATCCCCTTGGGCGCGGCGGAGACCACGACGAGGCGGATTTCCTGCAGCGCATAGGCCGGGGCGTTGACGAACTGCGCCATATTGGGGGGCATGTTCTGCACCCGCTGGTGCCCCGCGGTGGCCACCACATCGCCCTGGCACAAGGGACGGTGGAAGAAGGTGCGCTTCAGCGCGTTGGTCGAGCCCTGCAGCCGCAGATTGTGCTGCGCCGGCGCGAAGACGACGCGGGTCGCGGGCTTCGATTCGGTGCGGCGCACTTCGACATAATCGCCCGACCCGACCCCGGCATTGGCGCGCTGCAGCCCGTCGATGCGGACGATCTCCAGCCCCTCGTCGTCGGCATAGGGGCCGACCGCGCGCGCGGGGGTCGCCTTCTTGCCGACGATCTCCACGACGTCGCCGTCCGCGATGCCCGCCGCGGCCATGAACGCGCGCGGGAGGTGCGCGACGCCGCGCCCCGAATCCTCCGGCCGCGCATTCGCCACCTGCAGCTTGCGCTTCGCGTCGTCACTGTCTGCCACACTTGCTCTCCGTCTCGCTTGATACGCGAAGATAGAAACACTTGGGCGCGGTTTCGAGATGCGTCGTTGCGGGTAAGTTACGAACAAAAAATCGGGCGGGAAATCGGGCAAAAAAAAGGGCCGGTCGCGAGGACCGGCCTTTGAAAGTTTTTAGGAGAGGATGCCTGAAAGGCATGGCTCATGTGCGTCCGCGCGGTCCATTGTGCAAGTGCGAAAAGTAATAATCGTGCGTGCATTTTCTGCAATTGCGACGTGACGAGCTTGGCGGCTGCGTGCAGAACGTGCATGATGCATTGCACAAGATGACTGGAAATCCATGCGTCGGCTCCCCCCACTGACAGCGATTGAGGCGTTCGTCGCCGTCGCGCGGCTCGGCTCGGTGAAGGCCGCCGCGCAGGAACTGGCGCTGTCCGCGCCTGCGCTCAGCCGCCGCGTGCAGACGCTGGAACGTTTCATCGCGCGCCCGCTGTTCGATCGCCGGCATCAGGCGATGGTGCCCAATGGCGACGGCGAGCGGCTGCTCGCGCAGATCGCCCCGGTGCTCGATCAGCTTTCCGATGCGCTGGCCGGGCTGACCAGCACGGTCGAGGTGGTGCGGCTGCGGCTCGGGGTGATGCCGTTGTTCGCCTCGCAGCGGCTGTTCCCGCGGCTCGGCGAATTGCGCGCGACCCATCCCGAATTGCACCTCGATATCGACACCGCCGGCCATGCGCTGTCGCGGCTCGGCGAAGGGCTCGACGCGGTGATCGCGCTGGCGCGTGAGGTCGATCCGACATTGTTCGCGCGGCGGCTCGATCGCAACCTGGTCTATGCGATCGGCGCGCGCGAATTGCTCGAGGGGCCCAATCCGATCGTCCGGCCCGAGCAGCTCGCCGATCTCTCGGTGCTGATCCACCGCGACATGCCCGATACCTATGCCGCGTGGCGCCACGCCGCCGGGCTGCCCGATATCGAGCCGGTGGCGATCGACCATTTCGATTCGGGCGGGCTGATGCTCGAGGCGGCGGCGCAGGGGCTCGGGGTGGCGTTCATGCTCGAAAGCCATTTCGAGGACGCCAACGATCCGCGGCTCGCGCGGCTGTTCGGCGATATCGAGGTGGAGAGCCCGTACAGCTATTGGTTCGTCTGCCGCCCGCGCGCGCTGCAG
Source organism: Sphingomonas sp. 66-10 (assembly GCF_001897045.1). Lineage (NCBI taxonomy): Bacteria > Pseudomonadati > Pseudomonadota > Alphaproteobacteria > Sphingomonadales > Sphingomonadaceae > Sphingomonas > Sphingomonas sp. 66-10. Next base: position 61,006 of record NZ_MKRR01000138.1, read on the forward strand.
CTCAAGCCGGTCCGGCTGTTCCGCGACTGGCTGCTCGCCACCTTGCGGCAGGAAGGGGTTTAAGGGGCCTTCGCCTTCCCCTTCTTACTCCCCTCCCTGGTGAAGGGAGGGGAGAAGAGCCGATCACTCGGCGCGCATCGTCACGATCTTGCCCGGCTCGCGCGGCGGCTCGCCCTTGGGGAGCGCGTCGATCAGCTCCATCCCGCCGGTCACTTCGCCCCACACGGTATATTGGCCGTCGAGGAAGCGCGCGTCGTCGAAGCAGATGAAGAATTGCGAATTGGCGCTGTCCGGGTTGCTGGTCCGCGCCATCGAGCAGACGCCGCGGACGTGCGGCTCGCGGCTGAATTCCTGCTTGAGGTCGGGCAGGTCGGAGCCGTGCATCCCAGTGCCGGTCGGATCGCCGCCCTGCGCCATGAAGCCGGGGATCACGCGGTGGAACACCACGCCGTCGTAAAAGCCGTCATTGGCGAGCGTCGCGATGCGCTCGACATGATTGGGGGCGAGATCGGGACGCAGCTTGATCGTCACGTCGCCGTCGGCGAGCGTCATGGTCAGCGTGTGAAAGGTATCGGCCATCATCGGCTCCTGAATTCCGCGGAAGGCCTGAGCCCTAGCTTTGCCGCGGCGGCAAGGCAATCGGGGGAGGCTCTGTGGAAAATGCGGGTTGCCCGCATTCGCCTGTTCCTCCCCCGGAGGGGGAGGGGGACCGTTGCGCAGCAACGGCGGAGGGGTAGCCGCAGCGGGCGGTATCGCCTGCGGCTGATACCCCTCCACCAGCCTTCGGCTGGTCCCCCTCCCCTTCCAGGGGAGGAATAACGCGGCCCGGTGGCGCCCGAGCCACGGGTTGTCGATCCGCGCGCTTCGCCATATCAGGTCGTTGCGTCACGTTATGTCATGTCGGAAGGGGCCAAGCGATGAGCGAAACCGAACTCCGCGTGGCCGACGACGATAGCCAGCTCGACGCCGACGATCGGCTCCGGCCCGAATTCGTCGATGCGGTGCTCGATGCGGTCGAGGCGGGGCATGCCGAGGAGGCGCGCGCGCTGGTCGAGCCGCTGCACCCGGCCGATATCGCCGATCTGTTCGAGCTGACCCCGGAGGATCGCCGCGCGGCGCTCGCCGCGGCGCTCGCCGATCTGCTCGATGCCGACGTCTTCGCCGAGATGAACGATTATGTCCGCGAGGACGTGATCGACACGCTCGACGCGCGGCAGGTCGCGGATATCGCGTCCGAACTCGATACCGACGATGCGGTCGCGATCATCGAGGATCTCGACGCCGACGAGCAGCGCGAGGTGCTCCGCGCGATGGAGCCCGACGATCGCGCCGCGATCGAGGAGGCGCTGAGCTACCCCGAGGAATCCGCCGGCCGCCTGATGCAGCGCGAGTTGATCGCGGTGCCGGAACATTGGACGATCGGCGACACGATCGATTTCCTGCGCGGATCGGAGGAGCTGACCACCGATTTCTGGGAAGTGTTTGTCGTCGATCCGGCGCATCGCCCGGTCGGCACCGTCGCGCTCTCCTGGATCCTGCGCACCCCGCGCTCGGTGGCGATCGCCGATGTGATGCAGCGCGAACAGACCTTGATCCCGGTCGATATGGATCAGGAAGAGGTCGCGCTGCGCTTCCAGAAATATGCGTTGATCTCGGCCGCCGTGGTCGATGCCAGCGGGCGGCTGGTCGGGATGATCACCGTCGACGACGTGGTCCATATCATCCAGGAGGAGGCGGGCGAGGATACGTTGAAGCTCGCCGGCGCAGGCGACGGCGACATCAACGAGCCGATCGCAGTCACCGTGCGCACCCGCGTCGCGTGGCTGGTGGTCAATCTCGGCGCGACGATGCTGTCGGCCTCGGTGGTCGGGCTGTTCCAGGGGGAGATCGCGCGCTTCGCGCTGCTCGCCGCGCTGATGCCGATCGTCTCGGC
>NZ_MKRR01000138.1:62952-67597 GCF_001897045.1 Sphingomonas sp. 66-10
CCGGGACGCAGACGCTCGCGGTGGTGGTGCGCGCGCTCGCGACCAACCAGCTCACCAGCTCGAATACCGCGCGGATGCTGTTCCGCGAGTTCCGCGTCGCGATCTTCAACGGCGCCGCGCTCGGCACGGTCGGCGCGTTGGGCAGCTATGTCATCCTCGCCAACGCCGGGCTGTCGACGGTGTTCGCGCTGTCGATGATCTTCAACTCGATCGTCGCGGGGCTGGTCGGGGTGGTCGTGCCGGTGGCGCTCGACAAGGCCAATGTCGATCCGGCGGTATCCTCTGCGGTGTTCGTCACCACGATCACCGATGTGATGGGATTCTTCTCTTTCCTTGGCCTTGCCACCTTGTGGGGCCTCGGGCACTAGACCACATTTCGCTGATGCCGCTTCATCTTACCAAGGTCGCGTTCGGCGCCGCCGGCGTCGAGGATCTCGCCGAGCGTCTGCGCATCCGGGGCGAGCAGGGGCCGGTGTTCCTCACCACGCGCTATCTGCCCAAGCGCCATGAGGAGATCGCCGGGCAGGGTTCGCTGTTCTGGATCATCAAACATGCGCTGGTCGCGCGCTCGCCGATCCTGTCGTTCGGCGAGGCGGAAGGCGGCCGCGTCGCGATCCATATCGATCCGCTGCTGCGGCTGGTCCACCCGCGGCCGAAGCGCGCGCATCAGGGCTGGCGCTATCTCGAGGCGGCCGATGCGCCGATCGATCTTGCGGGCGGCGAGGCGGAGGCGGTGTTGCCCGCGTCGCTCGCCGGCAGACTCGCCGAATTGGGGCTGCTATGAGACCAGTTTAGAAAATGCGGTTTCACCGCATTTTCGCGGCACCGGCCCGCTCCCCCACCCGACCTCCCATCAGGATACACTCGGGGGAGGTCGGGTGGGGGAGCGGGCCGGTGCCGCCTCGAAATGCACCGCAGGGGCATTTCCAAAAGGTGTCTGACGCGCCTGCCACGCGGCGCGTAATGTCTCGCTGGTGTCGCGGCTGCCGTCGTGGCTCCAGCCGGGTGGGCCGAGCAGATAGCCCGGCTTCGCCCGCCACGGCGCGGCGCGCAGATCGCGCGCAATCCCGATCCATTCGTGGAACGCCGCCCAGCCGAGGTTGAACGAGCCCAATTGGTGGACGATGCCGTAGCGCGGGCGATCCTCGGCGAGCTCGGGGGTGAAGGTGCCGAACAGCCGGTCCCAGACGATGAACACCCCGGCATAATTGCGATCGAGATAGCGCGGGTTGGTCGCGTGGTGGACGCGGTGGTGCGAGGGGGTGTTCATCACCGCCTCGAACCAGCGCGGCATCCGCCCGATCACCTCGGTGTGGATCCAGAATTGATAGACGAGGTTCACCCCCGCGACGAAGAAGACCATCGCCGGCGGGAAGCCGATCAGGAACAGCGGCAGGCGGAACAGGAAAGCGAGGCTGAAGAAGCCGGTCCAGGTCTGCCTGAGCGCGGTCGACAGGTTATAATGCTGCGAGCTGTGGTGGATGACGTGGCTCGCCCAGAACCAGCGGACGCGATGCGCCGAGCGGTGGAAGACGTAATAGGCCAGATCGTCGAGCACAAAGGCGACGACGAACCAATACCATTGCCAGCCGATATCGAACAATCGGAAGCGCCACACCCATAAGGCCAAGGCATAGACCGCGCCGGCCGAAAGCGCCCCGGCGATCGTGCTGCCGAAGCCGAGCATCAGGCTGGTCAGCGTATCGCGCGGCTCGTAGCGGCGACGATCGCGCACCCGCGCGACGAGCATTTCCGCCAGCACGAGCAGGACGAAGCCGGGAACGGCGATGGTCACGGGATCGGGCAGCTGCGGCTCCACGGCCGCAGGGCTTACACCTGTGTCAGTTGCGGCGCCAGCCTGCGCACGTCGAGCGCGTCGACCCCCGGCAGCGCGACCGCGCCGAAGCGTCGCTCGCCCGTTTCGACCAGCATCCCGCCCGGCGTGGCGCGCACCGCATCCCAGGCGATCACCCGCGCGGCGATATGCGCGCCATGCGCCTTGAGCACGACGACACGGCGATCCTCGCCGAACACCAGAGCGCCGCGCCCGTCGCTGCCGATCACCGCGGAGATGCCCGCGAACCCCGCGACCGCCTGATCGGCCTCGCGCAGCGCATCGGCTTCCTCGACCAGAATCCGCTCCGACCGGCCGAGCTTGAGCGCCGCCGCGACCCCGCCCAGCGCGAGCACCGCGGCGAGCGACCCGCCGAGCGTCATCCAGTTCATCGCGGTCAAATGCGTCAGCCCTGCTGCGCCACCGCATCCATCAGCGGGCGGAGGTTGGTGAGGTTGTAGCCCGCGCCGGCGCCCTTGGCGGTCAGCTCGTCGCGGTCGGCACCCAGGCTCGCCTGCGCCAGCGCCCAGAGGTTGCACGAGCGCGTCCCCGAGCGGCAGAAGGCGAGCACCGGGCCGTTGGCATTGGCCAGCGCCTCGCTCATCGCGACGACCTGCGCCTGCGAGAAGCCGGCATGGGTGATCGGGATCGCGGTGTAAGCGAGCCCGGCATCCTCGGCCGCGGTGCGGATCGCGTCGCCGCTCGGCTGGCCGCCTTCCTCGTCGTCGGGGCGGTTGTTGACGATCGCGACGAAACCCGCGGCCTTGATCGCGGCGATATCCTCGGGCGCGATCTGCGGCGCGACGGAGATGGTGGCGTCGATAGGACGGATGTCGAGCATGATCGAAAACCTGGCTGGCAAGGAACGGCGTGTCCCGCCTCTAACGCAGCTCGTCGCCGGTTTGAACCGGGTCACCCGTCAGTTTTCGTGGATAACCCGGAGAAACGCCTCGCCATAGGCATCGAGCTTGCGCTGACCCACCCCGGCGATCCCCGCCATTTGCGCGATCGATGCCGGCCGCATCGCGGCCATCTCGCGCAGCACCGAATCGTGGAAGATGACATAGGGCGGCACCTGCGCCTCGCGCGCAAGATCGCGGCGCTTGGCGCGCAGCGCCTCGAACAAGGGATCGCCGACCGGATTGGCGGCGGCCTCGCCCTTGCGGCGGCGCTCGCGCTTGGGCGGCAGGACGAGCGCGACCGGCTCCTCGCCCTTGAGGATCGCGCGTGCCGCGGGGCCGAATTCGAGCCCGCCGTGCGGGTTGGCGCGGAGCGCGTCGCGCAGCTGCAGCGCGCGGCCGACCGGCTTGAGCAGGATCGTCTCCTCGCCGTCGACGATCCCCCAGACCGAGAGCGATTCATGCCCGTTGACTAGGCTGCGCTCGGTCGATTTGCCGGTCAGCACCTGCTCGACATAGGTCGAGCCGAACATCTGCCCGGTGCGGAACACCGCCGAGAGATATTTGCGCGCGGTCTCGGTCGCGTCGATCGCCTTGGGCGGGGCGAGGCAATTGTCGCAATTGCCGCAGGCGGCGGGCGCCTCCTCGCCGAAATGCGCGAGCAGGATGCGGCGGCGGCACCCCGCGGTCTCGACCAGCGCGCCAAGCGCGTTGAGCCGCGCGCGCTCGCCGGGCTGGCGGTGCGCCTCGACCTCGCCGATCCGCTGGCGCGCGCGCGCGAAATCCTCGGCGCCCCAGAAGAGATGCGCGACCGCCGGATCGCCGTCGCGCCCGGCGCGGCCGGTTTCCTGATAATAAGCCTCGATCGACTTGGGCAGCCCGGCGTGCGCGACGAAGCGCACGTCGGGCTTGTCGATCCCCATCCCGAACGCGACCGTGGCGCAGATCACCATATCCTCCGAGGCGACGAAGGCGGCCTGATTGGCGGCGCGCACCGCGGGGTCGAGCCCGGCATGATAGGCGCGCACCGGGCGCCCGGTGACGGCGAGCGCCTCGGCCAGCCGCTCGGTGCCGGCGCGGGTCTGGGCATAGACGATGCCGGGGCCGGGAGTCGCGCGGACAAGATCGACGATCTGCCGCGTCGTTCCGTCGCGCGGGGTGATCGCGTAGCGGATATTGGGGCGGTCGAACCCGGCGACGATCATCCCCTGGTGGGGGATGCCGAGCTGTTCGAGGATATCGGCGCGGGTATGCGCATCGGCGGTGGCGGTCAGCGCGAGCCGGGGGACGCCGGCGAAACTGTCGAGCAGCGGGCGCAGCAGCCGGTAATCGGGGCGGAAATCATGCCCCCATTCGCTGACGCAATGCGCCTCGTCGATCGCGAACAGCGCGACCTTGCCGCGGTCGAGCAGATCGCGGAAATCGGCGGTCGAGGCACGTTCAGGCGCGACGTAGAGCAGATCGAGCGCGCCATCGAGGAAGCGCCCGCGGGTCTCGGCGCGATTCTCGTCGACGCTGGTCAAGGTCGCGGCGCGGATGCCGACCGCCTCGGCGGCGCGCAGCTGGTCGTGCATCAGCGCGATCAGCGGCGAGACGACGACGCATGTCCCCTCCAGCATCACCGCGGGAAGCTGGTAGCACAGCGACTTGCCCGCCCCGGTCGGCATCACCGCGAGCGTATTCTCGCCCGTCAATACGCGGCTCACCACGTCGCGCTGGACGCCGCGGAAATCGGGAAAGCCAAAGATACGCTGGAGAACGGAAACGGGATCGGCAGCCATGATCCAATCGCTATAGCGGCACGCGACAGCGATCGGGAAAGGACTTTCGATGGAAATCGTGCGGGACAATCGGGCGGAGCAGGAATTCGAGCTGGATGTGGCGGGGCATCGCGCGGTGGCGGCCTATCAGC
>NZ_MKRR01000138.1:67647-83618 GCF_001897045.1 Sphingomonas sp. 66-10
GCTCAAGGTGATCCCGCAATGCTCGTTCGTCCGCGCCTATATCGCGCGGCACCCCGAATATCGCGATCTGCTGGCATGAGAGTGCCTAAACCACTCCGTTCGCCCTGAGCTTGTCGAAGGGCTGTACTTCTTCTCCCGCGGAAGAAAAGTGCAGGGCTTCGACAGGCTCAGCCCGAACGGGGATAGGTGCGTCGCTTTGACGAGAGCGGGCAGTTACTCCGCCGCCAGCGCTTCCTCGCGTTCCTTGGCCTGGCGCGCCCACATCTCCGCATAGAGCCCGTTGCGCGCGAGCAGTTGCGCGTGGCTTCCCTGTTCGACGATCTGCCCCGCTTCGAGCACGACGATCTTGTCGGCGTGGACCACGGTGGAGAGGCGGTGCGCGATGATGATCGTCGTCCGCCCGCGCTCGATCGCCTCCAGCGTCGCCATGATCTCCGCCTCCGTGCGGCTGTCGAGCGCGCTGGTCGCTTCGTCGAGGATCAGGATCGGCGGGTTCTTGAGCAAGGTGCGCGCGATCGCGACGCGCTGCTTCTCGCCGCCCGACAGCTTGAGCCCGCGCTCGCCGACCCGCGTCGCATAGCGCTCGGGCTGATGCTCGATGAAGCCCGCGATCGCCGCCCCCCGCGCCGCCGCCTCGATCTCCGCCTCGGTGGCGCCCTCGCGGCCGTAGGCGATATTGTAGCCGATCGTGTCGTTGAACAGCACCGTATCCTGCGGGACGATGCCGATCGCGGCGCGCAGCGAGGCCTGTGTCACCTCGGCGATATCCTGCCCGTCGATCGTCAGCCGCCCGCCGGTGAGGTCGTAGAAACGATAGAGCAATCGCGCCAAGGTCGACTTGCCCGCGCCCGACGGCCCGACCACCGCCACGGTCGCGCCGGGCGGCACGTCGAGATCGATGCCCTTGAGGATATCGCGCCCGGGGTCGTAGCCGAAGCGGACGTTCTCGAAGCGCAGATGGCCGGCGGTGACGTGGAGCGGTTGCGCGCCGGGCGCATCGACCACCTCGGCGGCGGTGTCGACCAGATCGAACATCGCCCCCATGTCGATCACCCCCTGACGGATCGTGCGATAGACCATCCCGAGCAGATCGAGCGGACGGAACAATTGCGACAGCAAGGTCGAGACGAGCACGACATTGCCCGCGGTGAACTTGCCCTGGCCCCAGCCGATCACCACCCAGGCCATGCCCGCGGCCATCATCAGATTGGTGATCAGCGCCTGCCCGATATTGAGCCAGGCGAGGCTGTTCTCGGAGGTGACCGCGGCCTTGGCATAAGCGGTCATCGCGCCCTCGTAGCGACGCCCTTCGCGATCCTCGGCGCCGAAATATTTCACCGTCTCGAAGTTGAGCAAGGAATCGACCGCATGCGCCACCGCGCCGGTATCGAGATCGTTCATCCGCTCGCGTAGCGCCGCGCGCCAGTCGGTCACCACGCGGGTAAACCAGATATAGACCGCGACCATCACCAGCGTCGCGACAACCAGCGGCCAGCCGAATTTGGTCCAGAAGATGCCGATGACGAGCGTCAGTTCGAGCACCGTCGGGGCGATGTTGAACAGCATGAAATAGAGCATCGTATCGATGCTCTTGGTGCCGCGCTCGACCACCTTGGTGACCGCGCCGGTGCGGCGTTCGAGATGGAAGCGCAGCGACAATTGGTGGAGGTGGCGGAACACGCGCACCGCCAGCCGCCGCGTCGCCTCCTGCCCGACGCTTTCGAACACCGCGTTGCGGAGGTTGTCGAACAAGGTCGAGCCGAACCGCGCCGCGGCATAGCCGATCGCGAGCAGCACGATCAGCGTCACCGGGGAGCGCGACCCCGGCACCATCCCGTCGACCACGCCCTGCAACGCGAAGGGCGCGCCATAGACCTGCACCAGCTTCGAACAGACGACGAGCGCGAGCGCAGCCGCGACGCGCAGCCGCATCCCCGGCGAATCCGACGGCCAGAGATAGGGAAGGAAACGGCGCAGCGTCGGCCACATCGGGCGGTCGGCGGCCTTGGCGGAAGAGGGGGCGAGGGGCGGCATGGGCAACGCGCATGTCAGAACGCGGGGGGCCGGCGTCAATAGCTAGGCATTGCGCGAGACAATTGTGTCCCGCGAAGGCGGGAACCCAGACTGGGCTCCCGCCTTCGCGGGAGCACCAAAGTTGTTGCGTAACCACCCCGGTGAAGGCCGGGGTCCAGTTGCGAGCAGCTCGATAGTGGGTCCCGGCCTGCGCCGGGACGGTAAAAGGTTTACGCCGCCACCGCGGTCACGAAATAATCGAGCGTGGTCGATTCGCTCAGCGTAAACCCGCGCGTCGGGGAAAAGCTCAGCCCCTGCACATCGACCACCTTCATCCCCGCCGCCGCCAGCATCTCGCGCAGTTCATCGGGGGTGATGAACCGCGCCCAGTCGTGCGTCCCGCGCGGGATCTGCCCCGATCCCTCCGCCAGCGTGATCAGCGCGAGCCGCGAGAGCGCGGTGCGATTGGGGGTGGAAAGGATCAACAGACCGCCCGGCGCCACCGCCTGCGCCAGCCCGGCGACGAACGCCGCGGCATCGGCGACATGCTCGATCACCTCGAGACAGGTGACGAGATCGAACGTCTCGCCCGCCGCCGCCTCGACCCCGCCGACGCGATAGTCGATCGCGAGCGCACCGGCATGCGCGCGCGCCGCGGCGATATTCTCGGGCGCGGCGTCGATCGCGGTGACGGTGCCGCCGAGGCGCGCCAGCGGCTCGGCAAGCAGCCCCGCGCCGCACCCGACATCGAGCACGCGGCGCCCGGCGAGCGGGGTGAACGTCTCGCCGTCGCCGTCCCAATGCATGTCGATCCGCTCGCGGATATAGCCGAGTCGCGCCGGGTTGAGCCGGTGGAGCATCGCCGAGGAGCCGTGCGGATTCCACCAATCGCCGGCCATCGCGCCGAAATGCGCCGCCTCGTCCGCGCGCACCGATGAAGGTGCGCTTGGGGGGACCGTCGCTTTTGTTACGGTTGCGTCTGTCATGCGCCCTACCTATCAGGGCCGCCGTTTTCACCCAAGGGAGGTTGGACGGGAGCGATAATGGCGCGCATCGTGATGAAGTTCGGCGGCACGTCGATGGCCGGGATCGAGCGCATCCGGAGTGTCGCCGCGCGCGTCAAACGCGAGGTCGACGCCGGCAACCAGGTCGCGGTGGTGGTTTCCGCGATGGCGGGCGAGACCGACCGCCTCGTCGGCTTCTGCCGCGAAGCCTCCCCGCTCTACGATCCGCGCGAATATGACGTGGTGGTCTCCGCCGGCGAGCAGGTGACGAGCGGGCTGCTCGCGATCGCGCTCCAGGCGCTCGGGGTCAAAGCGCGCTCGTGGCTCGGCTGGCAATTGCCGATCAACACCTCCGACGCCTTTGCCAAGGCGCGGATCGGGACGATCGACACCGAGGCGCTCGACGCGAGCCTCGCCTCGGGCGAGGTGGCGGTGATCCCCGGTTTCCAGGGGGTCAACGAAGGCCGCGTGACGACGCTCGGCCGCGGCGGATCGGATACCTCGGCGGTCGCGGTGGCGGCGGCGATGAAGGCCGATCGCTGCGACATCTACACCGATGTCGACGGCGTCTATACCACCGATCCGCGCATCGTCCCGCGCGCGCGCAAGCTCGCCAAGGTGACGTATGAGGAGATGCTGGAGCTCGCCAGCGTCGGGGCCAAGGTGCTCCAGACGCGCTCGGTGGGGCTGGCGATGAAGGAAAAGGTCCGCGTCCAGGTGCTCTCGTCGTTCACCGGCGAAGACGCCCCGATGGCGGACACATTGCCCGGTACGATGATCGTGGGCGAAGAGGAGATCGACGACGTGGAACGCCAGCTCATCACCGGCATCGCGCACGACAAGAACGAGGCCAAGATCACGCTGACCAGCGTGCCCGACAAGCCCGGCGCGGTGGCGAGCGTCTTCGAGCCGCTGGCCGAGGCCAATATCAACGTCGATATGATCATCCAGAATATCGCGCACGGCTCGGGGTCGACCGACGTGACCTTCACGGTGCCCGCGGCGGATCTGGCGCGCTCGATCGAGACGCTCAACCAGGCGCGCGCGGTGATCGGCTTTGCCGAGCTGGTCCACGATACGCGGGTCGCCAAGGTCTCGGTGGTCGGGGTCGGGATGCGCAGCCACGCCGGCGTCGCCTCGACGATGTTCACCACGCTCGGCGCGCGCGGGATCAACATCCAGGCGATCACCACCAGCGAGATCAAGGTCTCGGTGCTGATCCACGAGGACGAGACCGAACTCGCGGTGCGTGTGCTCCACACCGCTTACGGGCTGGACGCCGAAGAAGCGGCATAAGGGGTGAGGGCTCACCCCTCCCCTTCAGGGGAGGCGCCGGGGGTGGGGCGGTGTCTCACCGAGATCATTCGCCCGTGATTCCTGACTTTTACTGTCGCTTCGCGGCCACGCCGCACACCACCGGGCCGTCGGCCACCGCCTTGACGGTGCATTTGGCGGTGCCGAGCACGGTCACCTTGCCGAGCCCGGTGGTCGACACCTGGGCGGTATAATGCGCCGTCGCGCGGGTCTCGCCGGTGCCTTCGACGCTGACGGTGAGGTCGTTGACGGCAAGATCGGCGGCGTCGATCGTGCCGGGGCCGTTGGTCGTCAGCCGCGCGCGCGCCGCCTTGCCGGCGAGACGCAGCTTGCCGGTGCCGATCAGCATCGCGTTGAGCTGATCGGCCGCGGCGCCGTCGACGGTCAGCGCGCCCGCGCCCGTCACGCCCAGATCGATGCGCTGGGCGGCAATCTTGCTTGCGGTGACCGTTGCCCCCGCGGTGAGCAGGATCGAGGTGATGCGCGGGCTCGACAAGGTGACGACCACCGGGCTGGTGCCGCCCGCGCGCTTGGGGGTCTCGCCCCAGCCGCCGGGGCCGAGCCGCACCGCCAGCGTATTGCCGTTCACCGCGAGGTCGAGCCGTGCCAGCATCGCCTCGCTTCCCCTGGCGCTGGCGTGCGGCGACGCGCCCGCGACGATATGCACCTCGAACGGCCCCTCGACCCGCACCCGCTCATAGCTGCCGACGCTATAGCTGCGCTCCGCGGCATCAGCAGGGGCGGCGAGCAAAGTGGAGGCGGCGGCGGCGAGCGCGAGGGAAAGTCTCATCGCGCGGCAGCGTCGCGCGAAGCGGCGCCGCGCGCAAGCCTTCACCCGCCGCAGCGCACCTCGCCCGATCCGACCTTATGGACGTCGCATTTCGCCTTGGCGCCAAGATCGACGTCGCCCGATCCCATGATCGAGACCTGCGCCGGCCCGTCGACCGTCGCCTTCACGCTGCCCGATCCGGCGATATCGACCGACGCCTCGCGCGCAGCGAGCTTCGCGGCGGTGATGTCGCCCGATCCGGCGATCGACGCCTTGAAGCGCGCGGCGTCGCCGCCGTCGACGGTGATGCTGCCCGATCCGGCGATCGAGAGCGCGCTGGTCTCGGCGGCGAGGCGGCCGATCTTCATATTGCCCGATCCGGCGAGCGAGCCGTGGAAATCGCTGCCGTCGACGCGATCGATCGTCAGGTCGCCCGATCCGGCGAGCGCGCCGGCGGTGATCCGCGGCATCGTCACGAACACCTTGACCTTGCCGCTGCTGCCCCAATGGAAGAAGCCCGTCTTGCGGCCGATGCGCAGCTTGCCGCCGTCGCGCGCGATCACCAGCCGGTCGAGCGTCGCGGAATCGCCCTCCGCGCGGACCGAGAAGGCCGAGCCGACGCGTACGTCGACATCATCCGGCCCGCGCAGGTCGACCGCGGTGAAGTCGGCCGCGGCATAAGTGCGCGCCGACCCCGATCCGCTCGCGGGGATTGCGTTGCGCGTGTCGATGCTGTCGCCGCTGTTGCACGCGGCGAGCGGCAGCAAGAGCGAAAGGGCGAGGATACGCATGAGGGGCTAGTCTCCTGTGTGTTACTTAGATAATACTCCTTTGGCCGCATGAGGCAAGCCGCGTTGGTTAACGCGCGGCGCTGCCCGCCCTCGTCCCGAGCCGGAAACGACGGCGGGGCAGGGAAAAGCTCAGCTCCCGCAGCGTGCCCGGCCGCTGCCGACGCGGTTGACCGCGCACCGCGCGCGCGGGCCGAGATCGGCGTCGCCGCTGCCCGCGATCGAGACGGTGGCATTGCCGTCGACCTGCGCGCGGACCCCGCCCGAGCCGGCGATCGCGACCGTCGCGGCGCGCGCGCGCAGCCGCTCGCCGGCGAAGCGCCCCGAGCCGCCGACATTGACCTTGAGATCGCCGGTGGTGCCTCCGGCGACGATCGACCCGCTGCCGCCGATTTCCCCGCTCAGCCGGTCGACCGCGACGCTATCGAGCGTGAGCGACCCCGACCCGCCGATCGCGGCGTCGAAGCGCCGGCCGTTGACGCGATCGACCCGGATCCCGCCGCTGCCGCCGATATTGGCGCCGTCGATCCGCGGCATCGTCACGACGAAGCGTACCCCGCGCGCGGCGTCTTCGTCGCGTACCCGCCCGCGATAGCGGCGTTCGATCTGCAGCGACGATCCGTTGCGGGTGACGCGGATGTCGTTGAACGCCCGCGCCGGGCCGGTTGCGCGCACCGAAAAGCCGGGGCCGACGCGGACGTCGACATTGGCCGGCAGCGCGAGGCTGACCGCGGTGAAGCCGTCGATCGGATAGACCAGCGCCCCGCCGGCATTGCGCGGCGCGACCCCCGGCCCGCGATCGTCGCCCCATTGCGCGGTGGCGGTGCCGGCGATGACGAGGGCAAGCGGCAGGGCGAGAAAATGGCGGCGCATCATGACTCTCCTAGGTGTGTTGACGCGCCAATACACTAAGGGATTACAGACGTAAACGGCGAAATGAGGCGCAAGAGATTGGCGCAAATGCGAACCGTTCGCCCTTCCCCCGGATCAAGTCCGGGGGACGGGCGTACTTCCTGGCCAGAAAGGGCGGGGCTTCGACAAGCTCGGCCCGAACGGGGAGAGGTGCGCCCGCGAAACGCGCGTGCTCCCACGAAAAAGGGGCCGCCCGTCGCCGGGCAGCCCCTCAATTCGCCGGATCGGTGGCGGCGATCAGGCCGGCACCTTGTCCTTGTTGTAGATCGCCGCAGCCTTGCGCAGGATCTCGAGGATCTTCTCCTGCGCGGCGCCTTCGTCGATCTGCTCCATCGCGGCCAGTTCGCGGGCGAGACGGCTGGTCGCGCCTTCGAAGATCTGGCGCTCGGAATAGCTCTGCTCGGGCTGGTCGTCGGCGCGGAACAGATCGCGGACCACCTCGGCGATCGACACGAGGTCGCCCGAGTTGATCTTCGCTTCATATTCCTGCGCCCGGCGCGACCACATGGTGCGCTTGATCTTGGGCTTGCCCTTCAGCGTCTCCATCGCCTCGCGCATCGTCTTGTCCGACGAGAGCTTGCGCATGCCGACCGACTCGGCCTTGTTGGTGGGGACGCGAAGCGTCATCTTCTCCTTCTCGAAGCGCAGCACGTAGAGCTCGAGCTGCATGCCGGCGATTTCCTGTTTCTGCAGTTCGATGACCCTGCCGACCCCGTGCTTGGGGTACACGACATAATCACCGACATCGAAATGCAGAGCCTTGGCAGCCATTTAGGGGCCTTTCGTCAGGACAGTCCCGCCACCAGCGCGGTGTAAGCCACGTAGCGTTTCGGACGGGAGGGTAAGGGTTGGACATCTCCACGGCCGCGGGTTCGAACTGGCCGTCTTGGGCCTATATAGCACGCCTGTAACAAAATTGCCAGCATCACAACGTCAGTGATGCTGGCCTGCTTTGCCCGGTGGTGTCATGACGGCGTGTGGCCGTGGAACGGCACCGGCCCGCTCCCCCGCCTCGCCTCCCCGATCATCATGTCGATGGGAGGCGGGGTGGGGGCGCGGGCCGGTGCCGCCCAAACAGATAATCTCAGTCGCCGGCGCCGGGCTCGGCCGAGAAATATTTGTCGTACTTGCCCGTCTCGCCCTTGTGCTCGTCGGCATCGGCCGGGGTCTGGTCGCCCTTGCGGGTGACGTTGGGCCATTGCGCCGAGAAGGTCGTGTTGAGCTCGAGCCACTTTTCGAGCCCGCTCTCGGTATCGGGCAGGATCGCCTCGGCCGGGCATTCGGGCTCGCACACCCCGCAGTCGATGCACTCGCTGGGGTTGATGACGAGCATGTTCTCGCCCTCGTAGAAACAGTCGACCGGACACACCTCGACGCAATCCATGTACTTGCAGCGGATGCAGGCGTCGGTGACGACATAGGTCATTGCCGGATAACTCCCCTCGGACGGACTAACGCGCTGCTATGCCGCGCGATCCGCATCGTCAATCGTTCCCGGCTTGCTGCGAGTTGTTATCAGTAATCAGTTCCTCGTAGCAGGCGCGCCCCTCGGCCGGGGGGCCGCGCCGCGCGGGCAGTTTCTCGACGCGCAGCGCGCGGACGCGGCCGTGGTGCGCGAAGGTCAGGATATTGCCGACGCGCACCGCCGCCGCGGCGCGGTCGACCGCGCGGCCGTCGATCCGCAAATGCCCGTCGCCGGCCAGTTCCTGCGCCAGCACCCGCGTCTTGACGATCCGCGCGAACCACAGGAAGCGATCGAGCCGCATCGTGGCGCGCGCGGGGGCGTCAGCCACGGCGCAACCCGGCGAAGGCGGCGGCGAAGGCATTGTCGCGCGGCGGCGGGGGCGCCTCAGCGCGCGGGCGGCCGTGCCAGCGCCACGCCGGCGGGCCTTCCACCCCGCGCACCGGACGGAAGCCGAGTTCGGCCATCAGCCGCGCGATCGTCGCGGGGAGCAGCCCCATCGAGGTGGCGAGCGCGGGATCGGGGGCGAAGGGCTTGCGCCCCTCGCGCGCCTCATGCGCGGCGCGCGCGACGCGCTCGACCAGATCGACCCGCACCGCCTGCATCGCCAGCGCGCGATAGCCCATCACCGCGGTCGCGCCCGGCGTGTCGCGCGGCACCGCGGTCGCGCCCGGCGGCGGGGGGAGCGGCGGCTCACCGCGCGCGCCGAGCAAGGCGATGCGCCACGGCTGCGCGCGCGGCTTGAGCAATCGCGCGTCGAACAGATCGAGCGCGCCGATCGTCACCCCCGCCTTGCGCAGCCGCTGGCGATCGGCGGGGGCCAGCGCCTCGACGCTGTCGCGCAGCGGCAGCCGCGCGGCGAACCCCCCGCCGGCTTCCAACGCACCGGCGATGCTGCGCAACGCCGGCCCCGCCGCCTCGTCGCGTGCCAGCGCCGCAAGCCGCGCGAGCGAGGGCAGGGCATGCGCGATCGCCTCGTCGATCCAGCGCCGGATGCGCGCGAGGATCGCATTGCGCTGCGGCGGATCGAGGCAATCGAGCGCATCGTCGAGCATCGCGTCGGGCCGGGCGAGCGAGCGCCCTGGCTTGAGCCGCGCGACGACATGCCCCTGCCAGCGGATCGCGCCGTCGTGCATCGACAGATCGCCGTCCGCCGCGGCGACCAGCGCCGTCGCGCGCCGCGCGCGTTCGGTCGCCAGCCGCTTCTCGGCGGTGGCGAGCAGCAGGCGCTTGTCCGCCGCGCGCGCCTCGGGCGCGACGACGAAGCGAAAACCCTCGAGCCGGCCGATCGAATGGCCGTCGATCGTCACTTCGCCCGACGGATCGATCGTCGCGGGGAGGGCGGCGGCGCCGCCGATCTTGCGGACGAGCGCGCTGGTGCGCTTGTCGACGAAGCGCTGGGTCAGCCCGGCGTGGAGCGCGTCGGACAGCCGCTCCTCGACTTCCTGCGTGCGCGCCGCCCAATGCGCCGGATTGGCCAGCCAGTCGGGCCGCTGCGCGATATAGGCCCAGGTGCGGATCGCGGCGAGCCGCCCGGCGAGCGTCTCGACATCGCCATCGGCGCGATCGAGCCGCGCGACCTCGTCGGCGAACCATTGGTGCGGGATGTGGCCGGCGGCGAGATAGCCGAAGACGCGCGCGACGAAGCGCGCGTGGAGATCGGCGCCGAGCTTCTGGAAATCGGGGATGCCGCAGGCCGCCCACAGCCGCGCGACCTGCCCCTTCGCGCGCGCGGCGATCGCGGGATCGTCGGCGAGCCGGCGCAGCACCGCGAGATCGATTGCCTCGGGCGCGGCGCGCAGCATTTCGTCGTCGGGCGGGGCGGAGAGCGAGGCGATCAGCGCGGGGAGCGTCGACATGTCGGGGCGCCCGTCGCGCCAATAGAGCCAGTCGAGCACGGGGAAGCGATGCTCCTCGATCGCCAGCACTTCCTCGGGAAGAAAGGCGTCGGGGCCTTCCTCGACCAGCGCGCCGAAGGTGCCGTCGCGCTGGTGGCGCCCGGCGCGGCCGGCGATCTGCGCCATCTCGGCGATCGTCAGCCGGCGCCGCCGCCGCCCGTCGAACTTGTGCAGCCCGGCGAAGGCGACATGCGCCACGTCCATGTTGAGCCCCATGCCGATCGCATCGGTCGCGACGAGATAATCGACCTCGCCCGCCTGGAACATCGCGACCTGCGCGTTGCGGGTGCGCGGCGAAAGCGATCCCATCACCACCGCCGCGCCGCCGCGCAGCCGGCGCAGCATTTCCGCCACCGCGTAAACCTCCTCGGCGGAGAAGGCGACGATCGCCGAGCGGCGCGGCAGCCGGCTGATCTTCTTCGCGCCGGCATAGCTCAGCGTCGAGAAACGTGGGCGCTCGACGATCTCGGCGTGCGGCACGAGGTGGCGGATCACCGGGCGCAGGCTGTCCGCGCCGAGGATCATCGTCTCGTCACGGCCGCGCGCGTGGAGCAGCCGGTCGGTAAAGACATGGCCGCGCTCCATATCCGCGCCGAGCTGCGCCTCATCGAGCGCGACGAAGGCGACCTCGCGATCGGTCGGCATGCTTTCGGCGGTGCACAGGAACCAGCGCGCATCCCTGGGCACGATGCGTTCCTCGCCGGTGATCAGCGCGACGCGGTCGGCGCCCTTCATCGCGACGACGCGGTCATAGACCTCGCGCGCCAGCAACCGCAGCGGAAAGCCGATCATCCCGCTGGAATGCGCGGCCATCCGCTCGACAGCGAGATGGGTCTTGCCGGTGTTGGTCGGGCCGAGCACCGCGGTGACGCGGGCGGGGTCGGTTACGCGCATGACGGACCCTACATCGGCGCAGGCGCCGGCAGATGCAACCGCCCGCCGCTTCATCGACATCAGTGCGGAATTTTATGACCATTCCGGCGCAGGCCAGGGTGGACGGAAAATGCGGTTGCGGGCGTGCGTGCCGCTTCACCGCGATGCCCGAACGCCCCGCCGCAACACAAGCTGCGGTTTCCGCCGGTTAATTTGACTTTAGCATCCGTCGGTCACAACGATTCGTAGCTGTGCCGGGGGGTCGGCGACGCGATTGGACCGACGACTCGGTTTCTTGACGGTTTTTTGGGGGGGCGTCCTCGCCATGTTTCTGCGTGAAGCACCTGGGCTCGAGCTGGCCGGCGCCGCCGGTGCCGGCTCGGCCGGGAGTCTCGGCGCGGGCGCCGCGATCCCCGCCGCGGTAGCGCCGCGCGGCCGGCGGATCGATCTGTCGCATATCGATTGGGTGCCCGATCTGGGGGCGGAGATCGGTTCGCTCACCTGGTGGCGCGGTCTGGCGACCTGCACCCTGCTGTGCGCCGCCGCGGTGCTTTCCGGCCCGCGCTTCGCCCCGATCCCCGGCTATGTCGCGCCCCCGCTGCGCGGGGCGGCGTGGGATGAGGCGCGTCCGCTGGCGATCGCCCCGCTCGGGCTCGGCGGCACCACGGGCAAGCGGCTGGCGGCCAACGATATGGTCCGCCCGCTCGCCGAGACCCCCGAACGCCCGATCATCGAGCTGACCGCGACGCTGGGCGACGGCGATCGGCTGGGATCGGCGCTGCAACGCGCCGGGGTCGGCCGCGACGATGCCGCCAAGGCCGCTTCGCTCGTCTCGCAGGCGGTGGCGCTGGGCGATATCCCGTCGGGTACGATGCTCGATCTGACGCTCGGCCGCCGCGCCGACAAGCGCGTCGCGCGCCCGCTCGAGCGGCTCGCCTTCCGCGCCAAATTCGATCTCAACCTCGCGGTCAACCGCGCCGGCGACACGCTGACGCTCGAACGCCACCCGATCGCGATCGATCACACCCCGTTGCGCATCACCGGCCGCGTCGGATCGAGCCTCTATCGCTCGGCGCGCGCCGCGGGGGCGCCGGCGCGGCTGGTCGAGGCCTATATCAAGGCGCTCGCCTCGCGCATGTCGATCGGCCGCGACGTGCGCGCCGACGACCGGTTCGACATCATCGCCGATCAGGCGCGCGCCGCGACCGGCGAGGTGCAGGTCGGCCAGCTCCAGCTCGCCGGGCTCGATCAGGGCCGCCGCCGCGTCGAGCTGGTGCGCTGGGGCGAGGGCGGGCAATGGTGGGACGCCAGGGAGGCCGAAAGCCGGCGGCGCGGCACGATGGGGATGCCGGTGGCGGGGCATGTCACCTCGACCTTCGGGATGCGCATGCACCCGCTGCTCGGCTTCCGGCGGATGCACGCCGGGATGGATATCGGCGCGCGCTACGGCTCGCCGATCTATGCCGCGAGCGACGGGGTGGTGGCGCAGGCCGGGCGCGCGGGCGGTTACGGCAATTTCGTCAAACTCTCGCACCCCGGCGGGATCGCCACCGGCTATGGCCATATGAGCCGCATCGCGGTGCGCCGCGGCCAGCGCGTCACGCGCGGCGAGGTGATCGGTTATGTCGGGTCGACCGGGCTGTCGACCGGCCCGCACCTCCATTGGGAAGTGTGGAAGAACGGCGTGTCGGTCAATCCGCGTTCGGTCTCGCTATCGAGCGTCGCGGTGCTTTCGGGTAAGGCGCTGCGCGAATTCAAGGCCAAGGTGGCGAACCTGCTGGCCACGCCGAAGAAGTAGATCTCGCTCCCCTCCCCTTCAGGGGAGGGGCTTTCGGCTTATTTCCCCTGCATCCGCCATTTCTGGACGGTGCGCTCGATAATCTCCTCCTCCTGGCCGACATCGGACCACAATTCGGAGAAGAGCGGATCGCCGGAGGCCGGGCGGTGCTCCTCCTCCAGCGTATCGAACGCGACGCGGATCGGGATCCCGACGCCCTCGCCGCAGATGATGCACTCGCGGTTGCTGAGCGCGGGGATCGAATCGAGGAAGCCGCGCGCGCCCTCGGGCATCGCGGCGCGGACGAACGCCTGGTCGCGATCGTTGTTGAGCCGCATCGAGATGATCGTGCCGCATTGCGACAGCACGCCCTCGGCGAGGTCCGACGGGCGCTGGGTGATCAGCCCAAGCGCGACGCCGTACTTGCGCCCTTCCTTGGCGATCCGCCCGAGAATGCGCGAGACCGAGGTGGCATCGTCGCGATCCGACGGGATATAGCGATGCGCTTCCTCGCAGACGAGAAGCACCGGGCGCTTGGGCTCGTTGCGCGACCAGATCGCGAAATCGAACACCATCCGGCTCAGCACCGCGACGACGACCGAGGTGATGTCGCTCGGCACCCCCGAAACGTCGATGATCGAGATCGGCTTGCCGTCGCCGGGCAGGCGGAACACGCGCGAGATGAAATTCGCCATCGTGTCGCCGACCAGCATCCCGGAGAACATGAAGCCGTAACGCGGATCGGCCTTGATCTCCTCGATCTTGGATTTGATGCGCAGATAGGGCGCGCTGTTGCTCGCTTTGTCCATCTTGCCCATCTCGACCTGCAATTGCGCGGTGAGGTCGCTCAGCAGATAGGGCACCGGGGCATCGACCGTCAGCTTGGGGATATTCTGCCCGACGCGGCTCTTGCCGCGCGCGGCGAGCAGGCATTTGGCGAGGATGTCCGCATCCATCTGACGGTCGGCGCCCTCGGAGGTGAGAAACACCTCGCAATGTTCCTCGAAATTCATCAGCCAATAGGGCATCTGCAGGTTCGACACGTCGTAGAGCGCGCCATTGTCGCGGAACGCGGCGGCATATTCGCCGTGCGGGTCGATCATCACGACATGGCCGTGCGGCGCATAGGCGCAGATGCGATGGAGGATCAGCGCGGCGGCGGTCGATTTGCCGGTGCCGGTGGAGCCGAGCAGCGCGAAATGCTTGCCGAGCATCGCGTCGATATAGAGCGCGCCGCGCACGTCGTTGGTGGGATAGATCGCGCCGACCTCGATATGCGCGCGATCGTCGGCCGAATAGACCTGCCGGAGATCGCTGCGCGACACCGGATAGACCTCCGCCCCCGGCACCGGGTAACGCGTCACGCCGCGGCGGAAGCGATAGAGCTTGCCGGTCAGCTTCTCCTCGTCGCCTTCGCCGAGAAAGTCGATCTGCGCCTCGACCTGCCCGCTGGCGAGATCCTGCAGCCGCAGCGCGCGGACGCTCGCCACCAGCCAGCGCGATTCGACCTGGACCTTGATCTGGCCGCCGACCTGGCCGCTCGCCGCGGCGACCGGATCGTCGTTGCCGGCGAGCGCGGCCAGCGTCGCCATGTCGAACATCACCCGCCCCGAGGCGCCGGCGATCTCGGTGACGATCCCGATCGGATCGGTATGGCGCTCCAGGTCATAGGCTGCGGCGGGCGTCGTCCCCGTGAAGCTGTCGGGGGCAGGCATTTCGGTCATCTGGTCGGTCCACCCTTTTGGATTTGGGCGGATCATGCGCGGGATGCGGTAAATTTAGCGTAAGGGTTTGTCGGCGAAGCTATCAGATCCGCCGTGCGATCTGCCCCGCGCCCCAGCCGAGCAATACCGAGAGCGCAACCGCGGTGAGCCCGTAGAGGAACGACGAGCGCTGCGCGGCGCGCGCGACGAAGCGCTCGAACCCGGATTTGCGCACATCGATATCGCGCACCGCGGCGCCGAGCACCTTGCCGTCGCGGATTAGGAAGGTCTCCGCGGTGAAGCGCCCGACCGGCACGCGCGCCGGGATGTTGACGCGTGCGCGATAGAGCACGCCGTCGGTGATCTCCACCGCGTGCGGCGCCTCGTAATAGAGCCCGCTGCGCGCGCGCAGGTCGACCAGCCCGCGGGTGAAGCGGTCCTGCACATTGGCCGGGGCGGAGGAGGCGGGGGAAAGCTGGAGGCTGTCGAGCCCCAGCTCGTAGATCGCGCGGGTGCGATCGTCGACCAGCTGGCGGATCGGGCGCGACGAGGCGATCGCGTAGAAGCTCGGCGCGGAGCGATAGCCGAGCCGCTCGGCATTGACCCAGATCCCGGCGATCTTCTCCTTCTCGCGGATCGTGATCGACTGGACCGGCCCCTTGACCACCACCACGACGTCGATCGGGTGGCGCGCATCGGCGCGCGGCTCGCCCGGCGGGAGCAGGATTGCGCCGAACAGCAACAGCTCGGCGCCGGTGAAGCTATAGGCGATCTCGATTTCGCGCTGCGACACGTCGGGCACCAGCACCGGCTTGCTGCCGGGATTGCTCGCGGCGATCGCCAACGGTGCCGCAAAGGCAACGGCAATGCGCCAGCGCTTCGTTGCGGTACCGGCCCGCTCCCCCACTCGGCCTCCCATCAGGATATGCTCATGGGAGATCGGGTGGGGGAGCGGGCCGGTACCGCCTTGTCGAAACGGACTCTCATGAAAGCTCAACGGTGTAGATTTCGTCGGGGCGCCAGCCGAGACCGAGACCGATCCTTATCGCGACGAGCAGCACCATGATCGCCAGCGCGAGGCGGAGATATTCGGGCCTCGCCTTGGCCGCGAAGCGCGCGCCGATCTGCGCCCCGGCGACCGAGCCGAGCAGCAGCAGCCCGGCGAGCACGATATCCACCGCCTTGGTGGTGGTGGCGTGGACCATCGTCGCGGCCGCGGTGACGAACAGGATCTGGAACAGGGAAGTGCCGACCACCACCTGCGTCGCCATGCCGAGGAGGTAGATCATCGCCGGCACCAGCACGAACCCGCCGCCGATCCCGAGCAGGATCGTCAGCACCCCGGTCGCGACCCCGAGCAGCAGCGGCGCGAGCGGCGAGATATAGAGGCCCGAGCGATAGAAACGCATGCGGAACGGCAGGCTGGCGACGAGCGGATGATGCCGCCGACGGCGCGGC
>NZ_MKRR01000138.1:83629-86303 GCF_001897045.1 Sphingomonas sp. 66-10
GCCGAGCAGCAGGACATAGGTGACCGCGATCGTCGTATCGATCTGCCCCAGCGCCTGGAGCAAACGGAACAGCCACGCCCCGAGGAACGACCCGATGATCCCCCCCGCGACGAGCACCCCGCCCATCTTCACGTCGACCCCGTCGCGTCGGAAATAGGCGAAGACGCCCGACACGCTGGCGCCGGTCACCTGGCTCGCCGCGCTGGCGGCGGCGACGGTCGGCGGGATACCGTAGACGATCAGCAAGGGCGTGGTGAGGAAGCCGCCGCCGACCCCGAACATGCCGGAGAGCAGCCCGACGCCGGCGCCGAGCGCGACGATGACGAGCGCGTTCACCGACAGATTGGCGATCGGCAGATAGAGGTCCATGCCGCCAGCGGTAGGCGTTTCGCGCTCGCGACGAAAGACGCATGCGCGGTAAATTGCGCGTTAGAAATCCGCGCCGAGCGACAGCGCGACGCCGGCGCCGGGGCGCGCCGCACCCGCGATGCGCTGGCGCCATTCGAGCGTGATGCGCAGCGGGCGCGGGGTGGGGAGGATCACGCCGGCCGCCGGGCCGATATCGAGCCGCGCCGCCCCACGCTGCGCGCCGCCCCACAGCCCGGCGCCGAGCTCGACCCGCGCGCCGCCGACGCGGGCGACGGGGCGCATCGCGCGGGCTGCGGCGTCGACGAAGCCTTCGCCGCCGCCGCGCGCGATCACGCCGGCCTGCCCATAGCCTTCGAGCGCGAAGCCGGCGGCGAGCCGCGTCTGGGGTAGCCCGGCGATCACCCCGATCGTCGGGCCGTCGCGCGCGTTGGCGATCGCGAT
Source organism: Sphingomonas sp. 66-10 (assembly GCF_001897045.1). Taxonomy (NCBI): domain Bacteria; kingdom Pseudomonadati; phylum Pseudomonadota; class Alphaproteobacteria; order Sphingomonadales; family Sphingomonadaceae; genus Sphingomonas; species Sphingomonas sp. 66-10. The sequence continues at coordinate 84,440 of NZ_MKRR01000138.1, forward strand.
GCGCTGTTCGGCGAAGAGGTGGATCGGGTGCCGCGTCGGCCGCCAGTCGAGGCCGATCGCGGCTTCGCTTTGCCTCATCGTCAGCGCGGTGGAGACGCGCGCCGCGATCGCGACGCGGCGTGCCTCGCCCAGCGTATAAGTCACCCGCGCGCCGGCCTGGCTTCCGCCGAGCTGTGGCGCGAACGGCACCGCCGCACCGCCCCCGCCCCGCGCGATCAGCCACGCGCTCCCGCCCCAGCGCGAGGAGCGGTGCGAGGCGACGGATTTCGGCGGTGCCGCCGATGCGACGAGAGGGCGTGATTCGGTGTGGCGCGGTGAGTCGCTAAAAGCCGGCGTGTCCGGGGTAACTGCAAATCTCGTCTCCGGCTGCTTGGCGACGGATGTGCTTCCGTCCACGCGGCTCGGCTTTCTCTCCTCGTTATGCTCCCCCGTCATGCCGGGCTCGACCCGGCGTTCAGAGCGGCAAGCGACAGCGTCCGAGGCTCTGGATGCCGGGTCAAGCCCGGTATGACGATCAGTCTCGGGCCGGGCGGGGGAAGGAACATCTCGCGCCGGCGCCCGGCGGTCCGGTTGTCCTTCAACAGGCCACAGCATGAAGACGCGCATCGCGATCCACCCGCCGACGACGATGACGATGAAGCGCAGCGGCCGGCTGGCGCGGATCATCCGATGTCCGTCGGAAAGGCGTGCGCGGTCTTGTCCCATTGCGGCGTGCGCCCGGCGAGGATCGCGGCATAGCGTGCGGCGGCCCGGCGCGCGGCGAGCAAGGCGATGATATTGCCGACGATCATCCGCGGCGGCGACCATAATGCCTCGCGCCAGCCATAGGCCGCGGCGGTAAAACCGGCACGGACCGCCGCGCGCCACGCCAGCAGCGCGGCATTGGCGAGCAGCAGCAGCGCCGTCGTCGGCCCCGGCGGTGTCACCGCACTGCCGAGGATCAGATGCCCGGCCGCCGATCCCGCCCAGCCGACGATCGCGACATAGCCGGTCGCGAGCGTGATCACCGCCAGCGGCGCGCGGCGATCGTGCAGTCGCATCCAATGATCGCCGATGTCGCGCAGCCGCCCCCAGCCGAGCCGGTCCCAGCCGGCGAGCGCGATCCCGGTCATCCACCGCGCCTTCTGCCGCACCGCCTCGGCGATGGTGGCGGGGAAATATTCGCGCACCGCGATCAGCGTGCCGCCGCGCGTTTCGCGGACCCGCGCGAAATGCGCCGCCGCGCCGACCGAGGCGAGGCGCAGGCCGAGTTCGTAATCCTCGGTCAGGCTCGTCGGGTCGAACGGCGCGCGGTGATCCGCCGCGACCCGCGCCAGCGCCTCGACCCGGATCGCGCATCCCACGCCGGCGAGCGGCACCGCGGCGCGAAGCAAGGTGCGCACCGGCAGTTGCTTGCTGTGCGCCTCGGCGAATTCGTCGAGATAATGGCCCGAAACCAGCCGCGAGTCGCGCCGCGCCAGCGGCAGCACGGGAATCTGCACCACGGCATGCCGATCGAGCAGCGCGTCGAAGATGCGCAGTTCCGCCGGATGCACCACATCCTCGGCATCGTGGAGCACGATCGCGTCGCTGCGCCGGCGGTCGCATGCGTCGGCGGCGGCGACCGCGCGCCACAGCGTGTTGAGGCAATCGGCCTTGGTGGTCGGCCCGTGGCGCCGGCCGATCGTCAGCCGGACGCGGCGGTCGTGCGCGGCGATATCGGCGACCACCGCGATCGTCGCGCGATCATTGGGATAGCAGCCGACGATGATGATGAAATCGGGATGATCGAGCCGCGCGAGCGTGGTGCGCAGCATCGCGCCGATCACCGCGCTTTCGTCCCAGGCGGGGACGAGGATCGCGAAGCGCCGCGGCCGGGCCGGCG
>NZ_MKRR01000138.1:86321-87316 GCF_001897045.1 Sphingomonas sp. 66-10
CCGCCGATCAGAAAGCCGATCGCGGCGAACAACGTCGCCTCGCGCGTCGCCGCACCGAGCCATTCGAGCAGAATGCGTCCCAAGCCTTCCCTCCCCGATCCTGTGCGCCGAATCGGGGGGTGGCGTCGGTCATGGCTAGGACGGATCGGCGCGCGGCAGAACCCGGTTTTTTCACCGACCCGCCGCCGCCATGCCGGCGGATTATTGCCCGCTGCTCGCGCCTGCCCCACATGGCGCGGGTGACCGTCACCCGTTTCGCCCCTTCGCCGACCGGGCGGCTGCATCTCGGCCATGCGTGGTCGGCGATCCTGTCGCATGATTTCGCGCGATCGCGCGGCGGGCAATTCATCGTGCGGATCGAGGATATCGACGGCACGCGCAGCCGCCCCGAGCATGTCGCGACGATCCTCGAGGATCTCGAATGGCTCGGGCTCGAATGGGACGGGGAAATTATGTTCCAGTCGCGCCGGCTCGATCATTATGCCGCCGCGCTCGACCGGCTGCGCGCGATGGGGCTGCTCTATCGCTGTTTCTGCACCCGCGCCGAGATCGCCGCCGCCAGCCTCGCCGCGCCGCACGGCGCCGAGCCGGTCTATCCCGGCACCTGCCGCGGGATCGACGCGGCCGGGCGAATCGATGAGCCGCATTGCTGGCGGATCGACATGGCGAAGGCGGCGGCACTCGCCGGACCGCTCGTCTGGACCGATCACGGCGTCGAGGTTGCCGCCGATCCGCTTGCCGCCGGGGATGTCGTGCTCGCGCGCAAGGATGCGCCGGCGAGCTATCATCTCGCGGTGACGATCGACGATGCCGCGCAGGGCGTCACCGATGTGGTGCGCGGGCGCGATCTGTTCGCCGCGACGCACGTCCACCGGCTGCTCCAGGCGCTGCTCGGGCTGCCGGTGCCGGCTTATCATCATCACGATCTGCTCGTCGGGGCGGACGGCGAGCGGCTCGCCCAGCGGCATGACAGCCCGACGCTCGCGGCGATGCGC
>NZ_MKRR01000138.1:87331-93753 GCF_001897045.1 Sphingomonas sp. 66-10
TCGGTGCAAGCGCGTAGGGGGACGGGCATGAAGATCTTCCTCGTCATCCTGCTGGTGGCAGCGATGATCGCCACGGTGGTCGCGCTGGTGCGCGGCATCGTCACCTTCCTGCAGGGCGCGAGCGCCGAGGCGCGCGGCGAGACCCGCGACGGGCCGAGCGAGAGCCAGCTCAAGTCGAATCGCATGATGCAGCAGCGCATCCTGTTTCAGGCGCTGGCGATCCTGATCTGCGTCGTGCTGCTGTTCGCGATGGGGCGGACGTAAACCCAGATCAAATGTGTCCCCGCGAAGGCGGGGATTCCAGGACCAAAAGCGTCAACGTCGGTGACCGGGGGCGCTGGGCCCCCGCCTTCGCGGGGACACATGCCTTCTTCCGCCACGCCCCGCCCGCCCGCTAGGATCGAAAAATGGTCAAGCTCAACAAGATCTACACCCGCACCGGGGACGACGGGACGACCGGGCTGGTCGACGGCAGCCGCGTGTCGAAGACCGATGCGCGGATGCAGGCGATCGGCGATGTCGACGAAACCAATTCGGCGATCGGGGTGGCGATCGCGGCGCTCGACGATGCCGAGCTCGGCGCAGCGCTGGCGCGGATCCAGAACGATCTGTTCGATCTCGGCGCCGATCTCGCCACGCCGGGGGAGGATTTCACCCCGACCGAAATGACCCTGCGCATCATCCCCGCGCAGGTGGCGCGGCTCGAGGCGGAGATCGACGCGATGAACGCGGGGGTGCCGCCGCTGCGGAGCTTCATTCTGCCGGGCGGCGCGGCGGCCTCGCTCCACCTCGCCCGCGCGATCGCGCGGCGGGCGGAGCGCTCGGCAGTGGCGACAGCGCAGGGCGGCGCCGGCGGGGTCAACCCGCAGGCGTTGATCTATCTCAATCGCCTGTCGGATTTCCTGTTCGTCGCTTGTCGGCTGGTCAATCTGCGTGCCGGCGGCGATGTCTTGTGGGTGCCCGGCGGGGCACGCTGATCACCGGTTGGGAGCAACGAACATGCTGACGTCCTTTATCGTGCCGGCTTATGCGCAGATGCTGCGGGCGCTTTCCGGCTGGCTCGACAAGGCCGAGGCGCAGAAGCCCGGCGCGGCGGCCGAGGCGTTGCTCGCCGCGCGGCTGGCGCCCGACATGTTTCCGCTCGCGGTGCAGATACGGTTCGTTTGCGTCCAGGCGCAGGAGCCGATCTTCCGGTTGCGCGGCGAGCCGGTCCCGGCGACGCTCGACGCGCGCGATGCCGAGGCTTTTCCCGGCACGATCGCCGAGGCCAAGGCGCAGATCGCGGCGGCGATCGCGGCGCTCGACGCGGTGCCCGCAGACGGGCTGGACGGCGCCGCGCAGCAGCCGCTGGCGCTCGCAATGCCCAGCGGCATGGCGTTCGATCTGACCGGCGCGGATTATGCGCGCGACTGGTCGGTCCCCCAATTCTATTTCCACCTGATGACCGCCTACGCCATTTTGCGGAACAACGGCGTCGATCTCGGCAAGCCCGATTATGTGCCGCATATGCGCAGCTATGTGCGGCAAAGCGTGCCGGCATAGCGGGGGCGTAAACGCCCGGCGGTGATGCCAGGCGGCCACCGCGCGTTTCGGGCGCAACCCACCCCTTTCCCCGGCCGACGCGACGGGCTATGGCGCGACGCGAGCCGGCCATGAGCACTGCATCCCCTCTTCTGCCGCCAGCCCACTGGCGCGATTTCCTGGCGCTGACCAAGCCCCGGGTGATGACGCTCGTCGTGTTCACCGGATTGTGCGGGATGCTCGCCGCGCCGGGGCATATCAACCCGGTGCTGGGGTTCACCGCGATCCTGTGCATCGCGCTCGGCGCGGGTGCGGCGGGGGCGCTCAACCAATGGTATGAGGCTGATATCGACGCGGTGATGCGACGCACCGCCGAACGCCCGCTCCCCGCGGGGCGGATGGAGCGGCAGGCGGCGCTGCATTTCGGCGTCGGGCTCGCCGCCTTCTCGGTGATCCTGATGGGGCTGGCGCTCAATCTCGCGGCGGCGGCGATCCTGGCGATCTCGATCCTGTTCTATGTCCTCGTCTACACCGTGTGGCTCAAGCCGCGCACCCCGCAGAATATCGTCATTGGCGGCGCCGCCGGGGCGTTTCCGCCGCTGATCGGCTGGGCCGCCGCGACCGGGCAGGTCGCGTTGCTGCCCTTGCTGCTGTTCATGCTGGTGTTCCTGTGGACCCCGCCGCATTTCTGGGCGCTCGCGCTGTTCGTTAAGACCGATTACGCCAATGCCGGCATCCCGATGCTGCCGGTGGTCGCGGGCGAGCGCACCACGCGCCACCAGATCGGGCTCTATACGATCCCGATGGCGGCGGCGGCGGTGCTGCCCTGGCCGCTCGGGCTGACCGGCACGATCTATGGCGTGGTGTCGCTGGTGACGACGGCGTGGTTCGCATTGCTCGCGCTGCGCGTCGCGACCCGCACGAGCCAGCCAGACGATGCGATGAAGCCCGAAAAGGCGTTGTTCAAATATTCGATCCTCTACCTGTTCGTCGTGTTCGGCGCGCTGGTGATCGACCGGTGGGTGGCATGAAGCGCGACGAAGAAGATCTGATCCGCCAGCGGCAGAAAGGCCGCGCGATCGTGATGGCGGTGCTGCTGGGCGCCTTCGTGCTGCTCGTGTTCGCGATCACCATCGTCAAGATCAAGGCGGGGATCGCCGCACGATGAAGATCACCCGCACCACGCGCACGGCGCTGTTCGCGGTGCTCGGTATCTGCTTCATGACCGGGCTCGCCTTCGCCAGCGTGCCGCTTTACCGATTGTTCTGCGAGGCGACCGGGCTCAACGGCACCACCAATCGCGGGACGGCGGCGCCCGGCGGGGTGCATCATGCGATCCGCATCAATTTCGATGCCAATACCAGCCCGAAGCTGCCGTGGCGCTTCACGCCGGAAAAGGAGGACGAGACGGTCGACGTCGGCGCGCGCGACATGGCCTTCTTCACCGCCACCAACCGCGCCGCCGTGCCGGTCACCGGCACCGCGACCTATAATGTCACCCCGGCGCAGGCGGGCAAATATTTCACCAAGATCCAGTGCTTCTGCTTCACCCAGCAGACGCTGAAGCCGGGCGAGACGGTGCGTATGCCGGTGATCTTCTTCGTCGATCCGAAGATCCTCGACGATCCCGATACCAAGGATGTCGAGACGATCACGCTGAGCTACACATTTTACCCGGTGGATTCCGACAAGCCCACGAGCTAGAGCAAAGCCAATTTAGGAACAGGGAAGCGACGAATGGCCGGCGCCAAGAACCACGATTATCATATCCTGCCCCCCGATCCGTGGCCGTTGATCGGATCGTTCTCGGCGCTCGCGATGGCGGCCGGCGGCATCATGTGGATGCACGGCGGGCATGTCGGCAAGCCGAATGGTGGCGGCTTCCTGTTCTTCGCCGGGCTCGTGGCGGTGCTGTTCACGATGTTCTGCTGGTGGCGCAACGTGATCAAGGAAGCGCATGCCGGCGATCACACCCCGGTGGTGCAGCTCCATTTCCGCTACGGGATGATCCTGTTCATCGCCTCGGAGGTGATGTTCTTCGTCGGCTGGTTCTGGGCCTATTTCGATTTCGCGCTCTTCCCGGCGGCGATCAGCTTCGTCAACGGGCAGGTCGAACATGCGGTCGAGGGCGGCGCGGCGATCGCCGCGCAATGGCCGCCCAAGGGGCTCGAGGTGATCGACGCCTTCGAATTCCCGCTGCTCAACACCCTCATCCTGCTCACCAGCGGCACCACGGTGACCTGGGCGCACCACGCGCTGATCCACAATCAGCGCGGCGGCGAGAAGACCGGGCTGTGGGGGCTGATCGGCGTCGGCAACCGCGACAGCGTGCTCAAGGGGCTGTGGCTGACGATCGTGCTCGGCATGATCTTCACCTCGATCCAGGCCTATGAATACATTCACGCGCCTTTCCCCTTCAAGGGGCTGAACTATGGCGCGGCCTTCTTCATGGCGACCGGGTTCCACGGTTTCCACGTGATCATCGGCACGATCTTCCTGATCGTCTGCCTGATCCGCGCCTATAAGGGCGATTTCACCCCGCGGCAGCATTTCGGCTTCGAAGCGGCGGCGTGGTACTGGCATTTCGTCGACGTGGTGTGGCTGTTCCTGTTCGTCGCCATCTATGTGTGGGGCGGCTGGGGCGCGCCGGTCCACGGTGGCTGAGCCGGATCGGGGTTCGGGCCGGGCGGATACGTCCGCCGGCCCCGACGCCCCGACCGATACGGTTGCGACGGGCGCGGGGGCCGAAGCCGGCCTGCCGCGCCCGCTCGATTGTGGGCTCAAGGGATTGTGCCCGCGCTGCGGCGCGAAAACCCTTTTCGCCGGCTGGACGCGATTCGCCGAGCGCTGCCACGCCTGCGGGCTCGATTATGCCGCGTTCAACGTCGGCGACGGGCCGGCGGCATTCCTCACCCTGATCCTCGGCGCGCTGGTGGTGGTTGGCGCGGTGACGCTGGAGCTGACGCTCGGCCCGCCGCTCTGGGTGCAATTGCTGATCTGGGCGCCGGTGACGCTCGCCGGGGTGGTGCTGAGCCTCAGGCTCGCCAAGGGCTGGCTGATCGCGCTCGAATATCGCAACGCGGCGCGCGAAGGCCGGTTGAAGCAATGAAGCGCTGGCCGGTCGTCCCGACGATCGTCGTCGCGCTCGCGGTGGCGGCGATGATCGCGCTCGGGCTGTGGCAATTGCTGATCCGGCTGCCCGAGAAAGAGGCGCAGCTCGCGCAGCTTGCCGCCAATCCGACGCGGCCGGCGATCGCCTTCCCGCGCTTTCCCGATGATTCGCTGCTGTTCCGCCGCACGAGCGGTTTCTGTCTGTCGGTCGCGTCGATCGAACGCGCGGGGGCGGGCAATGCCGGCTATCGCCTGATCGCCAATTGCCGCACCGGGGCGGAAGGGCCGGGGATGAAGGTCCAGCTCGGCACCACCCACGATCCCGATGCCAAAGTGCAATGGACCGGAGGCAGGGTTTCGGGCTGGATCAGCCACGCCCCCGATTCGCGCCCGCTGATCGCCGGGCTGTTCAACCATGTCCCGCGCGAATTGGTGCTCGTCGCCGATACGCCCGCGCCGGGGCTCGCAGCGAACAGCCGGCCCGATGTCGGCATCGTCCCCAACAATCACTTCGCTTATGCGATGCAATGGTTCTTCTTCGCCGCGGTCGCGGCGGTGATCTATGTCCTCGCGGTTCGGCGAAGGATTGCCCGCGCGGGCGAGGGGCGTTAGGCGCGCGCTTCATGCGCTATATCTCCACCCGCGGCGCCGCGCCCGCGCTCGATTTCCGCGACGTGACGCTCGCCGGCCTCGCGGCCGACGGCGGCCTTTACGTTCCCGAGACCTGGCCGAGCTTCTCGCGCGACGAGATCGCCGCGCTCGCCGGGCTGAGCTATGTCGATACTGCGGTCGCGGTGATGACCCCGTTCGTCGGCGACAGCCTGACGCCGGACGAGCTCAAGGCCTTGTGCACCGCCGCTTACGGCCGGTTCGCGCATGCCGCGGTGACGCCGTTGGTCCAGCTCGATCACGATCAGTGGCTGCTCGAACTGTTCCACGGTCCGACGCTCGCGTTCAAGGATGTCGCGCTGCAATTGCTCGGATTGCTGTTCGAGAAATTTCTCTCCGGGTCCGACAAGCATGTCACGATCGTCGGCGCGACCTCGGGCGATACCGGGTCGGCGGCGATCGATGCGGTCGCCGGGCGCGCCGGGATCGATATCTTCATGCTCCACCCCGAAGGGCGGGTGAGCGACGTCCAGCGCCGCCAGATGACCACGGTCGGCGCGCCCAACGTCCATAACATCGCGATCCGCGGCGATTTCGATTCCGCGCAGGCGCTGGTCAAGGCGATGTTCAACGACCCTGCCTTCGCCGGGCGCTTCAACCTCTCCGCGGTCAATTCGATCAACTGGGCGCGGCTGATGGCGCAGGTGGTCTATTATTTCTACGCCGCGGTGCGGCTCGGCGCGCCGGGCCGCGCGGTGGCGTTCAGCGTGCCGACCGGCAATTTCGGCGACGTCTTCGCGGGCTATGTCGCGGCGAAGATGGGGCTGCCGGTCGCCAAATTGGTCGTCGCGACCAACGTCAACGATATCCTCCACCGCGCGCTTTCCAGCGGCGATTATTCGACCGGCACCGTCGTCCCCACCCCGACGCCGTCGATGGATATCCAGGTCTCGTCCAATTTCGAGCGATTGCTGTTCGATCTCGGCGGGCGGGACGGCGCCGCGCTGGCGGCGCAGATGCACGGCTTCGAGAGCGCGCGGGCGATGCAGCTCAGCAACGCGCAACGCGAGGGCGCGGCGGGGCTGTTCGCCAGCGAGCGGGTCGATGTCGACGATATGGCGCTGGCGATGCGCTGGGCGAGCGAGCATGCTGGGCAGGTGATCGATCCGCACAGCGCGATC
>NZ_MKRR01000138.1:93768-99886 GCF_001897045.1 Sphingomonas sp. 66-10
CCGTGGAGCGCGCGACTGGCGTGCGCCCGGCGCTCCCCGCGCGGGTCGGCGATCTGTTCGAGCGCGAGGAGCGCTACGTCACGCTCGATGCGACCTTCGCCGCGGTGAGCGACTATATCGCCGGGCTGGCGACCCCGCGCGGGTGACGGCGTGAAGCTCGATACGCTGATCGGAGAGCCCTGGGCCGATTACGGGCTGGTCGATTCGGGCAATGGCCGCAAGCTCGAGCGCTACGGCCGCTTCCGCTTCATCCGCCCCGAGCCGCAGGCATTATGGGCGCCGGCGACGGCGGACTGGCGCGCGCACGGCGAATTCGTCCCCGGCAGCGACGAGGACGGCGGCGGCCAGTGGCGCTTCGCCGAGCCGGTGCCGCATGACGGCTGGCCGCTAAGCTGGCAGCAGGTGCGCTTCACCGCGCAAACCACCCCGTTCCGCCACCTCGGCTTCTTCCCCGATATGGCGCCGGTATGGGGCTGGATGCGCGAGCACCTCGCCGGGGCGAAGGACCCGGAGTGCCTTAACCTGTTCGGCTACACCGGCGTCGGCACTTTGGCCCTGTCCTCGATCGGCGCGCGGATGGTGCATGTCGATGCCTCGAAGAAATCGGTCGAGGCGGCGCGCGGCAATGCGATGCTGTCGGGATTGGCCGATGCGCCAGTGCGCTGGATCGTCGACGATGCGGCGAAGTTCGTCGCGCGCGAGGTGCGGCGCGGGCGGCGTTATGACGGCATCCTGCTCGATCCGCCCAAATATGGCCGCGGGCCCGCGGGCGAAGTGTGGCGGCTGGAGGAGCAGCTTCCCGGGCTGATCGCCGATTGCCGGCAGTTGCTCGATGCCGATTCGCGCTATCTGTTCCTCACGGTTTACGCGGTGCGCATGTCGGCGCTGGCGATCGGCGAGATGCTGCGCCAGGCGTTCGTCGACCTGCCCGGGGTGGTCGAGGCGGGCGAGCTCGGCGTGCGCGAGGAAGCGCGGGGGCTCACCTTGCCGACCGCGATCTGGGCACGCTGGTCGCGGGGGTAGAGTCCCTCGTCATTCCCGCGCAGGCGGGAATCCACTCTGGCTGGCGGTGCGGCTCTTTCCCCGACCTGCGCGAATGGATCCCCGCCTTCGCGGGGATGACGGGGGTTTACGAGGTGACCGGATCGGTCGCGTCGAGCATCGCGACCAGATCCTCGGGATATATTTTCTCCGGCCAGCCGGCGATTTCGTCGCGCGCGAACCAGCGCCACTCGGTCATCACCCGGCGTTCGAGCGCGGTGTGGCGCGACGAATCGACCTCGGCACCGGCGATATCGATGCGGAACCAGCGTTCGTCCGCCACCACCTCGACCCGCTCGATCGTGAGGAATTCGACGGTGCGTTGCGCGACTTCGGGCCCCGGATCGCGATCGATCCCGGTTTCCTCAAGCAATTCGCGGCGCGCCGCCGCGGCATAGCTTTCGCCGGGATCGACCGCCCCGCCGGGCGTGCACCAGAAGGGCGGGCGCTCGTCGCCGGTGTCGAATCGGAACAGCAAGGCGCGCCCTGCGGCATCGACCAGCAGTATGCGCGCGGCGGGGCGCTGTGCCCTCACGCCGGCTCGCCGGGCGCCGTGGCGCGGATCGCGAGCGCGTGGATCTTCTCGCGCAGCAATTCGTCGAGCGCGCGATTGACCAGCCGCTGCCGCTCGACCCGCGACTTGCCCGCGAAGGCGGCGCTTTCCACCACGACGCGGAAGTGGCTTTCGCCCGATCCGTCATCGCCGAGATGCCCGCGATGCTGCGCGCTCTCGTTGATCACCTCGAGCCGCGTCGGGCTGAGCGTTTCGGTCAGGCGAGTGGTGATTTCCCGTTCGACGGGGCCGGTGGCGATCTGGTTCATCGCGCCTATATAACGGGCTTTTGCCGGAAAGGTGGTGGAAAGGGTGGAGCGAAAGGATCGGCCGAACACGCGCTTCCACGGGCGTATTGCCGGCGACCGCCCGTGCGCGGCGCCGGGCTGCGGCGAGGCGGGAGAATTTCGCGCGCCGCCGCTCGAAGGGCCGGGCGACCGCGGCGAGGGGCCGCCGGCGTTTCGCTGGTTCTGCCTCGATCACGTCCGCGCGTTCAACGCGGGCTATAATTATTTCGACGGGATGACCGCCGACGAAATCCACGCCGCGCAGCGCCCGACCGCGGGGTGGGAACGCGAATCGCGACCCTTTGCGCGTGGCGGCACCGATCCGGGGCCGCGCTGGGCCGATTTCGCCGACCCGCTCGATGCGATCGGTGCGCGTTATGCGCGCGCGCCGGGGGCGGCGTCGGAGCGCAAGGACGGCAAGCCCTTGTCGGGGCAGGATCGCGCCAGCCTCAAGGTGCTGGGGCTGGAGCCGGATGCCGATCGCTCGGCGTTGCGGCGGCGCTATTCGGAGCTGGTGCGCCGCTATCACCCCGATCGCAACGGGGGCGACCGCAGCCACGAAGGCACGCTGGCGAAGGTGATCGCGGCCTATCAGCAGCTGCGCCGCGCGCCGGCGTTTGCCTGAGTGGATCCTTCCCGTCACCCGGCCCTGAGCCGGGGTGACGGGGCTAGGGTAACATCTTGCGATATCAGGGCAATCTTGCTTGTGCGACGCTATTGCCCTGTCGTTCGCTCGTGTGAACTTCGTGAACTTTGCCTGCCCGATCCAATGGGGGGAACCTATCCCTCCCGCTTCATCCGCTCCTGCCGCGCCTTTTCGCGCGGGCTCGGCGCGTCGAGCTGGAAGTCGCCGATCGGCACCGCGCCGTCGGGCTCATAGGTGGCGATCGTCACCCCGGTGGTCGAGACGCTTTGCTCGATCAGCTTGAGCGCGAAGGGCGGGGTGCCCGCGCCGAACAATCTTTTGCCCGATCCCAGCACCACCGGGAAGGTCATCACGAACAGCCGGTCGACCAGCCCGGCGGCGAACAGCGCGGGATAGAGCGTGCTGCTGCCCTGGATGAGCAATTCGGGGCCGTCGCCCTGCTTGAGCCGTGCGATCTCGTCGATGCTGCCGACACGGTGGCTGTTCTGCCATTCGAGCGGATCGTTGCCGCGGGTCACGACATATTTGTTCACGCCGTCGAACAGCGCGCCCATCGGGTTGTCGGCGCCGACATAGGGCCAATGCGCGGCGAAGATCTCCCAGGTCTTGCGCCCCAGCAGCAGATCGAACGCGCCGCTGAACAGCCCGCCCATCGCCGCGCCCATCGCATCGTCCCAGAAGGTCGCGGACCAGCCGCCGAGCGTGAACCCGCCGGTCCAGTCCTCGGTCGGGCCGCCCGGCGCCTGAATCACGCCGTCGAGCGACTGGAAGACGCCGCCGGTGATCCTACGCATCGGCGGTCTCCTTCAGCCGGCGCGCGACCTGTTCGAGCTGATCGGCGCAGATCCCCCAGCCCTGGGCGAACCCCATCTCGTCATGCTTCATGGCGTCGGCCTCGTTCCAATGTCGTGCGCTGGCGCGATAGAGCGTGCGTCCGTCCGGCGCGTCGGCGAGCGTGAACATCCCGACGATCGCCATCGGCCGCGCGGCCTGCGGCTGCCAGTCCTTGCCCAGCGCATTGGTGAAGACGATCCGCTCGCCCGGCGCCACCTCCAGCAGCATCCCGTCGCCGCCGTGGACCTCGCCGTCGGGGCCGTGCATCGCGAGGTTGAAGCGGCCGCCCGAGCGCCAGTCGAGCGCGATGACCTCGGTCGTCCACGGGCGCGGGCACCACCATTCGGCGATATGATCGGTCATCGCGCGCCATACCGCGTCGCGCGGCGCATCGAGGGTGCGCTCGATCGCCAGCTCGCTGTCGACCGCGCTCATGCCGTCACCGCCGCGCCGTCGCGGGCGCGTTCGATCGTGGCGATGTCGATCTTCTTCATCGTCATCATCGCCTCGAACACGCGCTTCGACGTCGCCGGATCGGGGCTGCTCATCGCCTCCATCAGCGCGCGCGGGGTGATCTGCCACGAAAAGCCCCAGCGATCCCTGCACCAGCCGCATGCGCTCTCCGCGCCGCCGTTGGCGACGATCGCATTCCAATAGCGATCGGTCTCCTCCTGCGTCTCGGTATAGACCTGGAAGCTGACCGCCTCATTGGGCGTGAAATTGGGGCCGCCGTTGAGCCCCATGAAGGGCTGGCCGAGCACGGTGAACAGCACCGTCAGCTCGTTGCCCGCGCTGCCGCCGGGATAGTCCGATGGCGCCTTGTCGACCGTCTCGACATGGCTGTCGGGGAAGGTGCGGGCGTAGAATTCGGCCGCCTCGCGGGCTTTGCCGTGGTCGAACCACAGGCAGGTACGCATCTTGATCATCATCGCTCTCCCGTCATTCGCGCATCATTTGCGCGGGCCGACCAGCCCGAGCTGGCATCCCTGCGCATCGGCGACATTGGCCGAATAATCGCCGCCCGGAATCTGGTCCGGCCCCTGCAGCAGCGCGCCGCCATGCGCCTTGGCGGCGGCGATCGCCGCGTCGATATCGGCGACATGGACGTACCAGTTCCACCGCGCCGGGGCGCCGGTGGTGGTGCTCGACATCACCGCGCCGGGGCGGAAATCCGCGCCCTTGCCGATGAAGGCATAATCACCCGCTTCGCCCATCGGCATCGCGCCGGCCTTCTCCCAGCCGAACATCTTGCCGTAAAAGGCAAAGGCGCCGTCGGGGTCCGGCGTGGCGAGCTCGATCCACACGCCGTGGCCGAGCGCGCCGGGGGCGGCGGCGAAGGCGTGCGAACCTTCGGGGCTGGAGCCGGTCAGCAGGTTGAAGACGATGCCCTGCGGATCGGCGACGGTCGCGAAGCGCCCGACATGCGGGATGTCCATCGGCCCGAAAAGCACCGCGCCGCCGAGTTCCTTGACCCGCCCCGCCGCTGCGTCGACATCGGCGGTGGCGAAATAGAGCGTCCAGCCGAAGGTGGTGAGGCCGGGCGGCGGCTTCATCAGCCCGGCGACCTGCGCACCGTCGGGTGCGCTGGCGAGGCGATAGCCGCCATGTTCGGGCATCGCCGATTCGGCGACCGTCCAGCCGGCGACCTTGGTGTAGAAATCCCGCGCTGCGTCCTGATCGGGCGTGATCAGCTCGAACCAGACGGGCGTGCCTTCTGCGCTGCTCATCCTTGCCTCCTTCACTCGGCGGTATCGAGGATCGGCGCGAACCCGCCGAAGATCGCGAGCTGGCCGTTCCACGGCGGGGCGTTCTCGCGCATCCGCCCGTCCTGCATCATCGCGGCCATCCCGGCGTCGCGGGTCGGCTTGTCGGGCCATTCGACCCAGCCGAACACCACCGTCTCGCCCTCTGGCGCCTGCACCGCGCGGCGGAAGTCGGTGACCTTGCCGTCGGGCACGTCGGCGCCCCAGCCGTCGACGACGCGCGTCGCGCCCTTTTCGCGGAAGATCGCGCCGATCGCCGCGGCATTGTCGACGAAGGCGGCGCGCTTGGCGTCGGGCACCGAGGCGACGATGCCGTCGACATAGCCGATCGGCCCCGCCGGACCCGCCTGATAATCGAGGTCATAGCCGGCGTAGATCATCCGCTGCATGTCGAACGGGACATGTTCGGGTGGCTTCATCCGCTCATCCTGCATCATCGCCGCGGCGGCCTTGTCGCAGGTCGCCTTGTCGGGCCATTCGACCCAGGAGAAGACGACATTCTCGTCCTCGGTCGCGGCGACCGCCTTGCGGAAATCGGTGCGCGTACCGTTCATCACCTCGTCGCCCCAGCATTCCACGATCCGCGTCGCGCCATGATCGGCGAAGACCGGCGCGGCCTTGGCCGCCATTTCGCGATAGGCGTCGCGATCGCCGTTTTTCACCGGGATGACGAACCCTTGAAAATAACGCATCGTCACTCTCCTCAGGCTGCGACCGGGGTATCGAACGTCGCGAGATGATCGGCCATCGCTTTGCGATGCGCCGGGCGTCCTTCGCCGCGCGCGACATAGGCCGCGAGCCGCGGGAAGCGATCGAGCGTGCCGGTGCCGCGCAATCCGCCGAGCACCGAAACCATCATCAGGTCCCCGACGGTGAATTCGTCGCCGTCGAGGCATTGCTTGTCGCCGAGCGCATTCTCGAGATCGGCGAGGCGCCCGTTGAGGTCCTCGACCACCTTGTCGTGGCGGGTCGCCGACCACGGGCGATCGGCTTC
>NZ_MKRR01000138.1:99921-113324 GCF_001897045.1 Sphingomonas sp. 66-10
GCGACCGCGCGGCGGGGTCGGCGGGGATGAGTTTCCCCGCTTTCTCGCAGATATGAAGCACGATCGCGCCGGATTCGAACATTTCGACCTCGCCGTCGCGCCACGCCGGGACCTGGCCGAACGGCTGGAGCCGGCGGTGCTCGGGCGTCTTGGCGTCGCGGATCAGCACCGCCTCATAAGGCTGGCCGACTTCCTCGCACGCCCAGCGCGGGCGGATATCGCGGACGAAGCCGCGGGCGAACTCCGGCACCCAGCCGAAGGTGACGATCTGGGGTGTCTCAGGCATCTCTCTATTCCTCTCTTATCGTTGGTTTTCAGGCGCTGACCGCGTCGCCGTGGGTCGGCGCCAGCGCCTGCGCGGCGGCGGCCATATCCATGTAGGACGGCTCGAAGACATGGCCGTCGAGATCCTCGAACGCGCGGCCGTACATGAAGCCCAAGTCCTGCTTCTCGCGCGGTTCGCGTCCACCGGCGGCGATCGCCGCCTCGACGATCTCGTCCACCGCTGCCCGGCTGTCGCGCGACAGGGCGAGCAGCACGCCGCTCGTCGTCTTGGCGTCGATGATCTTCTTGTCGGTGAAGGTGGCGTAGAAAGCGTGGTCGAGCAGCATGAACATGATCGTGTCCGACCATTCCATCGCCGACGCCTGCTCGTTGGAGAACATCGGATTCTTCTTCATCCCGATCGCTTCGTAGAAGGCGGTGGCCTTCGCGACATTGGCGACGGGGAGGTTCACGAAGATCATCTTGGCCATTGGAAACGCTCCTTTTCTCGAATCGGTGCTTGCGATTCGTGCACCTGTGAGTTATAAAAAGCAACCATGAAGTTAGAAAAAGTGACTAATCAGAGCAAGGCCACGACGAAACGCTGGTATGACGACGCCTGCGGCACCGCGCTGGCAATGGAGCTGGTCGGCGAGCGCTGGGCGCTGCTGATCGTGCGCGAGCTGATGTTCGGCCCGCGCCGTTTCGGGGAATTGAAGGCCTCGCTGACTGGGATCAGCGCCAATGTGCTGACCCAGCGGCTCGAGGGGTTGGAGCGTGCGCACGTCCTCAAGCGCCGCAAATTGCCGCCGCCGGCCAGCGTCCAGGTCTATGAGCTGACGTCATGGGGCTATGAGGCGGAAGAGGCGATCAAGGCGCTCGGCGCCTGGGCGGCGCGCTCGCCCGATCACGATCCGACGCTGCCGCTGTCGTCGGCGTCGATGATGCTCTCGCTGCGCACGATGATCGACCGGGAAAAAGCGCGCGCGCTGCCGGCGATGACGATCGGCTTCACCTTCGGCCCCGAATCGTTCGTCGGCCGGCTCGCCGACGGCGACCTGCCGATCGTGCGCGGTGAAGGCGCGGCGGAGGTCCATTTCGCGACCACCGCGCGGTTGATGGCCAATATCGTCTACGGCAAATGGCCGATCGAGGAGGCGGAGGCGGAAGGCGCGCTTGTGTTCACCGGCGATCGCGCCAAGGCGCGCGCGTTTATCGATCTGTTCGCGCTTCCGCCCAAGGCAAAGGTTGAATAATCGCGGCAAGCGAGCCTAAGGCGTTCGAGTTACTTCGCGAGGCGCGCATGACCGATATTCCGAACACCCAACCCGACAGCCGCGAGACGACAATTCTCGACGCGCCCGACCGGATGGTGAGCGTGCGCGAGATGTTCGGCATCGACAGCGACATGGAATGCCCCGCGTTCAGCGAGGCGGACGAGCGGGTGCCCGATCTCGATCCGGCTTATGTCTTCGATCCCGATACGACGCTGGCGATCATCGCGGGCTTTGCGCACAACCGCCGCGTGATGGTGCAGGGCTATCACGGCACCGGCAAGTCGAGCCATATCGAGCAGGTCGCGGCGCGGCTGAAATGGCCGTGCATCCGCATCAACCTCGATGCGCATATCAGCCGCATCGACCTCGTCGGACGCGACGCGATCGTGCTGCGCGACGGCCAGCAGGTCACCGAATTCCGCGAAGGGCTGTTGCCCTGGGCGCTGCAGACCCCGACCGCTTTGGTGTTCGACGAATATGACGCCGGGCGCCCCGACGTGATGTTCGTGATCCAGCGCGTGCTGGAGACCGAGGGCAAGCTGACGCTGCTCGACCAGAATCGCGTGATTCGCCCCAACCCGTGGTTCCGGCTGTTCTCGACCGCCAATACGGTCGGGCTCGGCGATACGAGCGGGCTCTATCACGGCACGCAGCAGATCAACCAGGGCCAGATGGACCGCTGGAACATCGTCGTGACCTTGAACTATCTGCCCGCGGCGACCGAGGCGCAGATCGTGCTCGCCAAATCGGGCGAATATGACAAGCCTGACGGCAAGAAGCTGGTCGACGATATGGTCCGCGTCGCGGATCTGACCCGCAAGGGCTTCATCAACGGCGATATCTCCACCGTGATGAGCCCGCGCACGGTGATCACCTGGGCGCAGAATGCGCTGATCTTCGGCGATGTCGGCTTCGCCTTCCGCCTGTCGTTCCTCAACAAATGCGACGAGGCGGAACGGCCGCTGGTGGCGGAATATTACCAGCGCGTGTTCGGCAAGGACCTGCCCGAAAGCGTGGTGGGGAAAGCCTGAGCGGCGGCGGCGATGGCTGAACGCACCCCGCTCGATCTGTTCAAGGACGTGCTCGGCGGCGCGGCGCGTGCGCTGTCCGACGAGCCGGAGATCGAGCTGGCGTTCACCGCCGATGCGCCGAGCCAGTCGGGCAAGCACCTCAAGGTGCCGATGCCGGCGCGCGCATTGCCGGCGGAGCAAGTGGCGGAGGCGCGCGGGTTCGCCGACGGCTTCGCGCTTCGGCTCAAGCACCACGACGCCGCGCTTCACCTGCGCGCCGCGCCGCACGAGGCGGTGGCGCGGGCGGTGTTCGACGCGGTCGAGACGGCGCGTGTCGAGGCGCTGGGAAGCCGCGGTTATGCCGGGATCGCGGACAATCTCGCGACCGCGCTCGACGTCAAATTGCGCGCCGATCCGATCACCCGTGCGCGTACCCGCGAGGAAGTGCCGCTTTCCACCGCCTTGGCGCTGATGGTGCGCGAGCGGCTGACCGGGCGCGAATCACCCGCGCTCGCCGCGCCGGGCCTCGCACTGGTGCGCGAATGGATCGACGACAAGGCCGGGGCCGACCTCGATTCGCTCGCGCTCGCGCTCGACGACCAGCGCGCCTTTCAGAGCCTCGCGCGCAAATTGCTCGAGGACCTCGAACTGGTGCAGGGCGACGAGCTGCCTGAGGACACCGACGACGGCGAGAGCGAGGAGCAGGGCGCCGACGACGAGCAGAATAGCGACGAAGGCCAGGAAGAGGGCGACGGCGGCGAGGGCGAGGCGCAGATCGAGGCGCGCGGCGACCAGCGCGAGGCCGAGGACCAGGACGGCGAAGGCCAGGAAATGAGCGACGACGTCCAGGATATGGACGGCGAGCCGGGCGACGAGGGCGAGGAGGGGATGCAGCCGGTGCGCCCCAACCGGCCGTTCGCCGATCTCACCCCGCATTTCGACTATCGCGTCTGGACCACCGAGTTCGACGAGGTGATCGCCGCGACCGATCTGTGCGACGCCGACGAGCTCGTCCGGCTGCGCGCCTATCTCGATCAGCAGCTCGTCCATCTGCAATCGGTGGTGTCGAAGCTCGCCAACCGGCTCCAGCGCCGGCTGATGGCGCAGCAATCGCGCTCGTGGGATTTCGATCAGGAAGAAGGGCTGCTCGATGCCGCGCGGCTCGCGCGCGTCGTGGTCAGCCCCGATATGTCGCTCTCCTACAAGATCGAGCGCGACACCGAATTCCGCGATACCGTGGTGACCTTGCTGATCGACAATTCGGGGTCGATGCGCGGGCGGCCGATCTCGATCGCGGCGATCTCCGCCGATATCCTCGCACGGACGCTCGAGCGGTGCGGGGTCAAGACCGAGATCCTCGGCTTCACCACCCGTGCGTGGAAGGGCGGGCAGAGCCGCGAGACATGGCTCGCCGCGGGGCGCCCGCCGCAGCCGGGGCGGCTCAACGACATCCGTCACATCGTCTACAAAAAGGCCGACGAGCCGTGGCGGCGCGCGCGCACCTCGCTCGGGCTGATGATGCGCGAAGGGCTGCTCAAGGAGAATATCGACGGCGAGGCGTTGCTCTGGGCACATGCGCGGCTCGTCGCGCGACCCGAGGAGCGGCGCATCCTGATGGTCATCTCGGACGGCGCGCCGGTCGACGATTCGACGCTCAGCGTCAATTCGGGCTCGTATCTCGAACGCCATCTGCGGCAGGTGATCGACTGGATCGAGAAGCGCTCGCCGGTCGAGCTGGCGGCGATCGGCATCGGGCATGATGTGACGCGCTATTACAGCCGCGCGGTGACGATCATGGACGTCGATCAGCTCGGCGGGACGATCATCGAGCAGCTCGCCGCCTTGTTCGACACGCCGTGATCGCGGCGCCCGCCGACGGCTTCGTCGGGCCGGTCAAGCGCTCGATCACGATCGCCGGGCATCAGACTTCGGTCAGCCTCGAACCCCTGTTCTGGCAGGCGCTGGAAGCCGCGGCGGCGGCGCGCAGGCTGCCGCTCAGCGCGCTCGTCGCGGAGATCGACGCGTTGCGCATCGCCCAGCCCGATCCGCCCAACCTCGCCAGCGCACTGCGCAGCTGGCTGTTTGCGACAATTTGCGACAAAACTGAGAATATTTCGCAATAGCGTTGACTCTGCGAACTAGTCTCAATAGCGAGCCCCTCCAAGGGAAGGGGTTCTCATGTCATCCAGTTCGTTCATTGCCTTGTCGTGCGTCGGGTTCATTGCGAGCGCGCCGGCGCTGGCCGAGGCGCCCGCTACCGCCGTCGCCGATGCGCCCGAGGCCGATAGCGATGCCGCGCGCCACAATGACGTGATCGTCACCGGGCGCGACCGGCGCGACGCCAACCCCAAGTTCATCGCCCCGCCGATCGATACCCCGCGCTCGATCATGGTGCTGCCGGCGGAGACGATCCAGCAGACCGGATCGGCCAGCCTCGCCGATGCGTTGCGCACGATCCCCGGCATCACCTTCGGCGCGGCGGAGGGCGGCAACCCGGTCGGTGACCGCCCGTTCATCCGCGGCTTCGACAGCCAGGGCTCGACCTATGTCGACGGGGTGCGCGATTTCGCGGCGCAGAGCCGCGAGGTTTTCGCGGTCGATTCGATCCAGATCGTCCGCGGATCGGATACGACGCTCGGCGGGCGCGGCAATGCCGGGGGGACGATCAACATCATCTCCAAGACCCCGCAGAAGGAAAGCTTCGCCAGCGCGGCGGTGAGCTACGGCAATGCCGATTACACCCGCGTCACCGCCGATGTGAACCAGCGCGTCTCCGATCTGGTCGCGGTGCGCGTCGAGGGGATGTTCCACGATCAGGACGTCGCCGGGCGCGACGCGATCTGGCAGCGCCGCTGGGGCGTCGCGCCGTCGATCACGGTCGGCATCGACTCGCCGACCCGGCTGACCGCCTCTTATTATCATATGGAGAGCAACGAGCTGCCGGATGCCGGCATCCCCTATCTCTATACGATCGGCAATGCGCCGGGGACGGGGACAATCCAGTCGCAGCCCGCGATCGGGCGGATCACCACCGCCACCGGGCAGACGGGCATTGTCGATCGCTCGACCTTCTACGGCCTCAAGGATCGCGATTTCCGCGATACCTCGATCGATCAGGCGACGCTGCGCGCCGAGCATGATTTCGGCGGCATCACGCTGCGCAACACCTCGCGCTTCACGCACAACTGGCAGTCGTACATCATGACCCAGCCGGACGATTCGCAGGGCAATGTCTATAACAGCGGGCAGGTGTGGCGCCGGTCCAACACGCGCTACGGCTATGCCGATTCGATCGTCAACCAGACCGACCTCTACGGGAAGTTCAGGACCGGCGGCATCAAGCACAGCTTCGCGATCGGCGCGGAGTTCGCGTGGGAGAAGGCGCGGCGCGGCACTTATGTTACGCGCGGCTTCGTCAATGCGGCGGGCAACGAATTGCTGTCGAACGGCTCGACGATCACCCCGCGCTGCACCGCGGCGGCGGTGTCGCGGTACAATTGCACCAGCCTGTTCAACCCCAATCCCAACGATCCCTGGGTCAATTACGCCAGCGATACCTCGTCGACCCCGGCGGCGATCTCGCGCAACCTGCCGATCGCCGAGACGCAGAACGACGCCAATACGATCGGTCTCTACGGCTTCGATTCGATCGAGCTGGCCGAGCCGCTGATCCTCAACATCGGCTTGCGCTACGATCGCTTCCACTCGCGGGTGCGCCCCGGTCAGCCGGTCGCGGCGACGCAGGTGATCCAGTTCGAGCGCACCGACGAATTGTTCAACTGGCAGGCGGGCCTCGTCTTCAAGCCGATGCGCGACGTGAGCCTCTATGCAAGCTACGCCACCGCGGCGACCCCGCCCAACAGCCTGCTCGGCGAGGGATCGGAGGGCAATGCGCTGCCGACCACCGTCGCCACCGGCGGGCTGCTCGCGTCGCTCAAGCCGGAAAAGACCAAATCCTATGAGGTCGGCGCCAAGGCGGCGCTGTTCGGCGGGCGGCTCAACCTGTCGCTCGCGGCGTTCCAGACCGACACCGACAACGCCCGCGTCCAGATCGATGCCGATACCGTCCAGTTTATCGGCAAGCGCCGTATCCGCGGCATCGAACTGGGCATCAACGGCGAGATCCTGCCGGGCTGGACGGTGTTCGGCGGCTATACCCATCTCGATCCCAAGATCATTGAGGCGGGCTTCTCCGCGCTGACCGCGCCCGCGCTGAAGGATAACGCCGGCAATACTCTCCAGCCCGCACGGACGGTCTACGTCCCCTCGGTCAGCAACGGCAAGCAGGCGCCGCAGACCGCGCGCGACAGCGTGTCGCTATGGAGCAACCTCGCGGTGACCAAGCGGCTGCAGATCGGCGGCGGGATATTCTATGTCAGCCGGGTCTATGGCGGCTATGCCGACAATCGCGCCGCCACGCAGGATGCCACGGGCAAGGTCACCGTCACCCCCGCGACCAAGGTGCTGGCGCGCTCGGTGCCCGGTTACACAAGGTTCGACGCACGCATCGGCTATGACATCACCGAGCGGGTGAACCTCAGCGTCAACGTCCAGAACCTCACCGACAAGACCTATTTCACCCAGGCCTATGCCTCGCATTATGCGACGATCGCCCCGGGGCGGACGGCATTTGCCACCTTGTCGGTGCGTTACTAACCTCGCGGGCGTGACGACCGCGCCGACCAGCGACCAAATCGCCGCGCGCCTCTCCGCCCCACCGGAGGAGCGTGCGGCGTTCGTGCGTGAGCTCGCCGAGGCGGGGGAGCCCGAGGCGCAAGCGCTGCTCGGCCAGTTGCTGCTCGACGGCAATGGCGTGGCGCGCGACGAGCGCGCCGCCTTTGCGTGGTTCAACCGCGCCGCCGCGCAGCAGCATGTGATGGCGCTCAATATGGTCGGGCGCTGCTACGATCTCGGTTGGGGTGTTCAGGTGGACAAGCCGCGCGCGGCGGCATGCTTCCGCGTCGCCGCGGCGCGCGGTCTGCCCGAGGCGCAATATAATTATGCGACCGCGCTGACTTTGGGCGAGGGCGTCGCGGAGGACAAAGCGGCCGCGCTCGCTTTGTTCGAACAGGCCGCGGCGACGGGCTATGCCAAGGCGATCAACCATGTCGGGAGCTTCGCCGAAGACGGCTGGGGCGGTCCGCGCGATATGGCCAAGGCCGCCGATTGCTACGCCCGCGCGGCGGCGGGCGGCGATTTTCGCGGTTGTTTCAACCACGCGCGGCTGCTCGGCGCGGCGGGCGAGATCGACGAGGCTTTGCTGTGGCTGCGCCGCGCGGGCGAATGGGGCAATGCGCGCTTCGTCGACAAGGCGCTCGACTGGCTCGCCGCGAGCGACATCCCGGGGTTCCGCGACCGCGGCGTCGCGGCGCTGAAGGAGGGGGCAGGGTGCTGATCGCGATTCCCGATGTGCTCGATGCGGGCGAGGTCGCGCGGCTGCGCGGGCTGATCGACGCGGCGGAGTGGATCGACGGCAATGCCACCTCGGGCGCGCAATCGGCGCTCGTCAAGCGCAACCGGCAATTGCCGGAAGACAGCGCCGCCGCGCGCGAGGCGGGGACGCTGGTGCTCGATGCGCTCGGCCGCTCGCCGCTGTTCGTCGCCGCCGCGCTGCCGCTCAAGGTATTTCCGCCCTTGTTCAACCGCTACGAGGGTGGCGAGGCATTCGGCCTGCATGTCGACAATGCGGTGCGCATCAGGCGCGGGAGCGATTTCCGGCTCAGGAGCGATCTTTCCGCGACCCTGTTCCTGTCCGATCCGCGCGATTACGACGGCGGCGAGCTGGTGATCGAGGGGCAGTTCGGCGCGCAGACGGTCAAGCTCCCCGCCGGGCATATGGTGGTCTATCCCGCCTCCAGCCTGCACCGCGTGACCGCGGTGACGCGCGGCGCGCGGGTCGCCTCCTTCTTCTGGATCCAGTCGATGGTGCGCGACGAGGGGGAGCGGCGCATCCTGTTCGATCTCGATCGCTCGGTGCAAGCGCTTGCCACCGACCGCGGGCAGGACGATGCCGAGGTGATCCGGCTCACCGGCATCTATCACAATCTGCTGCGCCGCTGGGCCGACGCTTGATACGGCTATCGGGATTTAGCGAAACACGCGGTTCCCACCTGTTACTCCGTCATGCCGGGCTTGACCCGGCATCAAGGGTCGCAAACGCTGTCGCCCGTTGCCCTGGATGCCGGGTCAAGCCCGGCATGACGGCTGAAGAGCGGTTGGAGCGCTCGCTCAACTGAGTGTTCCCCCGATCCAACCGCAATATGCGATTGACTTGCAATAGCCAACCTGCCAGCGCCAAGTCCATGCGGACGGGGGATTCTCTGTGAACAAGCTGGCGATGCGGCGCATGTGGTTCCAGGTCCATAAGTGGATCGGGCTGCTGTTGGCGGTGGCGATCATCCCGCTGTCGCTCTCCGGCGCGGCGCTGGTGTGGCACGATGCGCTCGATCAGACGGTCAATCCGCAGCGTTACGCGGTCAGCGGCGACAATCTGCTTGCCCCCGAAGCTTATGTCGCGGCCGCGCGCCAGCGACTGACTGCCGGCGAGGCGATCGCGCAGCTCACCCTGCCGGCGGAACATGGCATGCCGGTGGTGGTCGCTGCTGCCCGCCCCGGCAAGACGCAGGCCGGGCCGCCGGCGCGGACGATGGTCTATCTCGATCCGGCGACCGCGCGCGTGCTCGACGTGGCGGACAGCCGCAACGGGCTGGTCCGCACGCTGCACGTGCTCCACGGCAGCCTGTTGCTCCCCGGCGTCGGCCGCACGATCGTCGGCTGGATCGGGGTGGCGATGGCCTTCTCGTGCTTCACCGGTCTGTGGCTGTGGTGGCCGACCGTCGGGCGCTGGGCGCGCGGCCTGCGCTGGCGGCGGCACAATAACACCGACACCAACCTCCATTATCTCACCGGCTTCTGGGTCGCGCTGCCGCTGTTCATACTGTCGCTGACCGGCGCGTGGATCAGCTTCCCGGCGTTCTTCGGCGGGCTGGTGGGCGAGGCGCCGCGCCGTCCGCCGGTGGATCGCTCGGCCAAGCCGCTTGCCGCACCCGCGCTGGCGCTCGGCACGGTGGTCGAGCGCGCGGTGAGCGTCGGCAAGGGCGAGCTGAGAAGCATCACCTGGCCGACCAACAAGCGCGCCGACTGGACACTCGCCTTCGCGCAGGGCGAGCGCACCGCCAATGTGACGGTGGGCGACGACAGCGGCATCGCCGCCGCCGCGCCGCAACGCGGGCCGCAGAACAATGTCGCGCGGTGGATGCGACGGATTCACGACGGCACCGATATGGGCGCGCTGTGGCAGGTGATCATCTTCCTCGGCGGGGTGATCCCCGCATTGCTCGGGGTGACCGGGGTGATCATGTGGTGGCGCGCCCGCGGCTGGAAGGCCGAGCTCAAGCGCCGCCAGCAGGTGGCGCGCGAGACGGCGTTCGCGGCGAAATAATCTCCGTTCGGGCTGAGCTTGTCGAAGCCCTGCACTTTTCTTCAAGGAAGAAGGGCAGCCCTTCGACGAGCTCAGGGCGAACGGAAGGAGAAGGGCCTACGCCTGCTGGATATAATCCCGCATCGCCGCGGCGTCGGCCTCGATCCGCTCGATGCGATATTTCACCAGATCGCCGATCGAGACGATCCCGATCACCCGGCCGTCCTGCACCACCGGCAGATGGCGGATGCGGCGACGGGTCATCAGCGAGAGCGCGCCGAGCACCGAATCGCTCGGGTCGACGGTCACCGCCGGCGCGGTCATCACCTCGGAAACCGCGCGTCGCAATGCCGCGGTGTCGCCGCTGGCGAGCCCGGCGATCACGTCGCGTTCGGAGAACACGCCGACCACCTTGCCGCTTTCGAGCACCGGGACCGCGCCGATGCGGTGCGCGGCGAGCAATGAGATCGCCTCCGCCACCGTATGCGTCGGGCCGACGGACACTACGTCCCGCCCCTTGTTGCCGAGGATCGCCGCGATCGTCATCGTCCCCTCCATTGCTTTGTCGGGGTGGCAGCGTCTCACTTTTCCGGGCTAATGGCAAAGGATGAACGATCAGCCGCCCGGTCTCGACGATCCCGATTACGCACGGTTCGCGTGGCGCCGCTTTCGCCGCATCCTCACCTGGGTCGGCGTGGTCGGGCTGATCGCCGCGCTCGTCTCGGTCTGGGCGCTGGGGCGGATCTACGGCCCGCTCGGCTGGGTCGCGACGCTGGCGACGATCGGCGGGGTGGTCGGCACCGTGCTGATGGCCGGGGCGCTGATGGGGCTGAGCTTCCTCAGCTCGGGCACCGGGCATGACGAAATCGTCGATCGGCGCCAGGATCACGAAGACTGAAAAAAAGGCCGGCCACGCGATCCGCGGGGCCGGCCCTTTTTGTCGTTTCGCTGCCGCGCGGCTCAGCTCGCGCTGGCCTCCGCATCGGCGGTGCGCCGGCGACGGGTGCGCGGCTTGGGCGCCTCGATCGGTTCGCCCTCGCTGGCGATCACGCCTTCGGGCGGCACCGCGAGTGCGGGGGGCAGGCGATCGGCGATCGCATCGCTGCCCTCGGGGGCTGCGACACGCCGCGGACGGCCGCGGCGCGGCTTGGGCGCTTCGGCCGCTTCTGCGGCATCCGGCTCGGCCGCCACCGGCGCGGAGGCTGCTTCCTCGCTCACCGCCTCGGCCTCGACCGGGCGGCGATTGTCGTCGCGGCGGTTGAAGCGGCGCTCATCACGGCGGTTGTCGTCGCGACGGTCGTCGCGGCGATCATGGCCGTTGCGCTCCTCGCGCGCCTCGCGGCGATTGTCGTCGCGCGGCTGCTCGTCGGCGCGGATCGCGTCGCTCTCGTCGCCGAAATCGTCGTCGAGGTCGAAATCGTCGCGCGGGCGGCGATCGCGGCTCTGGTTCTGCTCCTCGAAGCGACCGCGCTGATCGGCCAGCACGCGGAAATAGTGATCGGCGAACTGGAGATAATATTCGGTGTTGACGCGATCGCCCGAAAGCTGCGCGTCGCGGGCCATGTTGCGATATTTCTCAAGCAACTGGGCGGCGTTGCCGCGCGCACGACTGTCGATCCGGTTGCCGCTGTCGCGCTGACCCTGACCGCCACCACCGGGCGAACGCTGACCACCACCGCGGCCGCGACGACGGCCGCCGCCACCCTGTCGATTATTGATCAAATTACTGTCCTCGTCCTCGAACCCAAATTGGCTCTATTCCCGAAACAGGCGCCGGACGTGCCGGTGCAACATTCCCGGCCCGGTGCGAGGCGAATCATCGCCCGAACCAGGCCTGCCATTGGCCGCCGGACTACAGCGGCTTATGACGAAGATTGGGCAACCTGCCCGATATCAACTACTTGAGCTGATCTAGCGTGCCCCTGTGGGCCTCTTAGCCGGTACAGGGGGTTTCTCAAAGCGAAATGTGTGTGCTCGGCCCGCCGGATTCAAGGCGTGACGACTAGGCAACGGTCCCGCCCGGCAAGATCGCGGCGCAGTGTGACATCGCAGCCAACGGCGCGGAACAATGCGGCGGCGCTCGCGCCCTGATCGGCGCCGATTTCGATACACGCAACGCCTCCCGGTGCAATCTGGCGGCCAAGTAGCGGGGCAAGCGCGCGATAATCGTCGAGCCCATCCGCCCCGGCGAACAGCGCGCTCGCGGGTTCATAGTCCGCCACCTCGCGCGGGAGGCTGGCGGCGTCGGCGATATAGGGGGGGTTGCACAGCACGAGATCGAATGCCTCGCCGGTGCCTTCCCAGCCCCCGCCGGCGATCGTCGCGCGGCCGGGGGCGATACGCGCGGCATTGGCGGCGGCGATCGCCAGCGCGGCGGGCGAGGCGTCCAGCCCGATCCCGCTCGCCGCGGGCCATTGGTCGAGTGCGGCGAGCAGCAACGCGCCCGATCCGGTGCCCAGATCGAGCACGCGCTTCGGCCCGGCGCTTCCCGTGAAATGCGCCACCGCCGCCTCGATCAGCGTCTCGCTGTCGGCGCGCGGGATCAGCACGCCGGGCGCGACGTCGAGGTCGACCGTCCAGAAGGCGCGGGTGCCGGTGAGATAGGCGACCGGCTCGTGCCGCGCGCGACGCTCGACCAGCGCGGCGAAGGCGGGCGGGGCGATGTGATCGCCGAGCGTCAGCAACAGCCGCTCGCGGGTGATGCCGAGCGCGTGGGCAAGGAGCAGTTCGGCGTCGAGCCGCGGGGTGGCGGAGAAGGAAAAGCGCGCGGCGGCCTCGGCCAGCGCGGCGCGGGCGGAGATCGGCACTAGCCCCTCCCCTTCAGGGGAGGGGAGTCAGGCGGCATCCAACGTCGCCAGCCGCTCCGCCTCATCCTCGGCGATCAGCGCGCCGAGCAATTCGTCCATATCGCCGGCAAGAATCTCCGGCAGGCGGTGGAGCGTCAGGTTGATGCGGTGGTCGGTCACCCGGCCCTGCGGGAAATTATAGGTGCGGATACGTTCCGACCGATCGCCCGATCCGACCATCGACTTGCGCGCGCCGGCGCGCTCGGCCTGGAGCCGCTCGCGTTCCATCTCATAGAGCCGGGTACGCAGCACCTTGAGCGCCTTGGCCTTGTTCTTGTGCTGCGACTTCTCGTCCTGCTGGATCACGGTCAGCCCGGTCGGCAGATGGACGATGCGCACCGCCGAATCGGTGGTGTTGACCGATTGGCCGCCCGGCCCCGACGAACGATAGACGTCGATCCGCAGATCCTTGTCGTCGATCTGCACGTCGACCTCCTCCGCCTCGGGCAGCACCGCGACGGTGGCGGCGGAAGTGTGGATACGCCCGCCGCTTTCGGTGACCGGTACGCGCTGGACGCGATGCACCCCGCTCTCGAACTTGAGCCGCGCGAACACCCCCTGGCCGGTGACCGAGGCGACGACTTCC
>NZ_MKRR01000138.1:113438-114135 GCF_001897045.1 Sphingomonas sp. 66-10
CGAGCTTGCGGTCGGCGGCTTCGAGCGCGGCCTTGTTGGCGCGCAATTCCTCCTCGGCCATCGCGCGCAATTCGGCATCGGCATCCTCGGTCATCGACGCGAGGCTCTCCGCCTCCTGCCGCAACCGGCGGACATCGGCGGCCGCCTCGGCGACCGGCTCGAGCTCGGCATATTCCTTCGACACCTGGACGAAGCGCTCGCCCGACAGGTCGCCGGTCGCCATCAGCGCGGCGAGCTCGTCCCGCCGCGCTTCGATCTGCCGAATCCGTTCGAGCGAGATCGCGGTCATGCGGCGGTGTGTTGCTCGAAGATCGTACGCGCCTGCGCGGCACCGGCGAATGCCTCGTCGAGCAGCTTGAAGCTGTGAGTCCGCGCGCCGTCACGCACGTCGAGCGAGACGATCGCGGCGGGCTTGCGTTCCATTGCCTTGCCGAAGCGCTTGCGCGGGCTGCCGGTAACGAACGGCTCCGCCGCGATCCCGGCGCGGCGCAACGCGCTGGTCAGCGCGCCGGCATCCTCCTCACGGTCGCGATTCTCGGCGACCACCGCGACATCGGGGCGCTCGGCCGCCGGCTCGTCGATCAGCATCGCGAGCCGCTCGACCCCCGCCGCCCAGCCGACCCCGGCGGTCGCCGGGCCGCCGAGATTCTCGACCAGCCCGTCATAGCGTCCGCCGCCCAGCACGGTGCCCTGCGCG
>NZ_MKRR01000138.1:114164-117199 GCF_001897045.1 Sphingomonas sp. 66-10
TCGAGCCCCTTGGTCACGCTCTCGAAGAACGCGCCCGCCTCCACGGTCATATGCGCGTCGATTCCGGGTGCGGCGTCGGCGATCGGGCGATCGCGCGGGTCCTTGCTGTCGAGGATGCGCAGCGGATTCTTGTCGAGCCGCGCGATCGAGTCTTCGGACAGGTCGCCGCGGTGCCGCTCGAAATGCGCGACCAATGCCGCGCGCCACGCGTCGCGCGTCTCGGCGTCGCCCAATGTGTTGAGCTGGAGCGTCACCCCGTCGGCGATGCCGAGCTCGCGGAGCAACTGGTCGGCCAGGCACAGCAATTCGACATCGGCCGAGGGTTCGGGGGCGCCCAATATCTCGGCGTCGATCTGGTGGAACTGGCGATAGCGCCCCTTTTGCGGCCGCTCGTAACGGAACACCGCGCCCGCGGTGACCAGCTTCAAGGGCGCAAATTGCTGCCACCCCTCGGTGATATAGGCGCGCGCGATTCCCGCGGTGAATTCGGGGCGCAGCGTCAGCGAATCGCCGCCCTTGTCGGGGAAGGTGTACATTTCCTTCGACACGACATCGGTGGTCTCGCCGATCGAGCGCGCGAACACCTCGGTCGCCTCGAACACCGGCACGTCGACGCGGCCGAAGCAATACAGCCGGCGAACGCGCTCGAACGTGTCGAGCACCTCGGCGAAACGGCGCTGCTCGGCGCCGAAAATGTCCTGCGTGCCGCGGACGCGATTGGGGGTCTGGATACGGGCCATGATGAATCTGGGTCCCTAGGCGAGGATCGGGCGCCGCGCTAGGTGGAGCAGATGACGCAAAACGATCATTCGTGGCGGATCGGCCAGCGCATCGCGCCGGTGCGCTTCCTCGTCTTCATGGCGATCATGGCGGCGGGGGCGACCGTCGCCTGGTCCTCCGGCTTCGCGCATGGGCGCGCGCTGATGATCGGTTTCGACGCCGGGGCAGCGTTTTTCCTCATCTCGCTCTGGCCGCTGCTCGGCGCCGAAACGGTCGACATGCGCGCGCGGGCCCGCGCCAACGACGCCAATCGCGCCTGGCTGCTGGCGATCACCGCGCTGGTGACGACCGTCATCCTCGTCGTCGTCGCGGTCGAGACGACCGCGCCGCCCTCGGGCCATGTCATCGTGCTGACCATCGCGACGCTGGTGCTCGCCTGGCTTTTCTCCAACGTCGTCTATGCGCTGCATTATGCGCATCTCTATTATCTCGAGAGCGCCGGGAAAGATTCGGGCGGGCTCGATTTTCCGGGCGGGGGCGAGCCGCATTATTGGGATTTCCTCTATTTCAGCTTCACGCTCGGGATGACGTTCCAGACCTCCGACGTCGGCCTCACC
The DNA here is from genome assembly GCF_001897045.1 of Sphingomonas sp. 66-10. Lineage (NCBI taxonomy): Bacteria > Pseudomonadati > Pseudomonadota > Alphaproteobacteria > Sphingomonadales > Sphingomonadaceae > Sphingomonas > Sphingomonas sp. 66-10. Next base: position 115,502 of record NZ_MKRR01000138.1, read on the forward strand.
GCGCAGCGGATGCGGCGGGTGGCGATCGGGCAATGCCTCGCCGCCTTCGTGTTCAACATCGGGGTGCTCGCCTTCACGATCAACGTGTTGGGCAGCGCGGGCGGACATTGAGCCGCGCGGCGCGGGCGGCTAGCCTTGCCGTTTGTTCGGGGGACTGACGTCTGATGATTCGTATCGTTGTTGCCGCTTGCCTGCTTTCCACCGCTTCCATTGCCTTCGCCCAGGTGCCCTCGGGCAATTCCGCGCCGCAGCCGGTGCCCTTCGTCGATACGATCCCGGCGCCGCGCGACGAGGCCTATCCCGGCACGATCACGCTCAATGTCGACGCGACCGACACCACGCGCGGCATCCTTCGCGTCAAGCAAACGATCCCGGTCGCCAAGGCCGGGCCGATGGCGCTGCTCTATCCGAAGTGGCTACCCGGCAATCACGCCCCGCGCGGCGAGATCGAGAAGCTCGCCGGCCTCGTGATCCGCGCCAACGGCAAGGTGCTGCCGTGGACGCGCGATCCGGTCGACGTTTATGCCTTCCACATCGACGTCCCCGCGGGGGCGAAGCAGCTCGACGTCGAATTCCAGTTCATCTCGGCGACCAAGGCCGATCAGGGGCGGATCGTCGTTACCCCGACGATGATCAGCCTCCAGCCCAATCAGGTCAGCCTCTATCCGGCGGGCTATTTCACCCGCCGCATCCCGGTGCGGATGAACGTGACCTTCCCGACCGGCTGGACCGCCGGCGGCGCGCTGCGCGCCAAGGCGACCGGCAATGTCTGGGCCTATGAGCCGACCAATTACGAGATTCTGGTCGATTCGCCGCTGCTCGCCGGGCGCTACGGCCGGGTGATCCCGCTGAGCGAACGCGTGACGCTCAACGTCTTCGCCGACGAGCCGGGCGAACTCGTCGCGACCCCGGCGCAGATCGACGCGCACAAGAGCCTCGTCGATCAGGCGATCAAGACGTTCGGATCGCAGCATTACGATCATTACGACTTCCTGCTCTCGATCACCGATCAGCTCGGCGGGATCGGGCTGGAGCATCATCGCAGCTCCGAAAACGGCGTGACCCCGGGCTATTTCGCCAAGTGGAACGAAGGGCCGGGGCGCCGCAACCTGCTGCCGCACGAATATACCCATAGTTGGAACGGCAAGTTCCGCCGCGGCGCCGACCTGTGGACGCCCGATTTCCGCACCCCGATGCGCGGTTCCTTGCTGTGGGTCTATGAAGGGCAGACGCAATTCTGGGGCTATGTGCTCCAGGCGCGATCGGGGCTCGTCTCCAAACAGGATACGCTCGATCAATATGCCATGATCATGGCGAGCTATGATTCGCAGCCCGCCCGGCACTGGCGCGATCTCGTCGACACCACCAACGATCCGGTGATCAGCGCGCGCCGCCCCAAGGGCTGGCAGAGCTGGCAGCGCAGCGAGGATTATTACAACGAGGGGCTCCTCGTGTGGATGGACGTCGATTCGCTGCTGCGCGAGCAATCGGGGGGCAAGAAATCGATCGACGATTTCGCGCGCGCCTTCTTCGGCGTCCGCGACGGCGACTGGGGCGAGCTGACCTATACGATCGACGATGTCGCGCGCACGCTCAACGCGATCCAGCCGTGGGACTGGAAGGCCTATCTTGAAAAGCGGCTGACCGAGCATGCCGCGGGCGCGCCGATCGAGGGCTTTGCGCGCAACGGCTATCGGC
>NZ_MKRR01000138.1:117250-126165 GCF_001897045.1 Sphingomonas sp. 66-10
GACCGGGGTGACCTGGGATAGCGCGGCGTTTCGCGCCGGGCTGACGATCGGGGTGACGATCACCGCGGTCAACAACGAAAGCTATACGCCCGAGCGGCTGAAGGCGGCGATCGCCGCGGCCAAGGGCGGCGCGGCGGTGTCGCTGCTGGTAAAGAAAGGCGACGAATATCGCACGGTTGCGCTCGACTGGCACGACGGGCTGCGCTACCCGCGCCTCGAAAAGATCGGCACCGGAGAGGGTGGTCTCGACAGGTTGTTGGCGCCGCGCTGATCGTGCGGTGCGATTGGCGCGTGCGCATTGCCCCGTTCCGGGGGCGATGGCCTGCGCGCCGGCCGTGAACGAAGAAGGACATCATGCGCATCGATCTCATCCCCGTGGGCAAGAACCCGCCCGAGGACCTGAACGTGATCATCGAGGTGCCGACCGGCGGCGAACCCGTGAAATACGAGTTCGACAAGGAATCCGGCGCGTTGTTCGTCGATCGCATCCTGCATACGCCGATGCGCTATCCGGCGAATTACGGCTTCGTGCCGCATACTTTGTCGCCCGACGGCGATCCGCTCGACGCGCTCGTCATCTCGCGCTCGCCGTTCATCCCGGGCTGCGTCGTCCGCGCGCGCCCGATCGGGGTGCTCAAGCTCGAAGACGAGCATGGCGGCGACGAGAAACTGGTGTGCGTGCCGGTCGACACGACCTTCCCTTATTATACCGATGTCGGCGAGCGGCAGGATCTGCCCTCGATCATCTTCCAGCAGATCGAGCATTTCTTCAGGCACTATAAGGACCTGGAGACCGAGAAGTGGGTGCGTATCGGCGAATGGGGCGATGCCGCCGAGGCGCGCAAGATCGTGATCGAGGCGATCGACCGCGCCAAGAACGCCAAGGCCGCCTGAGCGAAAAGCGGGTTAGGCGCGCTTCGCCTTGCGCGGGGCGCGCCGGCCGGCGGCGATCGCGGGCGCGGCCCATTCGCGCATCGCGTCAGCATCATCATATACGTCATCGGGCGCGCAGCGGTAGTTCATCGTCTGCGGCGTGCCGTCGCGCATATAGGTGAAATATGCGCAGCCGGCGGCGTCCCATAAGGCGGCGCTTTCGGCATCGGCCTTGAACCACAGGGTCTCGTCGTCGACGATCGCGAAGACCACGCCGTCGAGATAGAGCACCGCCCCGCCCATCATCCGCCTTTTGGTCACCGTGCCGAGCGGGGCGAGCGCTTCCGCGACCCAATCGATCAGCCCGCCGTCGGCGCTCATGCGGTGGCCTTCAGCCCGGCGATGCACCCGACGATGCCGAGGATCAGCAGTCCGCGCACGGCGGTGAGCGGCTCGCCGAACCACAATATCCCGACCATGACGGTGCCGAGCGCGCCGATCCCGCCCCAGACGGCATAGGCCGTGCCCATCGCGATCGAGCGCGAGGCGAGTTCGAGCAGCCCCATCGACAGCGTGACTGAGACGAGGAAGCCCAAGGTCCACGGCACGTTACGGAAGCCGTCGACATAACGCAGGCAGGTGGTGAACCCCACTTCGAAGCACCCGCCGACGATCAGCCACAGCCACGCCATCAGCCGCGCCCCGCGAGCCGGACGAGCGCATCGCCCGTGACGCGTTGGACGGTCCATTCGTCCATCGCGGTCGCTCCCATCGAGCGATAGAAATCGATCGCCGGGGTATTCCAGTCGAGCACCGACCATTCGAACCGCGCGCAGCCGCGATCGAGCGCGATTCCCGCGAGATGGGCAAGCAACGCCTTGCCCGCCCCCGAGCCGCGCGCGGCCGGGGTGACGTAGAGATCCTCCAGATAGATCCCGCGCTTGCCGGTCCAGGTAGAGAAGTTGTGGAAGAACAAGGCGAAGCCCACCGGAACCCCGTCGCGTTCGGCGATCAGCGCCTCCGCCGCGGGGGGCGTCGCGAACAAGGCGTCGGCGAGCATCGCCTCATTCGCCTCGACGGCATCGGGCTCGCGCTCATAATCGGCGAGCTCGCGGACGAAGCGCAGGATCGTGCCGCAATCCTGCGGCGTGGAAGGACGGATCGAAACGGTCATGCCGGGCTCATTATCGTCTGGTGCGCTTGCGCGGAAGCGGCATCAGCACCGCCGAATCCGGCCCGGTCGCCGCGATATCGCGACGCCGCGCGGCATAGAGGCATGAAGCGATGATGATCGCGGCGCCGGCGAGCGTGAACGGCGACAGATGCTCGCCGAACACGAGAAAGCCGAGCGTCGCGGCATAGACGAACGAAGTATATTCGGTCGTCGCGAGATAGCCGGTCTCGCCGTGGGCATAGGCCCAGCCGAGCAGGAACAGCGAGGCGGTGGCGAGCAGGCCGCCGGCCAAAATCTTCCACCATTGCGCCGCCTCGGGCACCGCGAGCAACCACGGCGCGCCGAGCGCGAGGAAAGCGGTGACGATCATGCCCTGGAAGAAGGCGATCTCGCCCGGGCCGGCGGCCTGGCTCTGCATCCGCGCGACGACGAGGTTGACCGCATAGAGCAAGGCCGACGCGAGCACCGCGGCCGATCCCGCCAGTGCCTCCGGGCCCAGCGACGCGCGCGATTCGCCCGCCAGCACCACCAGCACCCCGGCGAAGGCGGCGAACGATGCGCCGATCACGCGCGCGCCGACGCGCTCGTGGAGGAACAGCGCGCCGAGCAGCAACGCGGCGAGCGGCGCGATGTAGGAGAGCGTGATCGCCTGTGCCATCGGCACCCGCGCGAGCCCCCAGAAGAACAGCAAGGCCATCGCCGCGGTGATCGCGCCGCGAATCACGTGCAGCCGCATCGCACGCCGTGTCGGCCGCGCGCGCCCGGTCGCGGCCCACGCCCCGAAGCCGAACACCGCCGAGACGCCGGTACGCCAGATCAACGCATTATAGACGCCGAGCGCGAGCGTCAGCGACTTCATGAACGCGTCCATGATCGAAAACAGCCCGATCCCCGCCGCCGCGACGGCGAAGGCCAGCGCGGGGGAAAGCGGGCGATTCATGCTCTTGGCTTAGCCGGCGGCGAAGCGGCGCGCTACTTCAGCCGCATCTCGTCGTTGCTGATCGATACCGTCGCGATCTGGCGCAGATAGGATTGGCCGAGCAGCGAGACGGTCAGATTGGGCAGCACCACCGCCGGCACCGATCCGGCGCGCTTCCCGTCCAATTCCATCCGGTCGATCATCACCGGCTGGCCGCTGAGCTCGCCCCCGGCGCTATAGCCGACGCGGACGACCTGCGACGGATCGAAATTGATATGCGCGCGGCGCGCGTCCTCGGGGGTCAGCGCCACGGTCGACGCGCCAGTATCGACGACGAAGCGGATCGGCTCGCTGTTGACGTTGGCGAAGGCATAGAAATGCCCGTCGCCCTCGCGCCGGATCACCGTTTCGCGCGGCGGCGCGGGCGTGGCGGTCGCGGCTGCCGCCGCCGGGGTGGCGGGCGCCGGCGCGGGCGAACGCATCGCGGTCGGCAGGGCGAGGCCGATCACGGTGCCGAGGGCGATCATCATCAACATCGCGATGCGCATCGCGGCGGCATAGCCGGGCAAAAGCTGCGACGCGGTTGAACGCCGTGGTTAACCGGCGGGCGCGGCGCGATCTATTCGGCCGCGACCTTGTCCGCGTCGCTCGTCGCCTCGATCTCGGCCGCCTTGGCCTCGACCAATTTGACGATATGTTCGATCATGTCGGCGTCCTGCACATGGTGGTCGGTGACCCCCGACAGATAGACCATATGCTTGCCGTTGCCGCCGCCGGTGATCCCGATATCGGTCTCGCGCGCCTCGCCCGGCCCGTTGACGACGCAGCCGAGCACCGAGAGCGACATCGGGGTGCGGATATGCTGGAGCCGCTCCTCCAGCGCCTGGACGGTGCGGATCACGTCGAACCCCTGGCGCGCGCAGCTCGGGCAGCTCACCACGCGTACGCCGCGGTTGCGGATGCCGAGGCTCTTGAGGATCTCGAACCCGACGCGCACCTCGTCTTCGGGCTCGGCCGAGAGCGAGACGCGGATCGTGTCGCCGATTCCGTACCACAGGAGCGAGCCGATCCCGATCGCCGATTTGACCGTCCCGCCGACGAACCCGCCCGCTTCGGTGATGCCGAGATGCAGCGGGCAATCGACCGCCTCGGCGAGCTGCTGGTAAGCCGCCACCGCGAGGAAGATGTCGGATGCCTTCACCGCCACCTTGAAATCGTGGAAATCGCGGTCCTGCAGCAGCTTGATATGATCGAGCGCGCTTTCGACCAGCGCCTCCGGGCACGGCTCGCCATATTTTTCGAGCAGGTCCTTTTCGAGGCTGCCGGCATTGACCCCGATGCGGATCGCGCAGCCATTGGCCTTGGCGGCGTTGACCACTTCGTTGACGCGCTCGGCCGAGCCGATGTTGCCGGGGTTGATGCGCAGGCACGCCGCCCCCGCATCCGCCGCCTCGAGCGCGCGCTTGTAATGGAAATGGATGTCCGCGACGATCGGCACCCGCGCGGCGCGGGCGATTTGCTTGAACGCGGCGGTGCTTTCGACATCGGGGCAGCTGACGCGGATGATGTCGACCCCGGCCTCCTCGCAGCGGCGGATCTGGTCGATCGTCGCGCGCGCGTCGCTGGTGGGGGTGTTGGTCATCGTCTGGACGGTGACCGGGGCGTCGCCGCCGACGGGGACGTTGCCGACCATGATCTGGCGGCTCTTGCGGCGCTGGATATCGCGCCAGGGACGGACGGACATGAACAAGCTTCCTATCGGAGTTGTCCGCGATATAGCGGCTTGCATCGCGGAACGAAACGCCCGCCGATCGAGAGGAGCCGATAATATGACTTTTTCGCTTTATGATGCGGTGATTCCGTCCAACCTGCAGATCCTCGGCGCGGTCGCCGGGCTGATCGACAAGGCGGAGGCGTTCGCGGCCGAAAAGCATATCACCCCGGAAGCGATGATCGACGCGCGGCTCGCGCCGGACATGCTGCCGTTCGGCTATCAGGTGAAATCGAGCGTCGATCATTCGGCCGGTGCGGTCGCCGGGGTGCGCGCGGGGAGCTTTTCGCCCAACCTCTCGCCCTGGTCGACCGATTTCGCCGGCTTGCGCGCGATGGTGCAGGAGGGGATCGACGCGCTCAAGGCGCTCGACCCCGCCGAGTTCGATGCGCTCGCCGCGCGCGATTGCGAATTCCGCATGGGCGATCTCAAGCTGCCGTTTGGCGGGGCGACCTTCCTATTGAGCTTCTCGCAGCCGAATTTCTATTTCCACGCGACCACCGCTTATGACGTCCTGCGCGCCAAGGGCGTGAAGCTCGGCAAGCGCGATTTCCTGGGCCAGCTTCGCGTCAAGCTGTAGCGCCGCCGCGCCCGCCGGCGATTGTTCTTGCCGTCCCAGCCCCCTATGCGGGCCGGGATGGCACGACATTATGGGATGGACTGGCTGCGCGTCGGGGCCTTCGGGCTGCTCATCCTCTATCATATCGGCATGGTCTTCGTGCCGTGGAACTTCCACGTAAAATCCTCGCACGTCGAGGATTGGACGACGCTGCCGATGATGGCGACCAACGCCTGGCGGCTGCCGTTGCTGTTCGTCGTCTCGGGCTATGCCAGCCGCGCGCTGCTGCGGCGCTCGGTCGGGGTGGGGGGCTTTCTCGCCAATCGCAGCTGGCGGCTCCTCGTGCCCCTGGTGTTCGGGATCGCGGTGATCGTTCCGCCGCAATCCTGGGTCGAGCTGGTCACCAAATATCATTATGCCGCCGGCTTCCCCTATTTCTGGCTGCACGATTATTTCCGCTTCGGGATGCTCGACGGGATCGTGTTGCCGACGTGGAACCATCTGTGGTTCGTCGGCTATCTGTGGGTCTATACCGTCGTGCTGGCCGGGCTGGTCGCCTTGGTGCGGACCGAGGTGCTCCAGCGATTGTTCGATCGCGCCTTCGCCGGCTGGGGGGTGCTGGTCATCCCGATGCTTTGGGCGCTCGCGGTCCACGCCTGGTGGTTCCCGATGGCGGGGGAGACGCATGCGCTGGTCGACGACACGATGGCGCATTTCATGTACGTCCCCGATTTCCTGTTCGGCTTCGCGCTCGCCCGGTCCGAGCCGGCGCTGGCGGCGCTGCGGCGCTATTGGCCGGTGGCGGCGGTGCTGGGGCTGGCCGGCTTCGCCTGCGTGGTGACGATCGAATATAGCTGGCCGCCGTCGGTGCCGACCCCGCGCTGGGTCTATCGCCCCTACGGCGCGGCACATGCGGTGCAGCAATGGGGGACGATCGCGGCGCTGATCGGGGTTGCGGATCGCTGGCTCAATCGCGACGCGCCGTGGCGCGCGATGCTGACCGAGGCGGTGTTTCCCTTCTATATCATCCACCAGACGATCATCGTCGTGGTGATGTTCTGGCTGTTGCCGCTCGGTCTTTCCGGCAACGCGGAATTCGCGATTCTCGTCGCCGCGACGGTGGCGGGATGCTGGGCCTTCTACCTCGGCGGGCGTGCGGTGCCGCTGCTGCGCCCGCTGATCGGCCTGCGGGCGCGTTGATATGAAAAGGGGACGGGAATGAGCGACGACGATTATGTGTTCGACGAGGAAAGCGGCGAATGGCTTCCGGCGAGCGAACTGGCCGCGAAGCAGGCCGCGGCGGGGCAAGTCGAGGTGCGCGACGCGGTGGGCAATCTCCTCGCCGACGGCGATCAGGTGACCTTGATCACGGATCTCGACGTCAAGGGCGCCGGCCAGACGCTCAAGCGCGGCACCTTGATCAAGTCGATCCGGCTGACCGGCGACGCGCAGGAGATCGACTGCAAGTTCGACGGGATCAAGGGGCTGGTGCTGCGCGCCGAATTCGTGCGCAAGCGGTAAGGGGGGCAAAGCGTGGCCGATCCGAAGATGGACCCGACGTGGCTCGCGCCGCTGCGCGGCGAATTCGACAGCGATTATATGGCTGCGCTGCGCCAGTTCCTGGTCGCGGAGAAAGCCGCCGGGAAACAGATCTTCCCGCATTCGAGCAACTGGTTCCGCGCGCTCGAGCTGACCGCCTTGCCCGATGTGCGCGTGGTGATCCTCGGGCAGGATCCGTATCACGGGCCGGGGCAGGCGCACGGATTGTGCTTCTCGGTCCGCCCCGGGGTCAAACCGCCGCCGAGCCTCGTCAACATCTACAAGGAACTCCACACCGATTGCGGGATCGAGCCGCCGGCGCACGGCTTCCTCGAAAGCTGGGCGCAACAGGGCGTGCTGCTGCTCAACAGCGTGCTGACCGTGGTGAGCGGGCAGGCCGCCTCGCACCGCGATCGCGGGTGGGAGAAATTCACCGACGCGGTGATCCGCCTGCTCGCCGCGCGGCCCGAGCCGATCGTGTTCATGCTGTGGGGCAGCTATGCGCAGAAGAAGGCCGGGTTCGTCCCGAGCATCGAGCGCGGCGGGCATCATCTAGTGCTGAAGGCGCCGCACCCGTCGCCGCTCTCGGCGTATAACGGCTGGTTCGGCAGCCGGCATTTCTCGCAGGCCAATGCGTTTCTGGAACGCAACGGGCGCGGGACGATCGACTGGGCGTTGCCCGCGCGGGTGGAGTAGCGAGTCTACTTCCGCCCCGTTCGCCCTGAGCCTGTCGAAGGGCTGCACTTCTGCGGAAGAAAGGGCAGGGCTTCGACAGGCTCAGCCCGAACGGGGATGGGGCGTCCTGAATTGACTAGAAGAGTGGAAGGTTGGGTTGGCGCTGGATTAGCGACCAGCGTCCAAACGGGACGTGGCGGCCGTCTCCGCTCCTGATCAGCAGGAGCTCGTCCACCGTCCAGCCGATCGGGTCGATCGTGACGCGGTGATCCGAGTCTTGCCCGTAGGCCAGCGTCACATGCGGATTGAAGGGACGAGTTGGCAGGATCAGCCCTGACCGGGCGAGGTGGCGGATCAGCGAGCGACGGAACGCCCGCATCGCGCGCAGTGCCTCGCCGCCGCCGCGGAGAGTGTTTTCTTCGATCCGGTCGAACTCGATATAGAACGGATCGGCAAGGAATCGGGTCAATATGGCATTCAGCCAGTCGATCCGTGGATCGGGCCATTCTTTTTCTGACCCCAGCGGATCGACCGTGATGTGAAGTCGAGCAGGATCGTAGCCGTCCTCGATACCCAACACCTGCTTGTGTCGCGTTATCTCGGACAGTTCGCTCGGCGGGGGTTTGATCATGAGGTAGAAGTCGCGTGACGGGGGCATAGCATGGAATCCGACTCGGATTATGTTCGCTATATGTTCTCAATAGTTCGACGATTATGCAAGCCGCTGAGAGTAGCCCTATAGCGGCCCGTGCTACCAGACCTCGATGACCGCCTCGAATTTGGTCTTCTCGCCGCGCCGCCACGCCGTCATGCGGAGGCGTGCGGGGACGATGCTGTCGCCGCGATAGTCCGGCTCGACCTTCATCCTGTCGATGCTGCCGTCGCGCGACATCCGCTTAAGCGTTCCAATGACGAGCGCCCGGGTGGTCACGACGGCGGGCGGGAGATAAATGATGTTTTCCTTGTCCGGTGGCCCGCCAAGCTCGGCCGGAAAAGCGAGACTTTCCACCAGATAGCCGTCTGCGACGAGCTTCCTTGCCGCGGCGACGCTGGTGACGGCGGAAAAATCCGGGCGTTTGGCAGGCGCGAGCCCGCCTGCCATCACCACCGCCGGAATCGCCAGAAACAGTGATGGCAGGATGCTCATCGGCCTATTCGGTCACCGCGAGGCAAGCCCCGCCGCGCCTTTCGGCCATCTCGGCCCCCTCAATCGTGCTCCCGCCCACCGGCACCCATATAAAGCTCCCGGCCGGTTTCGTTGTAAATTTCGCTCATCTCCTTCATCCCCGCCTCGGCGGTATCCGCCGCGACGAAGGCGTCGGCATTCTGGTTCTGCAGCCGGGCGAAGTCGCGCACTTCCTGCGTGATCTTCATCGAGCAGAATTTCGGGCCGCACATCGAGCAG
>NZ_MKRR01000138.1:126333-134556 GCF_001897045.1 Sphingomonas sp. 66-10
GTTCCTTGGGCGTGACGTAGCAAAGCATCGCCGTGCCGTACCAGCCGATCATCGCTGCGCCGATCCCGCTGGTGATATGGTCGTAGCCAGGCGCGATATCGGTGGTCAGCGGCCCGAGCGTGTAGAAGGGCGCCTCGCCGCACGCTTCGAGCTGCTTGTCCATATTCTCCTTGATCTTGTGCATCGGCACATGGCCGGGGCCCTCGATCATCACCTGCACGTCCTGTTCCCAGGCGCGCTTGGTCAGCTCGCCGAGCGTATAGAGTTCGGCGAATTGCGCTTCGTCATTGGCGTCGGCGATCGATCCGGGGCGCAGCCCGTCGCCGAGGCTGTAGGCGATGTCATACGCCTTCATGATCTCGGTGATCTCGTCGAACCGCTCGTAGAGGAAGCTCTCCTTGTGGTGCGCGAGGCACCATTTCGCCATGATCGACCCGCCGCGCGAGACGATCCCGGTGACGCGCTTGGCGGTGAGCGGGATATAGGGGAGGCGCACCCCGGCGTGGATCGTGAAATAATCGACGCCCTGCTCGGCCTGCTCGATCAAGGTGTCGCGGAAGATTTCCCAGGTGAGGTCCTCGGCAATGCCGCCGACCTTCTCCAGCGCCTGATAGATCGGCACCGTGCCGATCGGCACCGGCGAGTTGCGGATGATCCATTCGCGCGTGTCGTGGATGTTGCGCCCGGTCGAGAGGTCCATCACCGTGTCCGCGCCCCAGCGGATCGACCAGACCATCTTGTCGACCTCGCTCGCCACGTCGGAGGCGACCGCGCTATTGCCGATATTGGCGTTGATCTTGACCAGGAAATTGCGGCCGATCGCCATCGGCTCGCTTTCCGGGTGGTTGATGTTGCTGGGGATGATCGCGCGCCCGCGCGCCACTTCGTCGCGGACGAATTCGGGGGTCACATAATCGGGGATCGCCGCGCCGAAGCTCTCGCCGTCGCGGATATGATCCTTGAGCATCGCGCGGCCGAGATTCTCGCGCGTCGCGACATATTCCATCTCCGGCGTGATGATCCCGCGCCGGGCGTAATGCATCTGGCTGACGTTGGCGCCGGGCTTGGCGCGCAGCGGGCGGCGGACGACATTGGGGAATTGCGCGACGCCGGCGGAGCGATCGGGGCCCTTGAGGCCGTTATCCTCGGGGCGCACCTGGCGCGCGTCATAGCTTTCGACATCGCCGCGCGCGACGATCCACTCGCGGCGCAGCGCGGGGAGCCCGGCCATGATGTCGATCGACGCATTGGGGTCGGTGTACGGCCCGGAGGTGTCGTAGACGTTGAGCGGCGGCTCGCCCGACGAGGGCTCGAGATCGATCGCGCGCATCGCGACCTTGAGCGGGCCGACGTGGATCTTGCGGCTGCCGCGGATCGGGCCGGTGGTGACACCTATTTCGGTGCGGGCGGGCCGCTGGCTTCCAGCGGAAGCCAGTTCAATCGGCGAATCAACGTCTGCCATGTCTCTTGTCTTCCTCGCATTATCGCGGGGAGGGACGTGGCGGGAGTGATGCGCCGCTCCCTCCCTACGCCGGTGTCAGCCGGATCAGGTTCAGCGGGTCGAGGGCTGCGGCCCTCCTCTCAACCGCGGCGTCGGCGGTCCCCCGGGGATACTGGCGGTATGTCTAGGGGGTTTGCGCCGCGCCGTCCAGCCGCGTGCCAGTTTGAAAAATGCGGCGCACCGCATTTTTGGCGGCACCGGCCCGCTCCCCCACCCGGCCACCCACTCATAATACCGATGGGTGGCCGGGTGGGGGAGCGGGCCGGTGCCGCAACGAAATGCCCCCGAAGGGGCATTTCTCAGACCGACTCTTAACCGTTGGCCGCGCTGGTGTTGACGGTGCCGTTGACGCCGGCGGGATAGAATCCGCCCGTGGTCACCGACGCCTTGTTGAGGAACAGGATGTTGAGCACCTGCCCGGTGGTGCGGCTGAAGGTGATGCCGTTGCCGTCGACCGGCGCGACGTTGGAGATCGTATTGTCCGCGCCGGCGATTCCCTTGTCGAGCGTGGTCGAGCCGTCGAGGCTGTCGCGCGCCGCGCTGAGCTTGCCCGGGATCACGGTGAAGCCCTTTTGATAGAGCAAGGTGCGGATCAGCCCGGCGTGATAGGCCTCGGTGCCGAGCACCCCGGCCAGCCCGGTGATGAAGCCCGGCGTGCCGAGCACCGGCACCAGCCCCTTGTACGCGGTGGCGATCACATCCTTGAGGATGAACGCGCCGTAGAGGAAATTCTCGTCCGACGCATAGGGGTTGAACGGCGTCACCCCCGCCAGCCCGGCGAGCGCCGCGAACGCATCGGTGCTGCCGCTGTCGATGTTGAGCGACGGCATTGCGGTCGGCGTGCCGCCGATCAGCGAGCGGAGATATTCGACGTGCGCGCGATCGTCGCGCGCCATTTCGCGCGCGACGGCGGCGACCTGCGGATCGCTGAACGGCACCAGCGCGCCGCCCTTGACCGTCCCCTGGGTGCCGCTGCCGGTCAGATCGCTCGCCGGCAGCCCGGCGCCCGTCGCGGCATAAGAGAAATATTGCCCCGACAGATATTCGAGCTGGAGCGCGAACTTGAGGATCGTGATGTCCGCCGCCTCGGTGCTGGCGGTCGAGGTCGCGGTGGGGGTGGGCGTCGGGTTGGACGAGGAGGAATCGCTGCCGCAGGCGGACAGCAACGCCAGCCCGCCGACCGCGGCGCCCGACTGGCCGACGAGGCTGAGGAAACGGCGGCGCCCGGCGCTGTGCAGCGCGGCGTCGTCGGAAGTGGTGATCTGTTCGTGGTCGATCATGACGATAATCCCTGAAACCTTGGCAAATGGGCGAACGAGCGGCGCGTCGGGCGCGCCTTAGCTCGCCGCGCTCGTCGTGATGGTGCCGTTGACGCCGGCCGGGAAGAAACCGCCCTTGGTGACCGCGGTCCGGTTCAGGAACAGGATGTTGAGCACGGTGCCGTAGCTGCGGGCGAAGGTGCAGGCATTGCCGTCGACCGGCGCGATATTCGCCAGCGGGCCGTTGCCCGACGAAACCTCGCGGATGCCCTGATCGTCGTCGGACCCGCCGTCGATGCTGTCGCGATAGTTGGAGATGCTGTCGACCGAGCCGAGGATCGCGGCGTTGGCGCTGCTCATCTGGTAGAGCGTGGTGCGCACCAGCGCGGCATGATGCGCATTGGCCGCCATCAGCCCGGCCGCCGCCTCGAGGAAGGTCTTGCTGCCGAGCAGCGCGACCGCGCCCTGATAGGCACTCGCGACCACATCCTGCAGGAAGAAGGCGCCGAGCAGGAAGTTGAGCTCGTTGGCATAGGGATCGAACGCGGTGTTCGCGGCGACCAGCCCGGCGGCCTGCGCCATCGCGCTGAACGCATTCGTCGCGCCATTGCCGAGATCGATCGCCGGCTGCGCGACCGCCGCGGTGCTGAGCGTGGTGCGCAGGAAGCGGACCTGATTGAGCGTCACCGTCGCCATTTCCTTGGCGTAAGCGGCGATATAGGCGTCGGCGAAGGTCACCTTGGCACCGGGCGTGACATTGCCCCCGGCGGTCGGGGTGGCGGCGCCGCTCTGCGTGTCGCTGGTGCCCAGCCCCGCGCCGTTGACGGCGTAGCCGTAATAATTGGCCTGGAGATATTCCAGGTTGAGCAGGTAGTTGAGCACGTCCGCATCGGCCACCGTCTGCGCCGAAACGGGATCGGAGAAGATCAGCGCGCCCGCGCCGATCGCCGCCGCGCCGACCGCCGCGGCAAAGAACGCGCGCCGGTCGTCGCGCCGTTTCTCGTCCGGTTCCGGCATCCCGACAAGTCGCCCGTCCTGGGTCATTGCTGCTTCCCTTCCTGAACCGCCCGGCAGAAAACCGTGCCGTATGCGCCTAGTTGATTTCGCTGTCTCGAAGCTGAACGAATCGACAGAATCGTGACCGAACCGTTCCTTTAGGCGGAGCGGCCGGCCACGCAAAACTCAGAATGTATAAGCCACCCCGATTGCACCAAGCCATTGATTCGCTGTGCCGACATCGCGCACCACCGGGCTCGCCGCGGCATCCCCGAGCAACCGGCTGTAGGTTGCGGCGCCGACCAGTTTCCAGCCGTGGAGCAAATCGCCCGAAAGCGAGACGGTGCCCGCCGCCCCCAGGGTCCAATTCTTCCACCCGCCCCGCCCGTGATAGGCGGGGAGCCCGCTCGCGCGGCTGTCGGCCGGGGTGATGTTGAAATAGGACGCCATATAGCCGTTCCCGACATGATCGGCCGAAACGAACGCCGCCACGGCGATCTTGCGGCTCAACGGGGTGAAATATTGCAGATTCGGCGTGACGATAGCGCTGTCGTGTACCCCGAATATGTCATGCCGGTAACTTACCGACAGCGTCAGCATGTCGTGCCTGCTGGTGAGCACCCCCGTCTTGCTGATGCCGAGATAGCCGCCGGCCTCGATCGTCAGATCACGCTTGGGTAAGGCGCGGACCTGCGGATCGTCGATATTGCTGCGGCTGGTACGGTTGAAATTGACCGCGATCAGCGGCCCGGCCTGGATCGCCCATGCCGGCCCGTCGGGGCGGCGGATCAGGTTGAAGCTCGCGCGATTGCCGATGATCGCGAAATCGTGGCCGCCGACGGTGCCGATCGCCCCCGGCACGGGGCTGAACGAATGATGTTTGGCGCCCTCGTAATCGCTCATGAAGCCCGCGCCGACGCCCACCGTGACGATATCCCGATCGAGATCCGGGCTGGCGGGGCCGGCGGTCTGCGCCGATGCCGACGGGGCCGAGAGCGGGACGGCACACAGCGGGGCGATCGCGGTAAGATATGGTAAGCGCACAAAAATTCTCCACGGCCGTGCTCGTCAAACCCGTGGGCGGTGCTTTGGCTCCCTGACGGGGGGGCGAGACGCCGGCGTGAGGGCCGGCGTGATCCAGAGCCATCGCTGGTCCATCGCTTTCCGCGGCGGATAAGCCTCCTTGTGCTCCCGCGAAGGGCGCCCATCAAAGTGGTGGGAACCCAGGGCACGAGCCCAGACTGGGGCCCCGCCTTCGCAGGGACACAAAGGGGTTTCCGGCACGTAGCCCGACCCAGTCGTTCGCCCGCGCCAACCGTCCCGATCCGGCACGATTTTGGCTCGCGCTCTCTTCCGCTCGGCGCGGCGATCCGCTACGCCGGGGGGATGGCAGCAACCCACGGCTGCGACATCGCGATCGTCGGCGGCGGTCTTTCAGGATCGCTGATCGCCTTGGCGCTCGCGGCAAAGCGCCCCGATCTTTCGCTGCGACTGATCGAGGCCGGAGAGACGATCGGCGGCGACCGATTGTGGTCGTTCCTCGATGCCGATGTCGCGCGCGCCGATCGCTGGCTGCTCACGTCGCTCATCGTCCACGCCTGGCCGGTCTATGACGTCGCCTTTCCGGGGCAGGCGCGCGCGTTGCGGCACCCCTGTTATGCGATCACCGGCGAGCGGCTCGATCTGGTGGTGCGCGCACAGCTTTCCCCCGATGCGGTGATGACGGGGCGCAAGGTGCTGGGGTGCAGCCCGCATTCGGTCACGCTCGCCGGCGGGGAGCGGATCGAGGCCAAGGGGGTGATCGACGCGCGCGGCGCGGGCGATCTTTCCGCGCTCGATATCGGGTGGCGCAAATTCCTCGCGCGCGAGCTGGAGATCGCCGGCGGCCACGGGCTCGACCAGCCGATTCTGGCCGACGCCACCGTCACCCAGCATGACGGCTATCGCTTCGTTCGCTGCCTGCCGCTGTCGCCGACCCGCGTGCTGGTGGAGGACAATTATTGCAGCGACAATGCCGCGCTCAACGCAGGCGCGCTTAACCGGCGGATCGAGGTCTATGCCGAAAGCCGCGGCTGGCAGGCGAGCGAGGCGGGGCGCGAGGAGCGCGGCACGCTGCCGCTCGCGATCGGCGGCGATTTCGACGCGCTGTGGCGCGCCGGCGGTGCGCGTGTGGCCAAGGCGGGGACGCGCGCCGGGTTGTTCCACCCTTCGACCGGGCGCTCGCTGCCCGATGCGGTGCGGCTCGCGGTGCTGATCGCCGACACGCCGGATCTTTCCGGCGATTCGTTGTACGCGCTGACGCTCGACTATGCCCGCGCGCGCTGGGCTGAGCGGCGCTTCTATCGCCTGTTCAACGCGCTGATGTTCCGCGCGGCGGGATCGGAGGCGCGCTATCGCGTCGCGGCCTGGCTCTATCGCCAGCCGGCCGGGCTGATTTCGCGTTTCCATGCGGCACGTTGTACCTTTTCGGACCGCGCGCGGATGCTTAGGGGCAAGCCGCCCGTGCCGTTCTGGCGTGCGGTGAAGCTGGCGAGACGCATCGAGTGACTGAAGCGTGACCGAAACGAAGGCGGTGGTGATCGGGGCCGGGATCGGCGGGTTGGCGCTCGCCATCCGACTGCAAACGGCGGGAATCGCGACGACCATCGTCGAAGCGCGCGACCAGCCCGGCGGCCGGGCGGCTTTCCGTCGGCTGGAGGGTTATACGTTCGATACCGGCCCGGCGGCGATCGCCGATCCCGCGCCGCTCACCGCGCTATGGGCGCTGGCCGGCGACGATATGGCGCCGGCGGTGACCTTGCTCCCGGTCGACCCCGGCTATCGCTGCCACTGGCCCGACGGCGCGGTGCTCGATCTGGCGGACGACGAGGCGTTGCGCGCGGAGATCGGCCGGCGCGCGCCCGGCGATGCCGCGGGATATCGCAAATTGCGCGATCATGCCGCGGCGCTGCGCCGCGAAGGACTCGACCAGCCGTTCGCCGATGCGGCGGCATTGCTGCGCGCGGCGCCGTGGGTGGTGCGGCATCAGGCGTGGCGCTCGGTCCATTCGACCGTTGCGCGCTTCGTCGGCGACGAAAAGCTGCGGCAGGCGCTGTCGTTCGGCACCTTGCTCGCCGGCGGCAACCCCATGACCGCCAATGCCGCGGCGCTGCGGCCGGGGAGCGAGGGCGAGGCGTGGTGCGTCGCGGGCGGCACCAACCGGCTGATCGCGGCGCTGGCGGCGCTGTTCGAGCGGCGCGGCGGGACGATCCGGCTGGGCGACGCGGCGGTGCGGATCGAGACGCTCGGCGATCGCGTGACCGCGGTGGAAACCGCGAGCGGCTGGCGCACCGATTGCGCGATGCTCGGCGCCAATTGCGACATGATCCACGCGTGCCGCGATCTGCTTGCCGGCTCCGCCGCCGCCGCGCGCACCGCCGCGCGGCTCGAGCGCAAACGGCAGGCGCCATCGGTGTTCGCGCTCCATTTCGGGATCAAGGGGACGTGGCCGGGCATTCCGCATCGCACGATCCTGTTCGGTGAGCGCTATGAGGAGGCGCTGTCCGACACGTTCGGGCACGGGCTGCTCGCGGCGGATTTCCCGTTGTTCCTCGATCATCCCAGCGTCACCGACCCATCGCTGGCACCGCCGGGCTGCTCGACCTTCCGCGCCTTCGCGCTGGTGCCGCATCTCGGCAAATTCCCGGAGGACTGGCGCCGCATCGCCCCGCTGATCGAACAGCGCGTGCTCGATGTGCTCGAGCGGCGGCTGATCCCCGAAGTGCGCGAGCGGATCGTCACCGGGTTCAGCTATAGTCCGGCCGATTTCGTGGGCGACTTCAACGCTTATCTCGGGAGCGCGTTCGGCCCCGAGCCGCTGCCGGCGGAAGGCACATGGTTCGCCGCGCGCAATCGCGATGCGGCGATCGGCAATCTCTATTTCGTCGGCGCGGGCGCGCATCCGCGCGGGGGATGGGCCGGGGCGCTGGAAAGCGCGCACAGCGCGGCGGATCTGATGCTGGGGCGGGGATAAGGTTCCGTCCCGTCGTGCCGGTTAGAGCGTCGCGCGTTTAATTGGGATCACATCGAACCGACAGGGTGGGACCCATCACCCCGGCGCAGGCCGGGGTCCAGTCGCGACCGGTCCGATGCTGGACCCCGGCCTGCGCCGGGGTGGATCATATCCCAGGTACGCTGCTCTAAAGCGAAGCCTCCGCGAACGAGGGAAGGGCGCTTGTCGCGCCGATGCTCTTTCGATAGGCGGCCGCATCCCAGCAGGTTGAAGATTCGATGAAGCGTCTCGCGGTCTATTGCGGTTCGGCCACGCCGGCCGATCCGGTCTATCTCGAAACCGCGCGCGCGGTGGGACGTGAGCTCGCGACGCGCGGGATCGGCGTCGTCTATGGCGGCGGGCGGCTCGGGCTGATGGGCGCGGTGGCGGATGCGGCGCTGGCGGCGGGTGGCGAGGTGATCGGGGTGATCCCCCAG
>NZ_MKRR01000138.1:134583-139787 GCF_001897045.1 Sphingomonas sp. 66-10
AAGGCGTTCACCGACCTTGCCGACGGCTTCGTGACGATCCCCGGCGGTACGGGGACGATGGACGAATTGTGGGAGGCGTTGTCCTGGGCGCAGCTCGGCTATCACAGCGATCCCGTCGGGCTGCTCAATACCCAGGGCTATTATGACGATCTCGTCGCTTTCTGGGAGAAGATGGCGACGGTCGGTTTCCTGCGCCCGCAGCATCGCGACCTGCTGATCGTTGCCGAAACGCTCGACGTGCTGATCGACCGGATGGCGGCGCATGTCCCGACCCAGCCGATCGTGCGGATGAAGGCGGCGGACCTCTAAGTCGCGGGGATCGAGGCGGTGGAATAAGGCGACAGCACGCGCCAGCCGAGCGTGGTGTAGAGCGCCCGGCCCTCCTCGGTCGCGACGAGCAGTTCGGGGGTTTCCTGGCGCCGTTTCGCACGATGCAGCGCCGCCATGACCGCGCCACCGAGCCCGCGGCGGCGATGCGCCGGTGCGGTCTCGATGCGATCGTAGATAAAGGCTTCGGCGGTCTCCGCGGCATAGCCCCTCGCCGCCGGCGTGCCGTCCGCGGCGGTGATCCGCACCTGGGTCACTGCGCCCCGCCGCTCGACCGCGATCTCATAACCCGGCGCCGGCGTCTGGTTGGGCGGCGCAGCGTTCGCGATCATGAAATAGCCCGGCGGGTGGATCTGCCAGCCGGGGGGCAAAGCGGCGTGGAGCACCTCGGGCGTCGCGCATAATTTGAGGAAATGTCGCGGGGCGTGGATCGCGCGGGCGAGCGATTCGAGCCCGGGTCCGGCGTGTGCGAACACCCAGCGCGCGGTTTCGGTGTCGGAGCGGGTGTCGACGCGATAGCCGCCGTGGCTGGCGACCGGCAGCGGCACGCCGCGCGCGATCGAGCGCGCCGCCAGCCAGGCGAACAGCGCAGGATCGAGCGCGGCAGGATCGGTCACTCCTCCATCCGCGCGCGGCCGCGCTGCACGGTGGCGAAGTGACCGATGTTTGCCCTGGGGCTGCGGGTGCGGATCGAGTCGACGAACAGCCACTCGTTGGTCGCGCGATCGGGGGTGATCGTCAGCGCCATATAGCCGCGCCGGCTGGTGTCGCACCATTTGAGCTCGCTATTCGCCGCGACCAGCCCGCGCGCCACCGTCGCCGGGGCGGCGGCGAAGGCGGTCTCGTAACCCGGCGAGGTCACCGCATGTCCGGCGAACTCGACCCCGACGCCCGCGCCGTCCTGCGCCAGATCGAACGCCCAGGCATTGTGGCTGTCGCCCGAGATCAGAATGAGGTTCGCCGCCGCGGCGCGCGCGCTGTCGAGGAAGCGCCGCCGCGCCGCGGGATAGCCGCCCCAGCTGTCGAAATTGGACGGCATGCCGAGCTTGGCGGCGGCGATCCCCGCTTTGACATAGGCCGCCGCGCCGCTGTTGCCGGGCTTCAGCCAGCCGGTGGATTCGGACGGGCTGCGCAGCTCGCCCATCACCGTGCCGAAGCCGACCACCTGCCAGCGCTTCCCCGCCCTGACCGAGGCGCGCAAGCCATGCGCCAGCCACGCCTCCTGCTGGCTGCCGAGCATCGTGACGGCCGGGTCCTGCCAGTCGCGATCGCGGAACGCGGTCAGCGCGGCAGCGACATCCGGCGCCTTGATGAATTCCTCCATCTCGCGCTGGCGGGTGCGCGCGAGCAGCCGCGATTCGGTGCGGTAGAGCGTGGCGAGCATGCCGATGTCATAGGCCTTCCACGGCTCGTCGGAGACCGGCATCCATTCGCGATAGGCCTGGATCGCGGCGGCGCGGCGGTCGTTCCACTCGCCCTCTTTCGCCGGATCGTGGTTTTCCGCGCCGCCTTCCCAGCTGTCGTTGGCGCTTTCGTGATCGTCCCATTGCGCGATCATCGGCAGCCGCGCGTGGAGCGCCTGCAGATCGGGGTCGGCGCGATAGCTGGCGTAGCGCAGCCGATAATCGGCGAGATGGATGATCTCCCCCGCCGGCTGCGGCACGCGGCCTACCACCGCCTCGGCGGACGAGGGATAATAAGCCGCGCCATATTCGTAGAAATAGTCGCCGAGATGGACCCACAGGTCGAGATCGTCGCGCGCCGCGGCATGGCCGTAAGCGTTGAACCAGCCGAAGCCGAGGTTCGAGCAGGAGAAGATCGCCGCGCGAAATTGCGTCGCGGCATCGTCGGGCAAGGTCCGGGTGGTCCCGACCGGGGAGAAGCTGCCGTCGGGGGCGACGAAGCGATAGTGATAGGTCCGCCCCGGCTTCAATCCGGTGACCGTGATCTTCGCGGTCCAGTCGCGCCACGGGCCGGTGATCTGCGCGCCGCCGGCGGCGATTCGCGCGAAATCGCCGCTTTCGGCGAGCTCGACGCGCAATTCGGCGGTGTCGCCGCGTGTCGGCACGTAACGGGTCCACAGCAGGATTTCGTCCGGCCCCGGCTCGCCCGACGCAACCGAATGGGTAAAGCCCCGCGCCGCCAGCACATTCTGCGCGCCGGCGAACCCGGGAAGCGCGAACGCGCCGAGCCCCAGCGTCCCGGTTGCGAGCAGTGAACGGCGCGAAATGTCGATCATCTTGATCCCCCCTTGCATGGCGTGACGAACGCCATCTTCGCGTCGGATCGTGACAGATACGTGGCGTCTCGGATAGGCGCGCAGGCAATGACCCGCGCCCTGCTCGATCGCCACCGCGTGCTGCTGTTCCTGATCGTCGCGATCGCGGCGCGCGCGGCGACGTTCGGCGACCCGATCGTCCATGTCGACGAGGATTTCTATTTCGCCGCCGCGCACGCGATGTGGCGCGGCGCGATCCCCTATCTCGACGTGTGGGACAGGAAGCCGGCCGGGCTGTTCCTGCTCTATATGCCCCCCGCGGCGCTGCCCTTCTGGTGGGGGATCTGGGCCTATCAGGCGATGGCGCTGGCGGCGGTGGTGGCGACCGCGGCGATCGTCGCGCGCTTCGCCGCGCGCGCGGGCTGGGCGGCGGGGGCGACGCTCGCCGGGGTCGCCTATATCCTGTGGATCGACATCGCGCAGGGCGCGGGCGGGCAATCGCCGATATTCTACAATCTCCCGATGGCCGCCGCCGCGCTGCTGATCGCCACCAACGCCGCGCGGCGGTGGCGGCGCGATGCGGCGGCGATGCTGCTGGTCGGCGTGGCGCTGACGATCAAGACCTCGGGGGTGTTCGAGGGCGCGTTCTTCGGCCTGTGGATCGTCGCGCGCGACTGGCGCGCGGGGGAGGGCGCGGCGCGGGTCGCAGCGCGCGCCGCCGGTCTCGCCGCGCTCGCCTTCGCGCCGACCGCGGCGATCGCGGCTTATTATGGCGCGATCGGGGCGATCGATGCATTCCTCTACGCCAATGTCCGGTCGATCCTCGAACGGCATGACGATCCGCCGCTCGAACGCTGGGGCAATCTCGCCCAGCTCGTGCTGTATCTCGCGCCGCTCGTCGCGATGGGGGTCGCCTCGCGCGGCCGGGCCGCGGGCGGCGACGCGGTATTGCGGCGCTTTGCGGCGTGCTGGCTGGCGGTCGCGCTGGCGGGCATTTTGCTGATCGGCGGCTGGTACGAACATTATGCGCTGCCGGCGATGGTGCCGGGGGCGATCTGCGCGGCGGGCTTCCTCGGCGCGCGCCGCCGCGCCGCGCTGGCGATCCTCGGCGTCGTCGCGCTGATCGGCACCGGGATGACGGTCGCGGGGCGCATCGCGCACGGTGGGCCGGCGCAATTCGCCGCGCTGGCGAAGGCGGTCGGTCCGGGGCCGGGCTGCCTGTGGGTCTATTCGGGCGATACCAAGCTCTATGCGATCATCGATCGCTGCCGGCTGAGCCGCTATATGTTCCCGAGCCATCTCTATCGAACGCGCGAGGCGGGGGCGGTCGGGGTCGACCAGGCCAGTGAGGTGCGGCGCATCCTCTCGCTGCGCCCGACGACGGTGGTGATGCGCCCGCCGTCGATCGGCGAGCGCCCCGAGATCCGCGCGATCGTTTCCGCCGCAATGGCGCGCGACTATCGCCTCGCTCATGCCATGCCGCTGGGGAAAGAAGTGATTTCGGTTTATGAGCTTAAGACCGTCCGAAATGCCCCGCCGGGGCATTTCCCAGAAGGACGCTGATGATGAAGCGATTGCTTGCCTCGATCCACGACGTCGGCCCGCGGTTCGAACGCGAGGTGGAGACCTTGCTCGACCGGCTTTCAGGCCATCTCGGCGGCCCGCGGCTGGCGATGCTGGTCGTCCCCGATCATTGGGGCGAGGCGCCGCTGACCCCCGGCACCCCATTCGCGACGCGGCTGCGCGGCTGGGCCGATGCCGGGATCGAGATGTTCGTCCACGGCTGGTTCCACCGCGACACCACCGAGCATCACGGGATCGCCGCGCTCAAGGCCAGGCATATGACCGCGAGCGAGGGCGAGTTCCTCGGGCTCGATCATGCCGTGGCGCTCGATCGCATGACGCGCGGCAAGGCGCTGGTGGAGGATATCATCGGCCGCCCCGCGGCGGGGTTCGTCGCGCCGGCGTGGCTCTATTCGGACGGCGCGATGCAGGCGCTGGGCGAGGCGGGGTTCGCGCTCGCCGAGAATCACGGCCGGGTGTGGGCGCCGAACGCGGGGGATCGCGTGCTGACGCGCGGCCCGGTGATCACCTGGGCGAGCCGCACCAACGGACGCCAGCTCAGCTCGCTCGCCGCATCGGCGGTGCTGCGCCGCCTGCTCCAGCCGGCGAAGGTGGTGCGGGTCGCGGTGCATCCCGGCGACGCGCATGTCCCGCGGCTGCTGGAGAGCATCGACCGCACCTTCCGCGCCTTCACGCGCGGCGAGCGGGTGCCGTCGCGTTACGCCGATCTGGCGCGCTGAACCGCGCTGCGGCGCTCGATCTGCTCGGCATAATAATCGACCAGGGCCTGGGCGTGCTGGCGATCGTCGATCACCTGCTCCGCCGCCACCGCCGCCGCGCGGCGCAATAGCCGCCGGTCGCGCGCGGCGAGCCGCAGGATCGCCGCGGCGCACGCCTTGGTATCGCCCGCGGGATAGGTTTCGGCATATTCGGGGCGCGCCACCGCCGCCGCGCCGCCCTCGTCGGGAACGATCAGCGGCGCGCCCGAGGCGAGCGCCTCCGACACGACCAGCCCGAAGGTCTCGATCTCGCAGCCGTGGATGCACGCATCGGCGCTGGCCATGATGCTGGCGAGCCGCTCGCGATCGTAGACCGG
>NZ_MKRR01000138.1:139833-165909 GCF_001897045.1 Sphingomonas sp. 66-10
GCGGGGGTCTGCCCGCCGTGGCCGATCAGGATCAGCCCGACGGGAACATGCGCGCCGGCGCGCTCGACCGCGTCGATGATCATGTCCCAGCGCTTTTCACGGTGGTGGCGGCCGATGCCGAACAGCAGCAGCCCGTCCTCGGGCAGATCGCATTGCGCGAGCAACGCGCGGCGCAGATTCTCATCGCGGAAGCGCGGCGAGAAATGCTGGCGCTCGATCCCCAGCGGGAAGGCGGCGTCGATCCTCAGGCCACGCGCGGTGAGCCGTTCCTGGAGCGCCGGGCCGTTGGTCAGCACGCAATCGTATTTTTCCAGGAACCGCGACATATAGCGCGTGTACCAGGAGAAAGCGCGCTCGACCTTCTCCGCGCTCGCCACGCCCTCGAACCAGCGCTGGGCGTAGGCGGCCATATTGTCGTTGTGCATGAAATAGGATTTGAGCGCGCGGCCCTGCCAGTCGCCGACGAACCACGCCGGCTTCCACGGGCTGCAATTCTCCACCACGTCCGGGTCGTAGTGATCGAGCAACGCGGTGATCGCGTCGCGATCCCAGAACAGCCCGTAATTCTTGTCGAACGGGATCGGCGGCGATTTGACGTAATGGACGCGGCCGCCGCCGGGGCGATCCTCGATCCGCTCCTCCTTGCCGCAGGCGAGCACGATCAGCTCGTGCCCCAGATCGGCCATGATCCCGATCTTGCGGTCGATATAGGTGCGCACGCCCCCTCCGGTGGGCGAGTAGATCTCGTTGACGTCGACGATGCGCATATCAGTTTCCGATCGAAAATGCGGTTTGACCGCATCGCGCGACACCCGCCCCGGTTCTCACTCCTCCCCCGGAGGGGGACCGTTGCGCAGCAACGGTGGAGGGGTAGTCGCCGCGGGCGGTGTCGCCTGTGGCGTCCACCCCTCCACCAGCCTTCGGCTGGTCCCCCTCCCCTTCCAGGGGAGGAATAGGGAGCGGGCCGATGCCGCGTGAGGTGACCCGAAGGGGCATCACCAGACTCAACGCCCCACCGGGCCGAAGGCGGGGGGGAAGCCGTGGAGATATTGCGTGCGGATCAGCACGGTCGCGACGCCGGTGCCGACGTTGACCATCGCGTTGGATAGCTTGGGCTTCGAACGGCCGAGCTTCTGGTTACCCGGCACGCCGACCCCGTCGGACCAGAAATTGAACTTGTTCTTCCCGTCGCGATCGTGGGTGAACAGGATCGCATAGGTGCCGGGATGCGGCACGCGCATGCACATCACCACCGGGCCGTTTCGCGGCGTCGGCACCCAGATGCGGCGGAACAATTTGCCCTCTTTCTTGAGGTCGCGGTCGTCGCGCAGGAAATCGTCCTCGTTCGCCGGGTAAAGCTCCAGCTTCAGCGATCCGACGCGATCCTTCATGCCGACGACCTCGACGCGGATGCTGGGGCCGTTGATGCAGGCGTCGGTCTCGCCGACCGGCTGCGCGGCGGCGGCGAGCGGCGCGACGAGGGCGGCGAGCGCCGCGACGAGGGCGGCGAGCGCCGCGGAGAGGATCAGGCGGCGGCGTGCCATTCGCGGGCCTTTGCGATGGCGCTCCCGGCGCTGATGACAGCGATGAGAACGACGTGGACGAGCAGGGTGAGCGCCGCGGTGAACGCGATCATCTCGGAAAGCGCGCGATCCTGGCCGACGATCAGGATCGCGAAATTGGCGAAGAGCAGATCCTTGTTGGGCAGGAAGGGAAGGCGCGAGACGAGCAGCCGCCCGGCGGACAGGAACAGCCACATGCCGACCGAAACCCCCGGCATCGCGAAATGCCAGCAGAGCGCGAGCAGGATCGAGGTGAGCACGATGCGCGCAGCGTGGATGTTGAAGATCATCCACAATTCGCGGCGCGGCAGCGAGAAGACGCGCTTGGAGAGCGCGACGATCGTCACCGAGATCAGCAGCGTGAGCCCCGCGGACCACATCACCGTGTGGAGCAGCTGCGCCGGGATGAGCTGATAGCCGAGCGGCAGCGCGATCGCGCAGAGCAGGATCGTCGCGCCGTTGCCGGCGATGCCCGACAGGATGCTGACGTCCTTCACCGCGCCGAACGGCGCCGCGACCATATGCGCGCGCTCGCGCGCCCAGGCGTAGAAATAGGCCTCGCCCGAATAGCCGAGCACGACGTCGTTCGCGATCCGCTTCTTGTTGAGCGCGATGAACCCGCCCAGCCAGGGAATCCGCCAGAGATAGCGGAAGATCAGCAGGTCGCCGATCGGATAGGTGACGTAGAGCAGGGCGAAGCACAGGTAGAACCACGGGCTCGCCGGCACCGCGCGGTTGAGCCCGGCAAGCCCCGCGCTCAGCAATTCGTGGCCGAGGCCGGCGATCATCGCCAGCGTCACCATCGCGCCGAGGATCATCGGCCAGCGGCGCTTGATCGTCTCGACCGGCTCCAGGCCGGCGAGCTCGACGACCGGATCGGGCGCAACTGTAGTGGCGGGCATGTCGGGGGGTGCTCCGGGGGGCAAAGCAGTCTTTCTTATCTCGCCCTATTCCGGGCGAATGTCTCATTTACGACTGATTGTGGATTCTTGTGGGCGGATTTGGGCTGTTGCATGGCAGTGTGCAAGATGGACCGCGTGAAACACATTTTCACTTACGCCGAATCGCTCGATGGCGGGGGCGTCGAGCGTGCGCAGCTTCGGCTGGCGCGCGGCTGGCTGGCGGCGGGGCGGCGGGTGACGCTGGCGGTCGGCTGTATCGACGGGCCGCTCGCCGCCGAGATTCCTGACGGGCTGGAGATCGTGCGGCTGGGCGGCACGACCTTCTCCGCTCTGTTCCGCGTTCCTGCTATCATACGGGAAACGCAGCCGGATATCATCTTCTGCCCCGGCTCATATTATACCAGCATCGCCTTGTGGACGCGGCTCAGGCTCGGGCGATCCTGCCCGCCGATCGTCAGCAAGGTTTCCAATGCGATGCGGCGCGGCGATCATCGGGCGCTGCTCGCGGCGGGGCATGCGGCGTGGCTGCGGCTGCACCCGCGCTTTCTTGACCGAATCGTGGCGATGACCGACGCGAGCGCACGAGACGTGCTCGAAACGACGCGAATCGATCCGTCGCGCTGCGCGACGATCGCCAATCCGCCGGCCTTGCCGCTGCCGGGGGCGACGATCGAGGGGCTGCCGCCGCGCTATATCCTCGGCGTCGGGCGGCTGGTGCGGCAGAAGAGATGGGATCGCCTGCTCGACGCGATTCCGCGGCTTGCCGAGCGACTGCCGCTGGTCATCCTGGGCGAGGGCGATCAGCGCGCCGCGATCGAGGCACGCGCTGCCGCTCTGGGGATCGATGTGCGGCTGCTCGGCCATTCGCCCGATCCGCTGCTGGCGATGCGCTCGGCCGCGGTGCTCGCGCTGACCTCCGATTTCGAGGGCGTCCCCGGGGTGCTGCGCGAGGCGCTGTCGGTCGGGACGCCGGTCGTCACCACCGATTCGTCGCCGGCGGTGTGGGAAATCGTCACCTCCGCCGCGCTGGGCACGGTGGTGTCGACCGACGATGCCGACGGGCTGGTCAAGGCGCTCGACTGGTGGCTGATGCCCGATGCCGCGCGCCCCGCGCCGGTGCCGCCGCCGGGGGCGGATTCGGCCGAGCGCTATCTCGCGCTGTTCGATTCGGTGCTGTCGGGCGCGCCGGTGCCGGTGTGGCATCCGGGGGCGGCCGAGCCGCATCTCGTGCCGCTCCCCACCGTCGAGCCGGCGGCGGCGTCGCCGACGTCAATCCGCTGATTCGACCTTTTCGGAGCGGCGTTCCATCGCGGTCTTGATCAAGGCGGTCATCGGATCGGCCAGTGCGAGCCCGAGGATGCCGAACAAGGCGCTCGCCAGGATCTGCGCGCCGAGCGTCAGCGCGGGCGGCAGATCGACCGCGCGCTTGGCGACCGTCGGGATCACGACATAGCCGTCGAACAATTGCACCGCGGCATAGACGCCGATCGCGGCATAGCCGGTATGCGTCCCCGCCGAGAAACCCACCGCGATCGTCAGCGCGCCCGAGACCAGCGCGCCGATATTGGGGATGAAGGCGAGCAGGCCGGTGAGGATGCCGAGGATCAGCGCCATCGGCACCCCGGCGATCGCCAGCGCGGTGCCGACGAACACCCCCTCCGCCGCCATCCCGACCAGCCGCCCGGCGAGCAGCCGCCGCAATGTCTTGCCCATCGCCTCGACGGTGAGCGCGAATTCCTGGCGGTTGTCTTCGGGCACCATCCATTGCAGCCCGCGGTCATAGACCCGGGGGTCCATCGCGACGAACAGCCCGATCACCAGGATCATGAACATCGTGGTGAGCGCGCCGAACGCGGTGCCGACCCAGGAGGTGAGCCGGCCGACCGACGACAAGGCCTCGCGCGCCAGCCCGCCGAGATCCTTGACCCCCGGGAGCAGCCCCTGCGCCGAAAGCCAGGTCGCGAGCCGCATCGCCTGCACCTCGATCGTCGAGCGCAATTGCAGCACCTGATCGGTGATCTGCATCCCCGCGATATAGAAGGTCGCGACGAGGAACGAGATCGTCAGCAGGCAGACGATCAGCAACCGCCAGCCGCGCGGGATCGGCAACACCCGGCCGAGCAGCCGCACCCCGCCGTCGAGCAGGGCGGCGAAGACCAGCCCGGCGAAGATGATCAGCAATGGCTGGACGAGCAGCACGACCAGCACGATCGCCGAGGCCATCCCCAGCCATACCGCGGCGCGCTTGATCTCGCGCCGGGTTTCGGGGTTGCGGATCTCGTTCGGGCTCGCGCCCTCGAGGATCTGCAACCGCCGCTCGGTCATTGCGCCTGTTCCGGGTGGAGCGAGGTGCCCGCGCGGCCGCTGCGCAGCGAATGCCACCAGCTCAGCGGGTTGAGCGAGGCCGATCCGTCGACCGAGAAAGTGATGAATTCGGCGCGACCGCCGAGATTCTCCCACGGCACCGGCCCGCCGAGCCCCTTTTCATAGCCGCCGAGCGCGAAGCGGCTGTCGGCCGAGCGATCGCGATTGTCGCCCATCAGGAAGACATGGCTGGCGGGAATCGTGATCGGATTGCCCGCGTGATAATAATCGCCGGGGCTGTCGGGCTCGAGATCGACCGTGTCGTAGCGGCGCCCGTTGGGGAGGGTTTCGGTGACGATCGGCAGCCGGCACACCGTCCTGCCGCCGGCCAGCGTCACGCGCGCGCCGGGATATTGCAGCGGGTCGCAGGTGGCGTTGGCGTCGACCGGCAGGTCGCGATAGTGCATCGCGCCGCGCGCGATCGGCTTGCCGTTGAGGATCACCACCCCGCCGCGCACCTCGAGCGTATCGCCGGGGAGCCCGATCACGCGCTTGATATAGTCGCTCGACTGGCCCGGCGGGGTGACGATCACCACGTCGCCGCGCTCGGGCAGCTTGCCCCACAGACGCCCCTTGATGAACGGCAGCTCGACCGACCAGCTGTCCTCGGGCTTGTGGAGCACGAGGCTGTTGAAGATCGCGACCGGATTGGGGATCGTCGGCGAGACGAACGACCAGCCGTAAGCATATTTGGAAACGACCAGCCGATCGCCCACCTCCAGCCCCGGCAGCATGGATTCGCTCGGGATATAGAAGGGCTTGGCGATGAAGCTGTGGAAGCCGAGCACCGCGACGATCAGCCAGAACATGCCGCGCAGCTCGCCCCACCAGTCGATGCCACGACGTTCGGGGGTTTCCTGTGCGGCCGGCGGTTCGCCCGTCAATGCCAGCTCCTCGGCCATATGGTCACTCATTGAGGTATCGCTTCGATGATCACGAAGGCCTGCGCCCAAGGGTGATCGTCGGTGAGAGTCAAGTGGATGCGCGCGACGTGCCCCTCGGGGATCATCGCGTCAAGCCTCGCCTTGGCGCCGCCGGCCAGCGCCAGCGTCGGCGCGCCCGAGGGGGCGTTGACCACCCCGATGTCCTTCATGAACACCCCGCGCTTGAACCCGGTGCCGACCGCCTTGGAAAAGGCCTCCTTGGCGGCGAAGCGCTTGGCATAGGTGCCCGCGCGGGTGAACGGCCGCCGCGCCGCCTTGGCGCGCTCGATATCGGTGAAGACGCGCGCCTCGAAACGCTCGCCAAACCGGTCGAGCGAGGCCTGGATCCGCTCGATATTGCACAGATCGGAGCCGAGCCCGACGATCACCGCGCGAGATCCATCAGCTCGCGCATCCGCCGCACCGCCGGCTCCAGCCCGACGAAGATCGCCTCGCCGATCAGGAAGTGGCCGATGTTGAGCTCGCGCACCTGCGGGATCGCGGCGACCGGGGCGACATTGTCATAGGTCAGCCCGTGGCCGGCATGGACCTCGATCCCGTTCTTCGCCGCCAGCGCGGCAGCGTCGGCGAGGTGGCGAAGCTCGGCGGCGCGCGCGTCGCCGGTCAGTTCCGCATAGCGCCCGGTGTGCAATTCGACCACCGGCGCGCCGAGCCGCACCGCCGCCTCGATCTGGCGCGGATCGGGCTCGATGAACAGGGAGACGCGGATATTGGCCGCGCCCAGCGCGCCGACCATCGGGGCGAGGTGATTATGTTGCCCCGCGGCGTCGAGCCCGCCCTCGGTGGTGCGTTCGGCGCGCTTCTCGGGGACGATGCACGCGGCGTGCGGGCGGTGGTTGAGCGCGATCGCCAGCATTTCCTCGGTCGCCGCCATTTCGAGGTTGAGCGGGATCGACAGTTCGTTCGACAGCCGCGCGATATCGCCGTCGGTGATGTGGCGGCGGTCCTCGCGCAGATGCGCGGTGATCCCGTCCGCCCCCGCCGCCGCCGCGAGCAATGCCGCGCGCACCGGATCGGGGGTATCGCCGCCGCGCGCGTTGCGGACGGTCGCGACATGATCGATGTTGACGCCGAGGCGCAGCGCGTGCGTCACGCCGCCGCCCTGCTGCCCGGCTTGATCGCGGGGATCGCGGCGAGCGCGGGAGGCAGCGCATCGGCCTCATAGGTCGGCACGTCGAGCCTGATCAGCGGGAAGAAGGGGATTCCGAGATCGGCGGTGCCGTTCGAGCGATCGACCAGCGACGCGCCCGCGATCACCTTGCCCCCCGCCGCCTCGATCGCCTTGATCGCCTCGCGGCTGGAGAGGCCGGTGGTGACGACATCCTCCATCATCAGCACTTCCTGCCCCGGTTCGAGGCGAAAGCCGCGGCGCAGCTCGAAGGTGCCGGCCGGGCGCTCGACGAACATCGCCTCCACCCCCAGCGCGCGCGCCATCTCATGCCCGGCGATCACCCCGCCCATCGCGGGCGAGACGACCGCGGTGATCCGCGCGCGCAGCTCGGCCGGGATCCGCGCGGCGAGCGCCTCGCTGAGCCGGGCGCCGCGGCGCGGGTCCATCAACACCCGCGCGCATTGCAGGTAACGCGGGGAGCGCAGGCCGGAGGAGAGGATGAAATGGCCTTCGAGCAGCGCATCGGCAGCGCGAAACTCGGCCAGCACCTCATCGTCGGTCATGCTTGTCCCTTCAGCGTAATTTGCCCCCGCGAGATACGGACCGAAGGCCCCCTGCGCAACGTCGGCCGGCAAAAATGCCCGTTGCGGCTTGAGGAGGCGGGAACGCGTGCGTATAGCGCGGGCGGATTGGACGGAATCTGCGCCGCGTGGGCGGCTGTGGGGCCACGACTGGCAGGGGTGATAACGAGACGATGAGAATCGCGTTCAAAGGATTGGCACTGGCGGCGAGCCTCGCGCTCGCCGGGCTGATGCCCGCTGCGGCGCAGGCGCCCGCGAAACAGGAAGCGCCCGTCGCCGCCGCTGCTGCGGCCCCGGCGGCGAATGCCGCGGCGCCCGCCGCAACCGCCGCGAAGCCGGCCTCGCCCGAACTGGCGATGGACGGCGCGCCGGCGATGACGGTCAAGCCGATGCTCGGCCAGCCGACCGACGGGCTGATGACGATCCAGCCGCAGGTGACCGCGAACGGCCGCCGCGCGCACAGCTTTCACGATCACATCCTGCTGCCGCTGATCACCGCGATCTCGCTGTTCGTCCTCGCGCTCTTGATCTGGGTGGTGATCCGCTATCGCCGCGCCGCCAATCCGGTGCCGTCGAAGACCAGCCACAATACCGCGATCGAGATCGTCTGGACGCTCGTCCCGGTGCTGATCCTCGTCGCGGTGGCGGTGCCCTCGATCGGGCTGCTCAACGCGCAGTACAAGCCCGCGCCGGCCAATGCCGTGACGCTCAAGGCGATCGGCAACCAATGGTATTGGAGCTACCAATATCCGGATAACGGCGGGATCGAGATCACCGCCAATCTGCTCAAGGAAAAGGATCAGGTCGCGGCGGGCGAACGCTATCGCACCGATGCCGACGGCCCGCGCCTGCTCGCCACCGACAATCGCATCGTGCTGCCGGTCGGCGTGCCGATCCGCCTGATCACCACCGCCAACGACGTGATCCACAGCTGGGCCGTCCCCGCGTTCTGGATCAAGCTCGACGCGGTGCCGGGGCGCCTCAACGAGACGAGCTTCACGATCGAGAAGCCGGGCCTGTACTTCGGCCAGTGCTCCGAACTGTGCGGCGCGCGCCACGGCTATATGCCGATCGCGGTGGAAGCCGTGCCGCCGGCCGAATTCGCCGCCTGGGTGAAGGCCAAGGGCGGCTCGATGCCGGGCGAGGCCAAGCCCGCCGCGGCCGCGCCGGCCGCTGCCGCCGCGCCCGCCGCCGCGCCGGCCGCCAACGCCGCTGCTCCTACCAACACCGCTGAAGCGGCGCCCGCGAATGCGGCCACCGCCGAAGCAGCGACCGGACGCTGAGCCATGACTGATACCGCGATCCAACCTTCGGCGTTCGAGGCGCATCACGCGCACGACCATCATCACGATGCCGATCACAAGCCGGGCTTCTTCGCCCGCTGGTTCATGTCCACCAACCACAAGGACATCGGCACGCTCTATCTGATCTTCGCGATCTGCGCCGGCATCATCGGCGGCGCGATCTCGGGGCTGATGCGCGCCGAGCTGATGCATCCCGGGATCCAGTATCTCCAGGGCTGGGCGGCGCATCTCCACGGCGGCGAGGCGAGCCTCGACGAATCGCTCCACCTGTGGAACGTGATGGTCACCGCGCACGGGCTGATCATGGTGTTCTTCATGGTCATGCCGGCGATGATCGGCGGGTTCGGCAACTGGTTCGTCCCGATCATGATCGGCGCGCCGGACATGGCCTTCCCGCGGATGAACAACATCTCGTTCTGGCTGCTGATCCCGGCGTTCACGCTGCTCCTCGCCTCGCCCTTCTTCGGCGGCGCGGGCAATGGCTGGACGCTCTATGCCCCGCTCTCCACTTATGGCGAGCCAGGGCCATCGACCGATATGGCGATCCTCTCGCTCCACCTTGCGGGCGCATCGTCGATCCTCGGCGCGATCAACTTCATCACGACGATCTTCAACATGCGCGCCCCGGGCATGACGCTGCACAAGATGCCGCTGTTCGTGTGGTCGGTGCTGGTCACCGCCTTCCTGCTGCTGCTCGCGCTGCCGGTGCTTGCCGCGGCGATCACCATGCTGCTGACCGATCGTAACTTCGGCACGACCTTCTACGATCCGGCCGGCGGCGGCGATCCGATCCTCTACCAGCATCTGTTCTGGTTCTTCGGCCACCCCGAAGTGTACATCATGATCCTGCCGGGCTTCGGCATCGTCAGCCAGATCATCTCCACCTTCAGCCGCAAGCCGGTGTTCGGCTATCTCGGCATGGCCTATGCCATGGTCGCGATCGGCGTGGTCGGGTTCGTCGTGTGGGCGCACCACATGTTCACCACCGGCCTCAGCGTGAACACCAAGATGTACTTCACCGCGGCGACGATGGTCATCGCCGTGCCGACCGGCATCAAGATCTTCTCGTGGATCGCGACGATGTGGGGCGGCAGCCTGACCTTCCGCACCCCGATGGTGTGGGCGATCGGCTTCATCTTCATGTTCACCGTCGGCGGCGTCACCGGCGTGGTGCTCGCCAACGGCGGCGTCGACGATTACATGCAGGACACTTATTACGTGGTGGCGCACTTCCACTACGTGCTGAGCCTCGGCGCGGTGTTCTCGCTGTTCGCCGGCTTCTATTACTGGTTCCCGAAGATGTCGGGGAAGATGCTCAACGAGTTCCTCGGCCACCTGCATTTCTGGGTGTTCTTCGTGGGCGTCAACGTGCTGTTCTTCCCGATGCACTTCCTCGGGCTGCAGGGCATGCCGCGCCGCTACCCGGATTATCCGGACGGCTTCGCGCATTGGAACACGGTGGCGACCGTCGGCTATATGATCATGGCCGCGGGCATGGCGATCTTCTTCGTCAACGTGATCATCTCGCTGATCGCGGGCCGCAAGGCGGGCGACAATCCGTGGGGCGAGGGCGCGACGACGCTGGAGTGGACGCTGTCCTCCCCGCCGCCGTACCACCAGTTCGAAACGCTGCCGGTGATCGACGACGACCAGCATCATTGATCGTCGCTTTCGAAAGCCATCGAAACACAGGCGCCCGGGGGGAAACCTCCGGGCGTTTTGTTTGATTCGCGCGGCGGAACGCCGATCCGGCGGGTTTGCGGTCCGTCGATAATCGCGGCATGATCGGGCGATAAAGAGCACGGAGAGCGACGATGCCCGATTTTCGCATGATCGATACCGGCGGCACGAAATTGCGCGTCGCGGTGGAGGGGCAGGGGCCGCTCGTGCTGATGGTCCACGGCTTTCCCGAGAGCTGGTATTCGTGGCGGCATCAGCTTGGCCCGGTCGCGGCGGCGGGATTCACCGCGGCGGCGATCGACGTGCGGGGCTATGGCGGGTCGGACAAGCCGCACGCGGTCGCCGATTATGCGATGGCGCATATGGTGGCCGATATGGCCGCGGTCGCGCGCGCGCTCCAGCCCGATGGCCCGGCGATCATCGTCGGGCACGATTGGGGCGCGCCGATGGTGTGGAACAGCGCGTTGATCCACCCCGAGCTGTTTCGCGCCGTGGCGGCCTTCTCGGTGCCGTACAGCGGGGTGCCGACGCGGCCGTTCACCGAGATCTTCCGCGCGGTGTTCACCAGCCAGGGGCGGTTCTTCTATCAGGAATGGTTTCAGGCCGAGGGGCCGGCGGAGGCCGAGGCGGAGCGCGATATCCGCACCTTCCTGCGCAAGCTCTATTACGGCATCTGCGGCGATGCCCCGGTCGGCACCTGGCCCGATAAGCCGGCGACCGCGACCTTGCTCGAGGGGATGGTTGATCCCGATCCCTTCCCGGCGTGGCTGACCCCGGCGGATATCGATTATTATGTCGGCGAGTTCACCGCCTCCGGGCTGCGCGGGCCGCTCAACCGCTATCGCAACCACGAGCGCGATTTCGAATGGCTCCAGCCCTATCGCGACCGCCGCATCGAGCAGCCCGCGCTGTTCATCGGCGGAAGCAAGGATCCGGCGACGACCTTGTTCGGCGCGGTCGCCGATCCGATCGCGATGATGCGCCCGCTGGTGCCGCAGCTCGAAGGGCATATCCTCGACGGGTGCGGGCATTGGACGCAGCAGGAGCGGCCGGCGGAGGTCAACCGGCTGCTGGTCGACTGGCTGCGGCGGGTGTGACGGCCCTGGGGCTGCGTCTGACCTGGCGGTTACGGTCACCGTGGCGCCGGCCTGTCGCGCCGCGGGACAAGGGGATGGCGATCGCGCTGCCGCCGGAAAGCGCGGGGTCGCCGCGTTGCTCGCGCCGCCGATAGGCTGCGCGAGCGATGAGCGGGCGTCCGGTTGGTCGTCGCGCCGGCCCTAGCCCCGGCGCGACGATCGCGCCTTATTCGTCGGCGGCAGCGGCCTTGCGGCGGCCACGCGCGGCCGGCTGGCCGTTGCCTTCGGACGTCTTGCGCTTCATGCCGGGTTTGCGGCCGAGACCGATCTTCTTGGCCATCGCGCGGCGCGCTTCCGAATAGTTTTCGGCAACCATCGGATAATCCGGCTTGAGGCCATAACGCTGGCGATATTCAGCCGGGGTCAGCCCCTGGCCGGCGAGATGACGACGCAGAGTCTTATACGGCTTGCCGTCGATCATCGAGATGATGAAATCCTTCGACGCGAGCGACTTGCGCACCGAAACCGCCGGAACATAATCCGACGCCGCTTCCGGCGCAGTCGTGGTTTCGGCCTGCGAAGAAAGCCCCGAGACCGCCTCGTGCATCTTCTTCAAGAATGCGGGAACATCTTCACCCGATGCGCGGGTGTTGGGGTTGGACAACCAAGCGATCGTCAATTCGGTGGCGAGTTCGACGGTGTTGGTGTCGATCGATTCTTCGGACATGCCGCGCTCCTGTGGGTTGGGTGCGCCCGTCATTAGCGCGTCAAGATGACGCGTCAATATCATCATAGATGAACCCGCCCAAAGGACTGATGCACGATCCTATCGATAACAGCTGTCAAAATATCTCGTACGACTGTTCCGCGTGCCGAGTCGCAGGGTGGCGAGCAGCGAAGGAAACAAAGGTAAGGGCACGGAAATCCGCCGTACTTTGCCGTCGTTCAAACCTGTCACCGTTGACAGCTTCACCTCATGCTGTTGTTGTCAAATAGTGTATTAGCTTGGGACAGAAGCCGCTATATTACGAACGTGTAATATTGCGTCGGCGGTGAAATTTCGGGCCGCGCCGCTCGTCGCCGGGCAAAGAAAAAGCCCGCCGCGGCACAGCGCGACGGGCTCGATATCGGCAAGAGCGAATGATCAGGCGAGGATGCCGGGCAGATCGAGCCCCTTCTCGCGCGCGCAATCGAGCGCGATCGCATAGCCCGCGTCGGCATGACGCATCACCCCGGTGGCGGGATCGTTCCACAACACGCGTTCGAGCCGGCGCGCCGCCTCTGGCGTGCCGTCGGCGACGATCACCATCCCCGCATGCTGCGAATAGCCCATCCCGACCCCGCCGCCATGGTGGAGCGACACCCAGGTCGCCCCCGAGGCGGTGTTGAGCAGCGCGTTGAGCAACGGCCAGTCGGACACCGCGTCCGAGCCGTCGCGCATCGCCTCGGTCTCGCGGTTGGGCGAGGCGACCGAGCCCGAATCGAGGTGGTCGCGGCCGATCACTACCGGCGCCTTCAATTCGCCCGACGCGACCATCTCGTTGAACGCGAGGCCGAGCCGGTGGCGGTCGCCGAGCCCGACCCAGCAGATCCGCGCGGGGAGGCCCTGGAAGTGGATCCGCTCGCGCGCCATGTCGAGCCAGCGGTGGAGGTGCTTGTTGTCGGGGAGCAGCTCCTTCACCTTGGCGTCGGTGCGATAGATATCCTCGGGGTCGCCCGACAGCGCCGCCCAGCGGAACGGGCCGATGCCGCGGCAGAACAGGGGGCGGATATAGGCCGGGACGAAGCCGGGGAAGGCGAAGGCGTCGCTGACGCCCTCGTCGAGCGCGACCTGGCGGATGTTGTTGCCATAATCGACCGTCGGCACCCCGGCGGCCTTGAACGCGAGCATCGCCTTGACGTGCTGCGCCATCGAGGCGCGCGCGGCGGCGGCGACGGTCGCGGGATCCTGCTCGCGGGTGGCGATCCAGCGTTCGACCGTCCAGCCGACCGGCAGATAGCCGTTGACCGGATCGTGCGCGCTGGTCTGATCGGTGAGCAGATCGGGGCGGATGCCGCGGGCGTGGATTTCGGGGAGCAATTCGGCGGCATTGCCGAGCAGCCCGACCGAGATCGGCTCCCTGGCGGTGGTGACGATTTCCAGCGCCTCGTCGAGGCTGGTCGTCGCGCGATCGAGATAGCCGGTGCGCAGCCGCATATCGATCCGGCTCTGCTGGCATTCGATCGCGAGGCACGAGGCGCCCGCCATCACCGCGGCGAGCGGCTGCGCGCCACCCATCCCGCCGAGCCCCGCGGTAAGCAGCCATTTGCCCGAGAGGTCGCCGTCATAATGCTGGCGGCCCATCTCGACGAAGGTCTCATAGGTGCCCTGGACGATCCCCTGGGTGCCGATATAGATCCACGAGCCCGCGGTCATCTGGCCGTACATCGCGAGGCCCTTGCGATCCAATTCGTCGAAATGCTCCCAATTCGCCCATTTGGGGACCAAGTTGCTGTTGGCGAGCAGCACGCGCGGCGCATCGGAATGGGTGCGGAACACCCCGACCGGCTTGCCCGACTGGATCAGCAGAGTCTGATCGTCCTCGAGCTGGCGCAGCGCCTCGACGATCCGGTCATAGCTTTCCCAGTCGCGCGCGGCGCGGCCGATCCCGCCATAGACGACCAGTTCCTCGGGGCGCTCGGCGACATCGGGGTGGAGGTTGTTCATCAACATCCGCAACGGGGCTTCGGTGAGCCAGCTCTTGGCGGACAGCGTGGTGCCGGTGGCGGGCTTGATGACGCGGGAAGGATCGAGACGGGTCATGAGGCAAAATCCAGACAGGCGTTGATGACATTGCGCAGCGTCGCGGAGAGCGGCGCGGCATAAGCGGGGTCGAAGGCGGGGGGCCAATTATGTTCGTCGGGCACGGCCGGCTCGGGGGCATAGCCGCGGATCGCGAGCTCCATCTGGATCGCGTGGACGCCCTCGGCGGGTGCAGCATAATGCCGGGTGGTCCAGCCGCCCTTGAACCGCCCGTTGAGCACCTGATCGGCGGTGCAGGCGGCGGAGACCGCAGCGGCCAGCGCCGGATCGCAGGTCGCGCCGTCGTTGGTGCCGATATTATATTGCGGCAGATCGCCGTCGAACAGCCGCGGGATATGGCCGCGGATCGAATGCGCGTCGTAGAGCACGATGCGCGGGTGCGCGGCGCGGAGGCGGGCAATCTCGGCGGCGAGCACGGCATGATAGGGATCGAACCAGGCCGCGCGGCGGCGGGCGATCTCCGCCGCGTCGGGCGCATTGCCCGTATAGAGCGGTTCGCCGTCGAAAGTGGTGGTCGGGCATAATTCGGTCGTCGCCTGCCCCGGATAGAGCGACGCGCCCGAAGGATCGCGGTTGACGTCGATCACGCTGCGCGAAATCGTCGTGCGGACGATCGTCGCGCCGACGTCGGCGGCGAAGGCGTAGAGCTTCTCGATATGCCAATCCGCATCGCGGCGGGCGAGCCACGGCGAGACGAACTGCGCGTCGAGCCCGGCGAGGCCGGTGCCGGTATGCGGCATCGCGACGATCAGCGGCGCACTGCCGCGGTGGAGGTGGACGAAGTTGGTCATTGTTTGACCACTCCGGCGAAGGGGCACCCCGCAAAGTAATACTTTGCGGGGACCCCGAAGGCCGGGGTCCAGTTACGACCGGCCCGATGCTGGACCCCGGCTTGCGCCGGGGGGGGTGGAGCGGGGAAACTCATGCCGTCACCCCCGGCAACGTCGCGCCGCTTGCCTTGACCAAGGCACCCGAGGTGACCAGCGCGGTGGCCTTCGCCATATCGGGCGCGAAATGGCGATCGTCGGCGAGCGTCGGCACCTCGCCGCGGATCGCGCCGCGCGCCGCCTCCAGCGCGCCCGACGAGGTGAGCGGGGCGTGGAAGTCGCAGCCCTGCGCCGCGGCAAGCGCCTCGATGCCGATGACATGCGCGGCATTGGCGGCCATCGCCAGCAGCCGCCGCGCGCCATGCGCCGCCATCGAGACATGATCCTCCTGATTGGCCGAGGTGGGGATCGAATCGACCGAGGCGGGATAGGCGCGCTGCTTGTTCTCGCTGACCAGCGCGGCGGCGGTGACCTGCGGGATCATGAACCCCGAGTTGAGCCCCGGGCGCGGGGTGAGGAAGGCGGGGAGCCCCGACAGCGCCGGATCGACCAGCATCGCGATGCGACGTTCGGCGATCGAGCCGATCTCGCAGATCGCGATCGCGATCATGTCGGCGGCGAAGGCGACCGGCTCGGCGTGGAAATTGCCGCCCGACAGCGCCTCGTCGGTATCGGCGAAGATCAGCGGATTGTCGCTGACGCCGTTCGCCTCGGTGGCGAGCGTCGCCGCCGCCTGACGCAGCACGTCGAGCGCGGCGCCCATCACCTGCGGCTGGCAGCGCAGGCAATAGGGATCCTGAACGCGCGGATCGTCCTCGCGGTGGCTGGCGCGGATCGCCGAATCGGTCATCAGATGGCGCAAGGCATCGCCGACCGCGATCTGCCCGGCATGGCCGCGCAAGGCGTGGATGCGCGCGTCGAACGGCGC
Source organism: Sphingomonas sp. 66-10 (assembly GCF_001897045.1). Classification (NCBI taxonomy): domain Bacteria; kingdom Pseudomonadati; phylum Pseudomonadota; class Alphaproteobacteria; order Sphingomonadales; family Sphingomonadaceae; genus Sphingomonas; species Sphingomonas sp. 66-10. The sequence continues at coordinate 155,916 of NZ_MKRR01000138.1, forward strand.
GTCGGAACCCTTCGCCGCCTCGGTCGAAAGCGCGCCGGTGACCAAAGCGGCCTGAAACACGCCCTCCGCCTCGAACAGCCCGGCGAGCGCATTGGCGGTGGAGAATTGCGTGCCGTTGAGCAGCGCGAGACCCTCCTTCGGGCCGAGCTCGAGCGGGGCGAGCCCGGCGCGCGCCAGCGCGTCGGCCGCGGGGAGGGTTTCGCCGTTGACGACGATCTCGCCCGCACCGATCATCGTCGCGGCCATATGCGCGAGCGGCGCGAGATCGCCCGAGGCGCCGACCGAGCCCTGGCACGGGATCACCGGGAGCAGGTCGTTCGCGAGCATCGCTTCGAGCAACGCGATCGTCTCGGGCCGCACCCCCGACGCGCCGACCCCGAGGCTGGCGAGCTTGAGCGCGAGCATCAGCCGCACCACCCCGGCGGGGGAAGGCGCGCCGACGCCTGCAGCGTGGCTCAGCACGATATTGCGCTGGAGCGTCGCGAGATCCGCGTCGCCGATCTTGACGCTGGCGAGCTTCCCGAACCCGGTGTTGATGCCATAGACGGGCTGGTGCCGCGCGATGATCCGCGCGACCGCGGCGGCGCTTTCGGCGATGCGCGGGTGCGCGCGCTCGGCCAGTTTGGCGGGCGCGCCGCGATAGATGGTGCGCCAATCGGCCAGCGGGACATGGCCGGGGTGAAGGATGATCACTTGCCTCTCCGAATACGGGTGTGAAGGGGGTTGAAACCAAAGCGATAGACGAGCTCGGCGGGGCGCTGGACGTTCCAGATCGCGAGATCGCATTGCTTGCCGGGTTCGAGCGTGCCGATCGCATCGGCGCGGCCGATCGCGCGCGCGGCGTTGACGGTGACCGCGCGCAACACCTCGTCGACCGTCAGCCGGAACAGCGTCGCGCCCATGTTGAGCACGAGCAGCAGCGAGGTGAGCGGCGAGGTGCCCGGGTTGCTGTCGGTGGCGAGCGCGATCGGCACCCCCGCGGCGCGCAATGCGGCGATCGGCGGCAGCCTGGTCTCGCGGGTGAAATAATAAGCGCCGGGGAGGAGGGTCGCGACGGTGCCCGCGGCGGCCATCGCGGCGATCCCCGCGTCGTCGAGATATTCGAGATGATCGGCCGAGAGCGCCTTGTGCCGCGCGGCGAGCGCGGCGCCGTGGAGGTTGGAGAGCTGTTCGGCGTGGAGCTTGACCGGAAGGGTGTGGCGCGCGGCGGCGGCGAAGACGCGCTCGGTCTGCGCCGGGGTGAAGCCGATCCCCTCGCAAAAGGCGTCGACCGCGTCGGCAAGGCCCTCGCGCGCGATTGCGGGGAGCATCACGTCGCAGACCTGGGCGATATAGCCGTCGGGGTCGCCGGCATATTCGGGCGGGAGCGCGTGCGCGCCGAGGAAGGTGGTGGTGACCGAAACGTCGCGAGCCGCGCCGAGCTTGCGCGCGGCGCGGAGCAGCCGGGCCTCGCTCCCGGGGTCGAGCCCATAGCCCGATTTGATCTCGATCGTCGTCACCCCCTCGGCGAGCAAAGCGTCGAGCCGGGGGAGCGCGGCGGCGACCAGTTCGTCCTCGCTCGCGGCGCGGGTGGCGCGCATCGTCGAGACGATCCCGCCCCCGGCGCGCGCGATCTCCTCATAGGAGGCGCCGGCCAGCCGCAGCTCGAATTCATGCGCGCGATCACCGGCATAGACGAGATGGGTATGGCAATCGATCAGCCCCGGGGTGATCCAGCGCCCGGCGCAGTCGATCGTCTCGCGCGCCGGCGGCGCGTCGCCGGCGGGGCCGGCATAAGTGATGACGCCGTCTTCGCAGGCGATGGCGGCATGTTCGATGATGCCCAGCGCGGGGCCGGTCATCGTGGCGAGTCGGGCGTTGGTCCAGAGGCGATCGGCCATGCGCTTATCATTGCAGCGTTCGATGATAATGTATAGACATTATTGCGACGCGATGACGAAGGCCGTTCCTCTCCCCGTCATGCCGGGCTTGATCCGGCATCCAGAGCCACCCAGGCCGTCGCTTGTGACTCTGGATACCGGGTCGAGCCCGGCATGACGGCGATGGGTTGGGGGGTAAGGCATCATGCGTAAGATGGGGTCCACCCCGGCGCAGGCCGGGGTCCAGCATCGGGCCGGTCGTAAACTGGGCTCCGGCCTTCGGGGTGCCCCTTCGCCGGGGCGGAAGTCCAGTGATGTTCTAAGGAGAATGACGTGACGACGCTGCATTTTGCCGAAGCGATGTTGCCCGGGGGCTGGGCGCGCGACGTGCGCGTGACGATCGCCGGCGGGGTGATCGCGTCGGTCGAAACGGGGGCGGACGCGCAGCCCGGCGACGAGCGGCATCGCGCCGCGCTGCCGGGGATGCCCAATCTCCACAGCCACGCCTTCCAGCGCGGGATGGCGGGGCTGGCCGAGGTCGCCGGGCCGAGCGACGATAGTTTCTGGACGTGGCGCGAGGTGATGTATCGCTTCGCCGAGCGCGTCTCGCCCGATGATCTCGCGGCGATCGCGGCGATGGCCTATATCGAGATGCTCGAGGGCGGGTTCACCCGCGTCGGGGAATTCCACTATCTGCATCATGCGCCCGACGGCACGGCCTATGCCGATCGCGCGGCGATGAGCGCGGCGATCGCGGCGGCGGCGCGCGAGACCGGGATCGCGCTGACCCATTTGCCGGTCTTCTATGCGCATGCCGGGTTCGGTGGGCTGCCGCTGGGCGCGCGGCAGCAACGCTTCGGGCATGATGTCGACGGGTTCGCCGCGTTGCTGGAGGGCGCGCGGGCGGCGTGCGCGGGGTTGCCCGATGCGGTGGTGGGCGTCGCGCCGCATTCGCTGCGCGCGGTGACCCCCGAGGAACTGATGGCGCTGGAGGCGATCGCGCCGGACGCGCCGGTCCATATCCATATCGCCGAGCAGGTGCGCGAGGTGGAGGATTGCGTCGCGTGGAGCGGGGCGCGGCCGGTCGAGTGGCTGCTCGATCATGCCGCGGTGGACGCGCGCTGGTGCCTCGTCCATGCGACGCACATGACCGCGGCGGAAACCGGCAGGCTGGCGAAGACGGGCGCGGTGGCGGGGCTGTGCCCGATCACCGAGGCCAATCTCGGCGACGGCATCTTCCCCGCGATCGATTTCGTCGCGGCGGGGGGCGTCTATGGCATCGGCTCGGATTCGAACGTGCTGATCGACGCGGGCGAGGAATTGCGGCTGCTCGAATATGGCCAGCGGCTCGAGCGGCGCGCGCGCAACCTGCTCGGGCGCGGCGGGGCGACGGGCGATGCCCTGTGGCGCGATGCGGTCGCGGGCGGCGCGCGGGCATTGGGCGCGGCGAGCGGGATCGCGGTCGGCAATGCGGCGGATATCGTCTCGCTGGCGGCGGATCATCCCGCCTTCGTCGCGCGTGAAGGGGCGGCGCTGGCCGATGCGTTGGTGTTCGCGCGCGGCGCGGTCGATCGCGTCTGGCGTCGCGGCGTCGCGGTGGTGCGCGGCGGGCGGCATGTCGCGCGCGAGGGTGTCGTGCAGCGCTATGCCACGACCTTGGCGGCCTTGCTGGCATGACGTCGCTCCACGCCCGGATCGTCGGCGAGATCGAGGCGGATATCCTGTCGGGCGCGCTCGCGGCGGGCGCGCGGCTGCCGGTCGAGCAGGAACTGATGCTGCGCTACGATTGCTCGCGGATGACGGTGAGCAAGGCGCTCGGCGAGCTCGCGCGCCGCGGGCTGATCGATCGCCGCAAGCGTGCGGGCACCTTCGTCCAGCGGCCGCGGGTTCATTCGGTGGTGCTCGATATCCCCGATCTCGCGCAGGAGGTCGCGGCGCGCGGGCAGGCCTATGCCTATCGCCTTGTCGAACGCCGCATCCGCCCCCCGCGCGACGCCGCCGAGCGCGCGCTGGCGGGGGCGGGGGCATTGCTCCAGATCGACGGGGTCCACCTCGCCGACGGGCTGCCGCTGGCGGCGGAGCAGCGGCTGGTGAGCCTCGCGAGCGTGCCCGAGGCGGCGGACGAGACGTTCGATCATGTCGCGCCGGGCGGGTGGCTGCTGCATCATGTGCCGTGGACCGAGGCCGAGACGCGCATCGCCGCCGCGGGTGCGGAGGGCGCGGTCGCCGCGCAGCTTCGGGTGGCGGCGGGGACGGCGTGCCTCGTAATCGAGCGCACGACGTGGCGCGGCGACGCCGGGGTGACATTTGTTCGGCAACACTTCCTCGGCGCCCATTACGACCTGGTGGCGCGGTTCGGGCCGGGGGCGCGTTAGTCGGACGTTCCCTTCGGCGGCTGCTTAAAGCGCCCGGACCAGCCGGGTCGCGACCGCAAGCCACGGCGCGTCGGCGATCGTCTGCGGCTTCGCCCCGAGCGCCGGGGGGAGGATCGTTGCCTTGCCGCCCGCCACCGCGATCAGCCGCCCGAACACGAAGCGCCCCGCGGGCACCGGCGCGAGCACGTCGCGGTTGAGCGCGCCCGCGAAATCGGCCGGGGCGAGCATGTCGCACCAGATCTCGTCCCCCGCGCGATAGTCGCCGACCCCCGCGCCGACCGTCACCGCAACCGCCCCCGGGGTCGGCTGCGGCGGGGTGACGCGGGCGGCGCGGCGCGGCGCGGTCGCGCCGTCGGCATCGAGCAACGCCGCCACCGCCAGATCGCCGCGCTCGGGCAGCGAGACGAGATCCGCCGCCTCGACCCCCAGCGCCGCCGCGATGCGGTTGAGCCACGCGACCGAAACGGTGCGGGTGCCGGTCTCGAGCCGGCCGATCGTCTGCGCGGTGGTCGGCGGCGAACAGCGTTGCGCCACCTCCTCCAGCGTCAGCCCCTTGGCGCGGCGTACTTCACGGATCGCGGTGATCATGACGATTTCCTAACCAAATCGGTTTTAACCCTGTCCTACAAACAACCGCCGATGGCAAGAGGGAATTCGCAACGCGAAAGGCAGATGACATGCGCGAATTGGTGGAACGGGCGATCGACCGGGACGGCGTGGTACGTACCGCGACGCGGGGAGCGCGAACCGTTACGGTGAACCTCGGCGAATCCGCGCTGGCGTGGCTGGCGGCGCGCGGGCTGGTCGATGCGCGGCAATGCGAGGCGGGCGAGCGGCTGCGCGGCGATTACGAACGCGCCGCGATCGCCCCGCGCACGACGATGTGCTGGGATGTCCAACGGGTCGACGGCGGCGGCGGCGACGGGGCCGATCCCGCGACCGCGCAACTCGCCGCGAAACGGCGCTTCGATGCCGCGCTCGCCGCGGTGGGGCGCGGGCTCGGCGACATATTGTGGCGAGTGGTGTGCGCCGACGAACGGCTGCCCGCCGCCGAACGCGCCTTGGGCTGGCCGGCGCGCTCGGGGCGATTGGTGCTGGGGCTGGCGCTGGATCGTCTGGCGGACCATTATAAATTGCGCTGAACGCTGATAGAGAGGCGCGATGCGGTTCGAAATCGTCAAATGCCACGGATCGGGAAATGACTTCCCGCTGATCGACGCGCGCGGGATCGCGCTGGATGACGCGCAATGGTCGATCGTCGCGCGCGCGCTCGCCGACCGGCGCGGCGCGGTGGGGGGCGACGGGCTGCTGATCATGCAGGAAAGCCACGGCCATATCCGCTTCCGCATGTGGAATGCCGACGGGTCGGAGGCGGAAACCTGCCTCAACGGCGTGCGCTGCGTCGCGCGGATGGCGTTCGAGCGACTGGGGATCGATCGCGCGACGCTGCATCTGATGCGCTCGACGGTCGAGGTGTCGCGCGAGCCCGATCTCGCCCCCGGCGTCCATACCGTGCGCGAGGTGGCGGGGCCGGCGTCGCTCGATATCGGCGAATGGCCGCTGCTCGGCGAGGGGCATGAGATCGTCGAGCGGCCGATCGCGCGGCTCGATCCGGTACTCGCCTTCACCGCGGTGGCGATGCCCAACCCGCATCTCGTGACCTTCGTCGACGCGATCGACGAGGCGGCGCTGGTGCGGATCGGCGAGGCGTGCGAGGCGGCGCCCGACTGGCTGCCCAACCGCGCCAATGTGTCGTTCGTGCGCGTGCTCGCGCCCGATGCGATCTATGTCCGTACCTTCGAACGCGGGGTGGGGCTGACCGACAGTTGCGGCAGCGCGATGGCCGCCTCGGCCTTCGCCGCGGCGCTGACCGGGCGCACCGCGTTCGACCGCGAGGTGATCGTGCGCAACAAGGGCGGGCTGGTGACGGCGCGCGCCGAGGGCGACGGGATGGTCGCGCTGAGCGGCAATGCGACCTGGGAATGGGAAGGCGCGGTGAGCGTCGATTTCGCCGAGGCGCTCGCCGGCGATCTCAATGTCGCGCATCATTTCAACGACGAGATCGCCGCCTGGGCGATCGTCGCCGAGCAGAGCGCGGCGGCGGTGTGACCATCCACCGCAGCGCGGCGGACGGCTATGCGGTTGGCGCGGGCAGCTATGTTCGCGGGCGGCCGGGCTATCCGCCCGAGGCGGCGCGGTGGCTGCGCGAGACGCTGGCGCTCGCGCCGGGGCGCGACGTGCTCGAAATCGGCGCGGGGACGGGCAAGTTCATCCCGCTGCTGCGCGCGACCGGGGCGCATGTGCTGGCGCTCGAGCCGGTCGCGGCGATGCGCGCGCGGCTGGCGCAGGACCATCGCGACGTGACGGTGCTCGACGGATCGGCCGCGGCGATCCCGCTTGCCGATGGCGCGGTCGATGCGGTCGTCTGCGCGCAGGCGTTCCACTGGTTCGCCACCGCCGATGCGCTGGCCGAGATGCGGCGCGTGCTCAGGCCGGGCGGGGTGCTCGGGCTGATCTGGAACGTGCGCGACGAGGAGGTGCCGTGGGTCGCGGCGCTCACCGCGCTGACCGATCCGTGGGAAGCCGGCACCCCGCGCTATCGCAGCGGGGCGTGGCGAAAGGTGTTTCCGGCGCCGGGGTTCGTGGAGATCGGAGAACGCGCGGTGCGCCACGCGCATGTCGGCAGCGCGGCGGCGGTGATCGTCGATCGCACCTTGTCGGTGAGCTTCATCGCCGCCTTGCCCGACGCGGCGCGCGACGAGGTGGAGCGGCAGGTGCGCGCGCTGATCGCCGATACCCCGGCGCTGGCGGGCGGGGGCGAGATCGCCTTTCCCTATGTGACGCGGATGTTCGCGTTTCGGCGGGTGGATTGACCGCGCACCGCTCCACCGGTCGCGCTGAGCTTGTGAGGGTGTCCTGTCCGTCGCGAAATAGGGGCGCCCTTCGACAAGCTCAGCCCGAACGCAGGGGCCGTGATTCCCGTCTAACGGGAGGCGGCTCTATGCCTCGCCGAACAGGTCGCGCTGCGCCTTGTCGAGTTCCTCGGCGTAGCGGCGGTGGACATAGGTTTCGGTGACGATCCCGAGCACCTGACCCGCCGGATCGAGCACCGCGAGCTCGTCGCTCTGCGCCGCGTCGAACGTCTTCATCACCGCACCGAGATCCATCTCGGGGGACAGCATATCCGCGGTGGCATGCGCGAGCGCGGCGGCAGGCGCATCGGGGTCGACCCCCTCGGCAAAGGCGACCGCGGTGGCGACGATCCCGGCATAACGATCGGCGTCGTCGACCAGCACGACGCGGCTCGTCGCGCCGAGCGGGAAGCGGCGGCGCAGCTCGGCGATGCTGATCGACGCCGGCGCACGCGCGGTGCCGCGGCGCATCATCCGCCCCGCGGTGAGCGCCTTGGTCCAGCCGACGTCGCGCGCGCTCTTGATCGTTTCGCCGCGCAGGTGGAGGCGCCAGGTGGAGAAGCTGTAGCCGAAGAGTTCGCGGACCATCGTGCTCGAGACGAGCGAGGCGGCGAGCACCGCGCCGGTGAGGCTGAAATTGCCCGTCGCCTCGAGCACCAGCATCGCCATCGTGAACGGCCCGCCGACCACCGCCACCGCCAGCGCCGCCATCCCGACCAAGGCGGCATTGGCCGGATCGAGGATCGGCACCCCGACGATCCACGCCAGCGCATCGGCATAGAGGTGCCCGATCAATGTGCCGAGGAACAAGGAGGCGAAGAACAAGCCGCCGCGAAAGCCGAAGCCGAGCGAGACGATCGACGCGAGGCTCTTGGCGACGAGCACCGCGGCGATGAACGCGATCGGCAGCGCGGTCATCATGTCGATATGCAGCGCGCTATGCCCGGCGGAGAGTACCTGCGGCGACCAGGCGGCGATCGGGATCAGCAGCACCCCGCCGAGCGCCGGGCGCGCCCAGCCCGCCAGCCAGCCGCGCGCCTGCGCCTCCACCGCCGCCACCGCCCGCATCAGCGCGATCCCGTACAGCGCGCAGATCGCGGCCAATCCGCCATAGACGATATAGCCGAAGGTATGGATCGCCGGCCCCGGCTGGACATGGACGATATAGGGCACGACCCCGAGCCGCTGCGCGACCTGCGCCCCGGCCAGCGACGCCGCGGCGACCGGCGCGATCGCGGCGGGGGTATAGGCGCCGATGACGATCTCGAACGCGTAGAACGCCCCCGCGATCGGCGCGCCGAACGCCGCCGCGATCGCCGCCCCCGCCCCCGCGCCGACCAGAATGCGCATGTCGCTGCGCCGGAGGCTGAGCCAGCGCCCGCCGAGCGAGCCGAACAGCGCGCCGATCTGCGCATAGGCCGCCTCGAGCCCGACCGAGGCGCCGAAGCCGTTCGACAGCATCGTCTGCCCCGCGATCACCGCGCTGTCGGCGGCGTTCATCCGCCCGCCGTGGAGCGCATTGGCCTCGACCGCGTCGACCAGCGCGCGGCGCCGCGCGCGCACCGCCCAGCCGAACAAGGCGAGGATCGCGCCGCCGACCGGCAGGATGAGGAGCTGCGCCGGCGTGAGCCCCGGCGCGCCGCTGAGCCGGACGTCGGCCGGCAGCCCGAACAGGACATGCTGGAGCAGCCGCGCGAGGCTGCCGATCACCACCGTCGCCAGCCCCGCCGCCATCCCGACCAGGATCGCCAGCGCGACGAATGAAAATTCGCTCGCGCGCACGCGGCGACGCAACCAGCGCATCCACGCCGGGGCGCGGCGCAGCAGGCGCGGGTTGGGGGGAAGGAAAGGCGCGGCGCCACGCATGATCGCCAGCCATGTGCCCGATGCGGGGCGATGTCCATCGGTGGGATTGGGGCGGGGATAATTAGAGGAGCCGGCAATTCCCGTTCGCCCTGAGCTTGTCGAAGGGCTGTCTTTCCTCCTTGGAAGGAAGGGCAGGGCTTCGACAAGCTCAGCCCGAACGGTTGAGAGGTTACCCCTCTCTCGTCACCCCGGCCTTGAGCCGGGGTCCATCGGGAGGCAAGCGCGGGGCGAGAGGCTCTGGTCGTGGAACGTGCGGCACAATGGACCCCGGCTCAAGGCCGGGGTGACGGCGGGTGGCGGTGGCGCGGCGAGCGAACCAAATAGGAACATTTTTCTTGACAGCGCGACGCTGTTTGGGTACATAACGGGAACGCTGACGAATTGCGACTCGCCCCGGACGGGCGGCGAGGCGCGCGTCGGCGGGGAACGGGTCGGGCGCGTGGGGTTTTCCGCGCCCGGCCCGTTTCCGTTTCGGGTTCAGCGCAGGACGGGTTCACATGGACGAGGAGGGGCAAGCCGCGCCGCGGCGCGACGATCCGCGGCATTGGCCGGCGGCGAAGCGCGAGGCGTTTTTCGATATGCTGTCGGTGACCTGCAACGTGAGGGCAGCCGCCGCGGCGGGCGGCGTAACGGTGTGGACCGCGTATAAGTGGCGGCGGCGCGACCTCGCTTTCGCTGCCGAGTGGAGCGAGGCGCTCGCGCTCGGCTACGAAGCATTGGAAATGGCGCTGGTCGGCCAGGCGCTGGCGGGCGACACGAGCGACACGATCCACGGCGCTGCCGCCACCCCGGTGGCGGTGGAATTGGCGTTCAAGCTGCTCACCCGTCATCGCGACGCGCCGGGCAAGCCCAAGCGTTTCGGTGGGTCGAAACGCATTTATGCCGACAAGGACGACAGCGACCGCGCGATCCTCGCCAAGCTCGCCGCGATCGAGGCGCGGCGGGCGAAGCAGGCGAAAGACCTATGACCCGCCGCGGCGGT
>NZ_MKRR01000138.1:165931-166237 GCF_001897045.1 Sphingomonas sp. 66-10
TCGACCGCTTGCTTGCGCTGCCGCCGCGCGATCGGCTCGCGGCGCTCCGCGCGATGACCCCGGCGCAGCGGCGCGAGTTTCGCGATCGCTGGGCGGCCTGGGCGCACGACGGGCAGCTTGCCCCGCCGGGCGACTGGCGGGTGTGGCTGATCCGCGCCGGGCGCGGTTTCGGCAAGACGCGCGCGGGGGCCGAATGGCTCGGTGCGCTGGCGCGTGCGACGCCGGACGGGCGGTTCGCGCTGGTCGGCGCGACGGTGGACGACGTGCGGCGGGTGATGATCGAGGGGCCGAGCGGGCTGATCGCGC
>NZ_MKRR01000138.1:166312-166866 GCF_001897045.1 Sphingomonas sp. 66-10
GCCCGAGCATCATCATGCGTGGTGCGACGAGCTCGGCAAATGGGGGCGCGGCGGCGAGGCGGCGTGGGACAATCTGATGCTGACGATGCGGCTCGGCGCGCGCCCGCGCGTGCTGGTGACGACCACCCCGCGCCCGACGCGGCTGATGCGGCGGGTGATGGCCTTGCCGGGGGTGGTCGAGACGCACGGGCGCACCGCGGACAATCCGCACCTGCCGGCGAGTTTCGTCGCGGCGATGGCCGAGACCTATGCCGGGACGATGCTCGGACGGCAGGAGCTGGAGGGCGAATTGATCGACGAGGTGGCGGGCGCCTTGTGGACCCGCGGGCTGATCGAGGCGCGGCGCGTGCGGGTGGTGCCCGATGCGGTGCGCGTGGTGGTCGGGGTCGATCCGCCGGCGGGGGTCGGCGGCGATGCGTGCGGCGTCGTCGCGGTGGCGCTGGGCGGCGACGGGCGCGGCTATGTGCTCGAGGATGCCAGCGTGGTCGGCGCGACCCCCGAGGGCTGGGCGCGCGCGGTCGCGGCATGCGCGGCACGGCGCGGGGCGGACCGCG
>NZ_MKRR01000138.1:166908-172508 GCF_001897045.1 Sphingomonas sp. 66-10
GGTCGCCGCGCTCTACGAGGCGGGGAAGGTGTGGCACGCCGGTGCGTTTCCGGCGCTGGAGGACGAGCTGTGCGGGCTGCAGGCGGGCGGCGGCTATGAAGGGCCGGGGCGCTCGCCCGACCGCGCGGACGCATTGGTGTGGGCGCTGACCGAGCTGATGCTCGGACGGCGCGGCGCGGCGGCGATACGCGGGCTTTAGAGCGGTTGTCGATCCGATTGCATCGGATCACCGCTCTATTTCCCTTTGTTTACCGCGATTTCCGAGCCGGCAGGCGATTCCACCTACCTCGAAATCGCGCTAGGGGTTCAAGGAGACCAACATGAGATTGTTCGGCTGGAAAGCCGGGCGCGACGCGTCGCGCCCGGCGCTTTCGCGGGGGCACGGCTATTTCGACGCCGCCGGGCGCTGGCCGCAGGGTTATGAGGCGCAGGTCCGCACCGGCTATGCCGCCAATGCGGTCGCGCAGCGCGCGGTGCGGCTGGTGGCGGAGAGCGTCGGCGGCGCGCCGGTCGATGCCTCGGCGCCCGATCTCGCGCGGCTGATCGGCGCGCGCGTGGCGGGGGAGCGGCTGCCCGGGGTGATCGCGGCGCAATTGCTGCTCCACGGCAATGCCTTCGTCCAGATATTGCGCGATGCGCAAGGCGAGGCGGCGGCGCTCTATCCGCTGCGCCCCGAACGCGTGACGATCGAGCTCGACGCGACCGGCTGGCCGGCGGGCTATGTCTATCGCGTCGGCGGGCGGACGACGCGGCTGGCGGCGGAGGAGGTGATCCATATCCGCAGCTTCAACCCGCTCGACGATCATTACGGGCTCGGCTGCCTCGGCGCGGCATCGGCGGCGATCGCGATCCACAACGCCGCGGCGACGTGGAACAAGGCACTGCTCGACAATGCCGCGCGCCCGTCCGGCGCGCTGGTCTACGATCCCGGCGACGGATCGGCGCTGTCGGCCGAGCAATTCGGCCGGCTCAAGGAGGAGATGGAGGCGGGGTTCGCCGGGGCGGGCAATGCCGGGCGGCCGATGCTGCTCGAAGGCGGGCTGCGCTGGCAGCCGCTGAGCCTTTCCCCCGCCGATATGGATTTCATCGCGCTCAAGGCGGCGGCGGCGCGCGAGATCGCGCTGGCGTTCGGCGTCCCGCCGATGCTGCTCGGGCTGCCGGGCGACGCGACCTACGCCAATTATCGCGAGGCCAACCGCGCCTTGTGGCGCACGACCGTGCTGCCGCTGGCGGACGCGATCCTCGCGGCGCTGGCCGCGGGGCTGGCGGCGTGGTTCCCCGAGGCGCGGCTCGCGGTCGATCCCGATCGCGTGCCGGCGCTGGTCGAGGATCGCGAGCGGCTGTGGCGGATGGTCTCCGCGGCGACGTTCATCACCGATGCGGAGAAGCGCGAGATGGTGGGGTGGGGGCAATGACCGCGGGGATCCTGGCGCAGCTGATCGCGCAAGGGTCGGCGGGCGGCACCGATCTGGCGACGCTGCGCGCGATCGCCGAGGAAGCCGGCGAGCTTGCCGCGACCCGCGCGCTGACCCGGCTCGGGCTCGCCGACGAGGAGGCGGTGCGCGACGTGGCCGAGCTGCGCGCGCTGCTCGCCGCGTGGCGCGATGCCAAGCGCAGCGCGTGGAAGGCGGCGGCGGGGTGGCTCGCGGCGCTGCTGCTCACCGCGATCGCGGTCAAATTCGGGTTCGGCCAATGGGTGAAGTGACGCGGATCCGCGGGCATGCCGCGGTCTATGACCGCGTCGACCGGACGGGCGACGTGATGCGGCGCGGTTTGTTCGGCGCACTCCGCCCGGTGCCGCTGCTGGCCCAGCATCGCGGGCCCCCGGTGGGGACGATCGCGGCGATCGGCGAGGATGCGCTGGGGGTGTGGATCGAGGCGACGATCGAGGATGCGGCGGCGGCGCGGCTGGTGCGCGGGCGCGGGCTGGCCGGGCTGTCGGTCGGCTATCGCCCGGTGACGACGCGGCAGGGCGCGTGGCGCGAAATCGTCGCCGCCGAGCTGATCGAGGTGAGCCTCGTCGCGCAGCCGGCGCAGCCCGCGGCGCGGGTGGAGTGGATTTCCAGTGATTAGATTGGCGTGATCCAGGCTCCGCCGACGCCGTTTCGTCACGCCGGACTTGATCCGGCATCCAGAGCCACGGGCGGCAGCGTTGGTGGCTCTGGATGCCCGGTCGAGCCCGGCATGACGGTCTGACGCCGGGCGGGATGGATCAAAAATTCGATCGGAGACGGGCTCCGATATTTCGCCGGCTGACGGCCGGCTGGGGGAGGCGTGTATGGACGAGACGGTGATGGCGCGGCCGGTGCTGGAAGGCGCGGCGGCGGGGAAAGCGGCGAGCGCGGCGTTCGACAATTATGTCCGCAGCGGCGCGACGCTCGAGATGAAGGCGTTTACCGGGGTGACCGGCGATGCCGGCGGTTTCGCGATGCCCAGGGAGATCGACGCGCGGATCGATGCGACGTTGAAGTCGATCTCGCCGATCCGGGCGATCGCCAATGTCGTCAAGGTGGGGTCGGCGGGATATCGCAAGCTGATCACCACCGGGGGCACTCCCTCCGGCTGGGCGTCGGAGACCGCGCCGCGCCCCGAGACGGCGACCCCGTCGTTCGTCGAGATCGCCCCGCCGATGGGCGAGCTCTATGCCAATCCGACCGCGACTCAGGCGATGCTCGACGATGCGATGTTCGATGCCGAGCAATGGCTGGCGGAGGAGATCGCGACCGAATTCGCACGCGCCGAGGGCGCGGCGTTCGTCAGCGGGAACGGGACGAACCGGCCGAAGGGCTTTCTCCAGGCGCCGGTCGCGGCGACCGGGGACGCGACGCGCGCGTTCGGGACGCTGCAATATCTGCCCTCGGGGGCGGCAGGGGATTTTTCGACCAACCCGCAGGAGCGGCTGATCGATCTGGTGCAGAGCCTGCGCGCGCCCTATCGCCAGGGCGCGGTGTTCGTGATGAATGCCGCGACGCTGGCGCGGATCCGCAAGTTCAAGACCGCCGACGGCGCGTTCGTGTGGCAGCCGAGCCTCGCGCAGGGCCAGCCGGCGACCTTGCTCGGCTATCCGGTGGTCGAGGCGGAGGACATGCCCGATGTCGCGGCCAATGCGCTGTCGATCGCGTTCGGCAATTTCCGCGCCGGCTATCTCGTCGCCGAGCGCAGCGAGACCGCGATCCTGCGCGATCCCTATAGCAACAAGCCGTTCGTCAGCTTCTACGCGACGAAGCGGATCGGCGGGGGCGTGGCCGACAGCAACGCGATCAAGCTGATGAAATTCGCCGCGGCCTGAGCGGCGGCAACATCCGTGCGAAAGGGCAATTTCGGCCCTGACCACCGGCGTCATGCTGACGAAAGTCAGCATCCAGAGCCCCAGCCGTCACGGCTCGTGACTCTGGATGCCGGGTCGAGCCCGGCATGACGGCCGGGGGCCGGGCCATCTTAAGGAAAAGACGAGAGGGAGCGGGCAACATGGCCGATCCATTTGCGAATAACGCCGATACGTTGAGGACGCCGGCGCGGCGCGCGGTCGCGGTGGTGCCGCATGACGTCAACGCGCTGAGCGACATCCCCAAGGCGCTGTATGTCGGCACCGGGGGGACGATCGTGATGCGCGGGGCGGCGGACACCGGCGACCAGATCTGGAAGAATGTGCCGGCGGGCACGGTGCTGCGGTTCCGCGCGCAATATGTCCGCGCGACCGGCACCACCGCGGGCGACATGCTCGCGCTTTACTAGCCGCCCCTCCTTGCTCCCCTCCTTTGTGAAGGGAGGGGAGAAGAAGGGGGCGACGCTTTTCGACTTTTCGAACCGGGGGGCTCGACATGGCACAGATTGGCGAAGGGGGCGGGCGATGAGCGCCGCCCCGATCCCGCCCGCGGCGATCGCCGGGGCGGTCACGGCGGCGCGCGATTTCCTGCGCAGCCCCGGCGACGACGAGCCGAGGGTGATGGCGCAATTCGCCGCGAGCGCGTTGCTGATCGGCGAGGCGTTCACCGGCACTCTCCTCATCGCGCGCGCAGTGGAGGAGGCGATCCCCGCCGCGACGGCGTGGCGGCTGCTCGCCGAGGCGCCGGTGCGCGCGATCGACGCGGTCGGCGATCTGCCGCCGGCCGATTATGCGATCGATATCGACGGCGACGCGCGCGGCTGGGTGCGGTTCGCGCGCGCGCGCGTCGGGCGGGTGACGGTGCGCTACACCGCCGGGCTCGCCGCGGACTGGGCGGGGCTCCCCGCGCCGCTGGCGCAGGGTGTCGTCGCGCTGATCGCGCATCTCTACGAGGACCGCGGGCGCGCGACCCAGCCGCCGGCGGCGGTCACCGCTTTGTGGCGGCCATATCGCCGGATGCGGCTGGCGACGGAGCGGCGATCGTGACCCGCTGGGCGGAGATCGCGGCGCGGGCCGGCGCGCGGCGCGCGGTGCGCGTCGCCGAGCGGCTGGCGGCGCGGGTGGCGCTGCCGGGGGCGCGGGTGACGCGCGACGGCGCACGGGTGACGATCGCCGGGCGCGGGGTGCTCGCCGCGTTGCGCTGGCCGGCGGGGCTGTTGCGGTGAGCGCGCGCGAGGTGGCGCAGGCAGCGGTGGTCGCGGCGCTGCGCGTGGCGCTGGGCGATGCGGCGGCGGTGTTCGACGCGCCGCCGGTGCGCGCCGCGCTGCCGCATGTCGTGGTCGAGCAGCCCGAGCTGGTCGACTGGAGCACCAAGGACTGGCGCGGGCGCGAGGGGCGCATCGTCGTCGCGGCCTATGACGGCGGCGAGCGGCCGGTGCGGCTGCGCGCGCTCGCGGCGCGGATCGAGGATGCGGTCGAGGCGGTGCCGGCGGCGCCGGGCGACGGGTGGCGGGTGGCGACCCTGCGCTTCGTGCGCAGCCGCGTCGCGCGTGCGCCGGGCGATCGCTGGGTGGCGACGAGCGAGTTCGTCGTGCGGCTCTATCGGGAGGGCGAATGATGGCGGTGGAGAAAGGGAGCGCGTTCCTGCTCAAGATCGGCGGGGAGAGCGGCTGGCAGACCGTGGCGGGGATGCGCACGACGCAATTGAGCGTCAACGGCGATGCGGTGGCGATCACCCACAAGGGCTCGGGCGGGTGGCGCGAATTGCTGTCGGGCGCGGGGGTGCGCAGCGTCAGCGTCTCGGCGGCGGGGGTGTTTACCGGATCGGCGGCTGAGGCGCGGGTCAAGGCCAATGCGCTGGCGGGAACGCTCGACGATTACCGGCTGACCTTCGAGGGCGGCGAGACGATGACCGGCCGGTTCCTCGTCGTTCGGCTCGATTATGCCGGGGATTTCAACGGCGAGCGATCCTATTCGCTGGGCCTCGAAAGCTCCGGCGCGGTGGCGGCGGCATGACCGCGCCGGCCAATCCGGCGCGCGGCGAGGCGGCGATCCGCGTCGCGGGCGAGATGCTCGTGCTGCGGCCGAGCTTTGCCGCGCTGGTCGCCGCCGAGCAGGAATTGGGGCCGCTGTTCGCGCTGGTCGAACGTGCCGCGTCGGGCGGACTGACGCTGGGCGAGATGGTCGCCTTGTTCTGGCATTGCCTCGACGCGCCGCCCGAGGGGCTGACCCGCGACCGGCTCGGCGAGGCGGTCGCGGCGGGCGGGCTCGCGGC
>NZ_MKRR01000138.1:172560-173087 GCF_001897045.1 Sphingomonas sp. 66-10
GCCAACCCACCCCCAGCGCCTCCCTTGATCAAGGGAGGGGAGAAGAGGGAGGGAGCGCCCCGTCGTTCGCCGATCGCGCCGCGCGGCTTGCGGGGCTGGCGGGGGTGATGTTCGGCTGGCCGCCCGATGCCTTCTGGCGCGCGACCCCGGCGGAGCTCGCGGGGCTGGTGCGCGCCTGTCTCGGCGACGAGGGCGATGCGGTGCCGCCCGATGCGGCGACGATCGCGCGTTTGAGGGAAAGGTTCCCCGATGGATGAGGAAATCGAGCGGCTGGTGATCGACGTCCGCGCCGACACGACGGCGTTCGCGCGCGACGTGGCGGCGATGCGCGGCGAGCTCGAAGGCCCGCTGGCGGCCGGCGCGGATCGCGCGGGGCGGGCGATCGAGCGCACCCTGTTGCGCGCGGTGCAGAGCGGGAAACTGGGCTTCGAGGATCTCAAGAAGGTCGCGCTGTCGGTGATGGCCGAGATCGCCGCCTCGGCGATCCGCGGCGGGCTTCAGCAGATCCTCGGCAGCGGCGGCTCCGG
>NZ_MKRR01000138.1:173129-199076 GCF_001897045.1 Sphingomonas sp. 66-10
CGGCCTTATTGGGTCGGCGAGCGCGGGCCGGAATTGTTCATCCCCACCGCGAGCGGCGCGATCGCGCCGGCGGGCGCGGCGGGCGCGCGCGAGGTGCGGGTGGCGATCACGGTCAACGCCGCCGCCGACACCGCCCCGGCGGCGCTGGCGCGATCGAGCCGCCAGGTGGCGCGCGCGGTGAAGGCCGCGCTCGACGAGGCGGGGGGGTAGGGGCCCCGCGATGTTGGAACGGGGCCCCTCTCCACCGTTCGCCCTGAGCTTGTCGAAGGGCGTCCTGTCCCCGTGAGTTGGGGCCGCCCTTCGACAGGCTCAGGGCGAACGGATTTCTTTTCGCTGGCGCGGACAATCAAGGCGAACGGGATATGGGCTATTGGCTGAGCCGCGAACGGCGGCATCAGGCGGCGGGGGTGATCCAGCGCTTCGACGCGCGTTTCTGGACGGTCAACTTCCCGCGGCCGATGATGGCGGCGGTGACGACGATCGCGCCCGATGCGCTGCGCGTCGATTGCGTCTTCTATCGCGCCGACGATCTCGCCGGGCTGATCTGGGAAGCCGAGGATCGCTGGGATCATCCGCTGCTCCGATATGAGACCGCGCGCGATTTCCGCGATTGCCGGCTCTCGTTCCGCTGGCGCTCGGGCGGGGTGCGCGCGCTCGATGCGGTCAACGGCCCGGTGCTGACGATCGAGGGGCGCGACCGGAACGGCGATCCGCGGACCTGGTACGTGCGGTTGTGGAATTATGCCGAGGGCATGCCCGAGGATGCGCTGATCTCGATCGACTTCGCCAGCGTCGTCGGCGGGTTCATGCTGCCGGCGGAGGCGGACACGGTGTGGGCGGGGGATGTCGACCGGATGTTCGTCTCGCTCGTCCCGCGCGATTACAGCGGGGCGGACGCATTGCTCGCTGCGCCGGCCGAGGGCTGGGCGGAGATGAGCGCGATCCGCTGCGAAGGCGCGGGCGCGGTGATCGCGATCGGCGATGTAATCGTCCCCGAACATGGCATCGGCATCGCCGGGGGCTATGACGACAGCTACAATCTCACCCCCGCGCGGCTGCTGCGCAACGCGCTCCAGCTCGGCTATCGCGGGGCGATCGTCCATTATGTCGGGATGAGCCATTATTTCCGGCTCGAGGCCAATTCGGGCGGGCTTTACGTCAGCCTTGCCGGCGGGGCGCTCAATGCCGCCTGCGCGGCGTGGCATCGCGATTTCGCGGCGCGGGCGCGGGAGCTCGGCTATGATATCATCTGGTCGCTGAGCTACGAATTGTTCGACCGGCATTGCTGGGGCGACTGGAAGCAGCGCGCGGCGGATGGCGCGCCCGCGCTGACCGGCTGGTCGCCGCCTTCGACCCTGCTTTCGCCGACCCACGCCGGCGCGATGAATTACCTGCAGGCGGTGGCGCGGGCGTTCGTCGCGATCGGCGTCGAGGCGGGGCTGGCGGCGCATTTCCAGGTCGGCGAGCCGTGGTGGTGGGTGATGCCCGACGGGCGGCCGTGCCTTTATGACGCCAGCGCGGTGGCCGCCTTCGCGCCGGTGCCGATCGCGACGATCGCGGGCGCCAAGAGCCTCGCCGAGATCGCGACGCTCGATGCGGCGGGCGCGGCGCTGGCAGCATCGACCGCCGCGCTCGTCGCGGCGGCGCGCGCGGTGGCGGCGGACTGCCGGACCTATCTGCTCGCCTATCTCCCGACGGTGCTCGACGCGGCGGCGCCCGAGGCGAAACGCGTCAATCTGCCGATCGGCTGGGCCTCCCCAGCGTTCGATATGCTCCAGCTCGAGGATTATGACTGGGTGACCGCGGGCGACACCGCCTCGTCGCGCGCCGGCGCGACGGCGGCGGCGGCGCGGCTCGGCTACCCGCCGGGGCGGCAGGATTATTTCGCGGGGTTCGTGCGCGATGCGGCGGATGCGACGCCGCACTGGCGGCAGATCGCCGCCGCGGCCGATGCCGCGCGGCGGCGCGGGGTGGCGCGCGCCTATTTCTGGGCGCTGCCGCAGGTGATGCGCGACGGTTTGGTGCATTGGGATGAGGAGGAGCCGGTGATCGCGTTCGACGACGTGCTGTTCCCGCTCGCGCTCGGCCGCGAGGCGGAGGTGGCGCCCGAATTCTCCACCACGATCGTCGCCAGCGCGGGCGGGCGTGAGACGCGCAACGTGGCGTGGGCGGGGGCGCGGACGCGCTATGACGCCGGGCCGGGGGTGCGCAGCGAGCAGGACATCCGCGTGCTGCTCGATTTCTTCCGCGCGCGGATGGGGCCGGCGCGCGGCTTCCGGTTGCGCGATCCGTTCGACGCCGATGCGGCGGACGTGGCGATCGGCACCGGCGACGGCGCGACGCGGCGCTTCGCGCTGGTCAAACATTATGGCGCGACGGTGCGCCGGATCACCCGCCCGGTGGCGGGGAGCGTCGCGGTCCGGCTCGGCGGCGTCGCGACCGCGGGATTCGCGCTGGAGCAGGGCGGGCATGTCGTGTTCGACGCCGCGCCGGCTTCGGGGGTGGCGATCACCGCCTCCTTCGCGTTCGACGTACCGGTGCGCTTCGCCGAGGACCGGCTGAGCGTGACGCGCGCGACCTTCCTCGCCGGGGCGGCGCCGTCGGTGCCGCTGATCGAGATCAGGGAGGATTGAGCATGGACCGGGTGACCGGGCTCGCGATCTGCTGGCGGATCGAGCGCCGCGACGGGGTGGCGATCGGGCTGACCGATCATGACCGCGACCTCGAGGTCGACGGCTTCACCTATCGCGCCGCGCCGGGGATGACCCCCTCGGCGATCGTGCGCGGCGACGGGCTCGAAGCGGCGACGATGGACGCCAAGGGCGCGCTGACCAGCGCGGCGATTACCGAGCGCGATCTGATCGCGGGGCGGTGGGACGGGGCGCGGGTCGGCATCGTCGCGGTCGACTGGGCGGCGGGCGGCGCGCCGGTCCCGCTCGGCGCGGGAACGATCGGCGCGGTCGATCTCGACGCGGCCGGGTTCACCGCCGAGCTGCGCGGCGCGGCGGCGGCGCTCGACCGGCCGGCGACCGAGGCGACTTCGCCCGATTGCCGCGCCGAGCTGGGCGACCGGCGCTGCCGCGTCGCGCTGGCCGGGCGGCGGCGGTTCGTGCGGGTGGTGGCGAGCGACGCCGAGGCGGTGACGCTCGATCGCGTTGAGCCCGCGCCCGATGCTTATGGCGGCGGGCTGGTGCGGTGGCTGGGGGGGATGAATTGCGGGTTCGAGAGCGCGGTGACCGCCTCGGCGGGGGCAATGATGACGCTGCGCACCTTGCCGCCGTTCGCGATCCAGCCCGGGGTGCTGATCGAGGTGACCGAGGGGTGCGACAAGACGATCGCGACCTGCGCGGGGCGGTTCGGCAATGCGATCAATTTCCGCGGCGAGCCCTATCTGCCGGGGATCGACCTGCTGACGCGCTACCCGGGCGGATGACGCGCGCCGGGCGCGTCGTCGCGGCGGCGCGCGCGACGATCGGGGCGCGGTTCCGCGCGCACGGGCGCGATCCGGCGTTGGGGCTCGATTGCGTCGGGGTCGCGGCCTGGGCGCTCGCGGCGGGCGGGTGGCGCGGGCGGGTGCCGGCCGGTTACGCGCTTGCCGCGGGGGAGGCCGCGGTCGCCCCGGCGATGCTCGCCGGGCTGGAGCCGTGCGACGGCGATGCGGCGGGCGATCTGCTGCTGTGTCGCGCGGGCGGCGGGCTGCATCTCGCGATCAGGACCGAGGCGGGGTTCGTCCACGCCGATGCGGGGCTGCGCCGCGTCGTCGAGCGGCCGGGGGCGCCGCCGTGGCCGGTGCTCGCGGCGTGGCGGCTTGAAGGGGAATGAGATGGCGACCTTGGTGCTGACCGCGGTGGGCAATGTCTTCGGCGGGCCGATCGGCGGCGCGATCGGCGCGACGCTCGGGCAGATCATCGACCGCAACCTGCTGTTCAAGCCCAAGGGGCGCGAAGGGCCGCGGCTGACCGAGCTGGCGGTGCAGGGTTCGAGCTATGGCGCGCCGATCCCCCGTTTGTTCGGGACGATACGGGTCGCGGGATCGGTGATCTGGGCAACCGATCTGGTCGAGCATCGCGCGACCAGCGGGGGCAAGGGGCGGCCGAAGGTCACCAGCTACAGCTATACCGCATCCTTCGCGGTGGCGCTGTCGTCGCGGCCGATCCTCGGGGTCGGGCGGATCTGGGCCGACGGCAATCTGCTGCGCGGCGCGGCGGGCGACTGGAAGAGCGCGACCAATTTCCGCCTGCTGACCGGCGGCGAGGATCAGCCGGTCGATCCGCTGATCGCCAGCGCGGAAGGCGCGGCGCTCGCCCCGGCGCATCGCGGCATCGCTTATGCGGTGTTCGAGGATCTCGCGCTGGAGGATTTCGGCAATCGCATCCCGTCGCTGACCTTCGAGGTGACCGCCGATGCCGCGCCGGTGACGGTCGGCGCGGTGGCCCAGGCGGTCAGCGACGGCGTGGTGCGCGATGCGGGGGGCAGCGCGGCGATCGACGGCTTTTCGGCCTATGGCGAGAATGCGCGCGCGGTGGTCGCGGTGCTCGGGCAGATCGGCGGGTGCCGGTTCGCGCCGGTCGGCGATGCGATCGAGATGCGCGCGCCGGGGGTGGGCGCGGTGGCGACGGTGGAGGATGCCGGGGCGCCGCGGCGCGCGCGGTCGATCCGCCCGATCGAGACGGTACCGCAATCGATCGCGGTCGCGCATTACGATCCGGCGCGTGATTATCAGACCGGGCGGCAGCGCGCGACGCGGCCCGGCGCGGGGCGGCGCGGCGAGACGGTCGATGCCCCGGCGGCGATCGGTGCGGGGGCGGCGAAGGCGCTCGCCACCGCGATGCTCGCGCGCGCCGAGGCCGAGCGGGTGCGGCGGCGGGTGACGAGCGACGTCGCCGCGATCGCGGTGGCGCCCGGCGACCGGGTGGCGATCGCCGGCGAGGACGGGCTGTGGCGGGTGACCGGCGCGACGCTCGAGCGGATGGCGGTGACGCTCGATCTGCTCGCCGAGCGCTGGGCGACCGCGCCGGTGGCCGCGTCGTCGGGGCGGGTGCTCGGCGCGCCCGATGCGGTGGCGGGGACGACGATCCTCCATGCCTTCGAATTGCCCGCGCTCGACGAGGCGTTGCTGAGCGAGCCGCGGCTGACGATCGTCGCCGCGGGAAGCGCGCCGGGGTGGCGGCGCGCGGCGCTGCGCACCAGCCTCGACGGCGGCGCGCGCTGGACCGCGATCGGCGGCAGCGCGCTGCCGGCGACGCTCGGGGTGGTCGCGGCGGGGGTGCCGTGGGCGCCCGCGACATTGGTCGACCGGCGCAGCGAGATTCTCGTCGATCTGGCGCATGACGGCATGACGCTGAGCGGCGCCGATGCGGGGGCGCTCGATCGCGGCGCGAACCTGGCGCTGGTCGGCGACGAATTGCTCCAGTTCGGCGCGGCGGATCAGCTCGCGGCGCGGCGCTGGCGGTTGCGCGATCTGCTGCGCGGGCGGCGCGGGACCGCGCTCGCCGACCATGCGGCCGGCGACCGGTTCGTGCTGATCGAGGCCGAGGCCGCGCTGACGCTGTCGCTCGCCGCGGCGCCGGGGCAGGCGGTGCAGGTCGCGGCGGAGGCGGTGTCCGATGTTGCGGAAACCTCCGTCGTGCTGACCGGCGCCTCGATCCTGCCGCCGGCGCCGGTCGGGCTGGCGTTCGACGATGATGCCGACGGCGGGGCGACGATCCGCTGGCGGCGGCGCGGGCGCAGCGGCTGGCGGTGGCGCGACGGCGCGGACACCCCGCTGGGCGAGGAGCGCGAGCACTATCGCGTGACGATCGTGCCGACCGGCGCGGCAGCGCGGACGCTCGCCGTCGATGCCCCCGTCGCGCGGGTCACCGCGGCGGAGCGCGCCGCAGGGCCGGTCGGCGTGACGGTGGCGCAGATCGGCACCAACGGCGCGTCGCCCGCCGCGACGATCGTAATCCGACCCCGCGATCCGCGACTGTGACCCGCAACCTAATCACATTTTACACTGGGAGGAATCGATGACCGACGAGCGATCGCCGCGCCTCGCGCTGCCGCTGCTGCAGCCGGGGCAGGCGCAGAAGGAGGTCGATCACAATGAGGCGCTGGCGCTGCTCGACATCGCGGTCCAGCCGGTGATCGAGGCGGTGTCGGTCGACGTGCCGCCGGCCGCGCCCGCGGCGGGGCAATGCTGGATCGTCGGCGCGGCGCCCGGCGGCGAATGGGCCGGGCGCGGGGCGATGCTCGCCGGCTGGACCGCAAGTGGCTGGCGTTACGTCGCGCCTGTGGAGGGAATGGTCGCATGGAGCCTTGCGGATCGCGTCGCGGTGCGGTTCGAGGCGGGCGCGTGGCGCGTCGGCGAGATGCGCGCGACGCGATTGCTGGTCGGGGGCGAGCAGGTAATCGGCGCGCGGCGCGCGGCGATTGCCGATCCGGCCGGCGGCACGACGGTGGACGGCGCGGCGCGCGCGACCTTGCGCGAGGTGCTGGCCGCGCTGCGCGGGCACGGTCTGATTGCGTGAACGATTGTTGCATAATAGCAACAAATCGACGTTTTTGTGCGCTTGCGTGGAAACCAAGCTTCCGATAGTGAGTTTGCGCTGTCCGTAGTGACATTGTGGAAAGGGGATTATGATGCGGAAGCTTGCCGTTGTAGTGGCACTTGCCTCCACCGCACTTGCCTCGCCGGCGCTTGCCCGCGACAAGGCTTGGTACGTGGGCGCCGATTTCGGCGCGATGATTGTCGAGGACATCAACTACAATATCGCCAACGTGAATCCGGCGCTGACCGGCACGGCGACTGTCAACCATGATTATGGTTGGGATTCGGACGGCGTGATTGGTTACGACTTCGGCGGCTTCCGCCTCGAAGCCGAGGTCGGTTATCGCACCGCGACCGTCGACAGCATTGCGTCGACCGCTGGCATCCCGCTCACGGGCGGCTCGATCCTTGCGCCGGGCACCTATGGCTATGCCGGCGGCCGTTCTTCGGCGCTGAGCTTCATGCTCAACGGCTTGCTCGACTTCGGGCCGGACGACGGGCTGCAGGGCTTCGTCGGCGGCGGTGCCGGTGTCGCGCGGGTCAAGAACCGGATCGATCTGAACCGCGCCGGCTCGACGCTGGACGATTCCGACACGGTCTTCGCATGGCAGGCGATCGCGGGTATCCGCGCACCGCTGACCAGCCATGTCGACGTCTCGCTGAAGTATCGTTTCTTCAACGCGAACAGCGTGAAGCTGACCGACATTGCGGGTTCGTCGTACGACGGCCGCTTCCGGTCGCACTCGATCCTCGGCGGTCTGACCTACAACTTCGGCGAACCGGCTGCGCCGCCGCCGCCGCCCCCGCCGCCGCCGCCTCCCCCGCCGCCTCCGCCGCCGCCGCCGCCGCCGCCGGAAGTGGTGTGCTCGCCGGGTCCGTTCATTGTCTTCTTCGAGTGGGACAAGTCGGACATCACCCCGGAAGCGCAGTCGATCCTCGACAATGCGGTCACCCAGTACCAGAGCTGCGGCAACGCGCAGGTCATGGTCGCGGGCTTCACCGACACCTCGGGTTCGGCGAAGTACAACATGGGCCTGTCGCAGCGTCGTGCGGACTCGGTGAAGGCGTATCTGACGTCGAAGTCGATCCCGGACGGGGTGATCTCGACCCAGGCGTTCGGCAAGACGCACCTCCGCGTGCAGACCGCCGATGGCGTCCGCGAGGTCCAGAACCGTCGCGTGGAAATCACTTACGGGCCGGGCGCCGGCCACTAAGTTCGATATCCATCGACGAAAAAATCGGGAGGTCGGCATCGCCGGCCTCCCTTTTTTGTTGCGGTGGGGCCGGCGCCTTGTCGGGCGGGCAGAAAACTTGTCGGGCGGGCAGAAAAGCGGCGTGCTTCGTGGGAAAGCGGTCCCGCAACCCCGTTCGGGCTGAGCTTGTCGAAGCCCTGCACTTTCTTCCGACGAAGGAAGTACAGCCCTTCGACAGGCTCAGGGCGAACGGTTGGATGAGGGGCGGCGCGTGATTCCAGCGGCGCTACCAGGCCGCCGATCGATGGAATGCCCGGTGCGCGCGATGCAACCGCGCACCCAATCCGCTGTTTGTCATGGAGTTTGCCGGCGAAGGCATTAGAGCCGCTCTACGGCTATCAAGACGTAAGGAGTTCAGATGCGCATCACGATGATCGGCTCGGGATATGTCGGGCTGGTATCCGGCGCCTGCTTCGCCGATTTCGGCCATAGCGTGATTTGCGTCGACAAGGCGGCGGACAAGATCGAGGCGCTGCTCGCGGGGCGGATCCCGATCTATGAGCCCGGGCTCGAGCAACTGGTCAGCAGCAATGTCGCCGCGGGGCGCTTGTCCTTCACCACCGATCTCGCCGCCGGGGTCGCCGGGGCGGATGCGGTGTTCATCGCGGTCGGCACCCCGTCGCGGCGCGGCGACGGCCATGCCGATCTGAGCTATGTCTATGCCGCCACCGAGGAGATCGCGCGCGCCGCGACCGGGCCGCTGGTGGTGGTGACCAAATCGACCGTCCCGGTCGGCACCGGCGACCGAGTCGAGCAGATATTGCGCGATACCCGCCCCGACGGCGATTTCGCGGTCGTTTCCAACCCGGAATTCCTGCGCGAAGGCGCCGCGATCGGCGATTTCAAACGCCCCGACCGGATCGTCATCGGCACCGACGACGATCGCGCGCGCGCGGTGATGCGCGAAGTCTATCGTCCGCTCTATCTCGGCGAGAGCCCGATCCTGTTCACCGGGCGGCGCACCGCCGAACTGACCAAATATGCCGCCAATGCGTTCCTCGCGACCAAGATCACCTTCATCAACGAAATGGCCGATCTGTGCGAAGCGGTGGGCGCCGACGTACGCGACGTTTCGCGCGGGATCGGGCTCGACAATCGCATCGGGCGCAAATTCCTCCACGCCGGCCCCGGCTATGGCGGGTCGTGCTTCCCCAAGGATACGCTGGCGCTGCTCAAGACCGCCGAGGATTTCGAAAGCCCGGTGCGGATCGTCGAGGCGGTCGTCCAGGTCAACGATACCCGCAAGCGCGCGATGGGGCGCAAGGTGCTCAACGCGCTGGGCGGCGACGCACGCGGCAAGACCGTCGCGGTGCTCGGGCTGACCTTCAAGCCCAATACCGACGACATGCGCGACGCGCCGTCGATCGCGATCGTCCAGAGCCTGATCGACGCGGGGGTCAATGTCCGCGCTTATGATCCCGAGGGCGCCGAGACCGCCAAGGCGGTGATGCCCGACATCACTTATTGCGCCGACGCCTATGACGCCGCGGCGGGAGCGGATGCGGTGGCGATCGTCACCGAATGGGATGTGTTCCGCGCGCTCGATCTCAAGCGGCTCGCCGCGACGATGGCGGCGCCGGTGCTGGTCGATCTGCGCAACATCTACGACCGGGCGGAGGCAGAGCGCGCCGGCTTCGCTTATTCGGCGGTCGGGCGGTGAACCGCGCGCCGCCGATCGCGGGGCTGCTCGAAACCGCGCTCTATGTCGCGGACATGGCGCGATCGGTGGCGTTCTTCCGCGACGTGCTGGGGCTCTCGATCATGCTCGAGACCCCGCGGCTGACCGCGTTCGACGCCGGGCGCGGCGGGGTGTTGCTGCTGTTCCCGGAAGGCGGGGCGACCGACGATGTGAGCGGCGAGCGCGGCACGGTGCCGGGGCATGACGGGCACGGGCCGCTGCATATGGCGTTCGCGATCGCCGCCGATGCGCTGGCGCCGTGGCGCGCGCATCTCGCCGCGGCCGGGGTGACGTTGCGCGGCGAGATGCATTGGCCGCGCGGCGGCACCAGCCTCTATTTCGAGGACCCCGACGGGCATGTGCTCGAAGTGGCGACGCCGGGGCTGTGGCCGAACGATGCGGATCGGGCTTAGTTAGTCGGGTCACTTCTCCCCGTTCGCCCTGAGCTTGTCGAAGGGCGTCCGCGAGTCACCGCCGACGGGACGCCCTTCGACGGGCTCGGGGCGAACGGAATGGCTGGCGCTCGAATCCGTCAATCGGCGAGCGCCCCCGCCAGCCAGTCCGGGACGATCGCATCTCCCGGTGCCTCGACGCGGCGCAGCTCGATCATCAGCCCCAGCGCGGGGTAACGCGTGCGGGTGCGGTCGCCGGGCTCGGCGAGCGGGCAGACGAACAGCCGGCGATTGACCTTGCTGCGGTGATGCATCCGCGCGGTATTCTCTTGCCCGACGTAACAGCCCTTGGTGAAGCTGACCCCGTTGAGCTCGCGCGCATTGCATTCGAGCCACAAGGTTGCGCCGTCGCCCAGTTCGGCGACGCCCTCGGTCACCCCGAGCGACAGGCGGTGCGCGAGCCAGCCTTCGACGGCAGCGCCGGGGGCAGCGATCCAGCGCCGGCCGAGCGCCGGGAGGCGCGGATCGGGGACGCCCTCGTCGCCGGTCGGGCGCCAATGCACCGCGAGCGCCGGATCGCGCGCGATCGTGATCGCGCGGCGCAAGCGGTAGAGCGTCAGCCGGCGCACCAACGCATCGGCCTGCGCCGCCTCGCAATCGATCAGCACATCGGCGCCGTCTTCCCACAGCAGGAAATCGAACAAAGCCTTGCCCTGCGCGGTGAGCAGCGCGGCCCAGACGGGGAGCGGGCCGGCGACGTCGTTGGTGACGAGACCCTGGAGGAAGCCGCGCACATCATCGCCGGAAACGCGGATCACGGCACGATCGGCCAGCATCGTCGGGGTGGTATCGGTCATGCGCCAGAGTTAGGGAGACTCAGCAGGCGACGGAAGGGCTGATGATGGCGACATTCGATCTCAAGCTGGCAGGCGGCACGGTTCACACGCCGGGCGGCCCGGTGCGCGCCGATGTCGCGGTGCGCGGCGGCAAGATCGTCGCGATCGGCGCGAGCGGCGATGCCGGGCGGACGATCGACTGTACCGGGCTCGATATCCTGCCGGGGGTGATCGACACCCAGGTCCATTTCCGCGAGCCGGGGCTCGAACATAAGGAAGACCTCGCCACCGGCAGCGTCGCGGCGGTGATGGGCGGGGTGACCGCGGTGTTCGAAATGCCCAACACCAAGCCCAATACCGATAGCGCCGCGGCGATCGCGGACAAGCTCGCCCGCGCCAAGGGGCGGATGTGGTGCGACCACGCTTTCTACGTCGGCGCGACCAACCACAATGCGCGCGACCTTGCCGAGCTCGAACGGCTGCCGGGGACCGCGGGGGTCAAGATCTTCATGGGCGCCTCGACCGGCGACCTCCTGGTCAGCGAAGATGCGCGGCTCGCCGAGGTGCTCGCTTCGGGGCGTCGCCGCGTCGCGATCCACGCCGAGGACGAGGAACGGATGAACGCGCGCGCCGGCGAGCGCGTCGAGGGCGATCCCGCGAGCCACCCGGTGTGGCGCGACGACGAGAGCGCGATGCTCGCGACGCGGCGGATCCTCGCGCTGGCGCGGGCGGCGCGGCGGCGGGTGCATGTGCTTCATGTCACCACCCCGGCCGAGCTCGAACTGCTCGCGCAGCACAAGGACATTGCCTCGTGCGAGGTGACCCCGCAGCATCTGACGCTCGTGGGGGAGGAGGCCTATCCGCGGCTCGGCACGCTGGCGCAGATGAACCCGCCGATCCGCTCGGGCGCGCATCGCGACGGGCTGTGGCATTGGCTCAACCAGGGTGTGCCCGATGTGATCGGATCGGATCACGCGCCGCATACGCTCGAGGAAAAGGCCAAGCCCTATCCCGCCTCGCCGAGCGGGATGCCGGGGGTGCAGACCTTGCTCCCGCTGCTGCTCGATCATGCCGCCGCGGGGCGGCTGACGCTCCAGCGGGTGATCGACCTGACCAGCGCGGGCGCGCAGCGCATCTTCGGGATCGCGGGCAAGGGGCGGATCGCCGCGGGCTATGACGCCGATTTCACCGTCGTCGATCTCAAGAAGCGCTGGACGATCGACGCGCAATGGCTCGCCTCGCGCTGCGGCTGGTCGCCGTTCACCGGGATGACGCTGACCGGCAAGCCGATCGGCACGATCATCCGCGGCGGGGTGGCGATGTGGGAGGACAGCCTCGGCGACGCGCCGGCGGGCGAGCCGGTACGGTTCGAATCGGTCGATTTCGGGTAAGGCCCTCTTTCCTACGCGAACCAATTGGGTTAAATGGACTGCCGTTCCCCATCGAGGACGGGCAGCAATGGATATTGACGATCTGATCGATGCGGCGATCGGGCGCGAAGGTGGTTTCAGCGACAACCCTGCCGATCGCGGCGGCGCGACACGCTGGGGCATCACCGAGCGGGTGGCGCGTGCCAATGGCTATGCCGGCGACATGCGCGCGCTGCCGCGCGAGACCGCGGCGGCGATCTATCGCCGGCTCTATTGGCAGCGCCCGGGCTATGACCGCGTCGCGGCGGCGATGCCGCTGATCGCGGCCGAACTGTTCGACACCGGGATCAATATGGGGCCGAAGGTGGCGACTGGCTTCCTCCAGCGCGCGCTCAACGCGCTCAATCGCGGCGGGGCGGATTATGCCGATGTCGCGGTCGACGGGCTCATCGGCCCGCATACCCTCGCGGCGCTCGACGGGTTTCGCGCGCGGCGCGGCGCGGCGGGCGAGCGCGTGCTGCTCAAGGCGCTCGAGGCGCTGCAGGGCGCGCGATACATGACATTGGCGGAGCGTCGCCCGGCCAATGAGGCCTTTCTCTACGGCTGGCTTGCCAACCGGCTCGGCTGAGATACTTGCGGAGAGACGATATGGCGTTGCTCGATAGCATCATCGCCCCGGTCGCGGGGCTGATCGATCGGCTGATCCCCGATCCCAAGGCGCGCGAGGCGGCCAAGCTCGAATTGCTGCGGCTCGACGGGACGCAGGAGCTCGAACGGATCAAGACCCAGATGGCCGCGGTGCTGGCCGAGGCCGGTTCGACCGATCCCTGGACCAGCCGCGCGCGGCCGAGCTTCCTCTATGTGATGTATGTGCTGCTCTTGTGGTCGATCCCGATGGGGCTGATCGCGGCGATCCGCCCGGCCTGGGCGAGCGCGATCGGGCAGGGGATGAACGCCTATCTCAACGGGATTCCCGAGCCGCTCTACGCGTTGTTCGGCACCGGTTACCTTGGGTACACCGTGGCGCGCGAATGGGGCAAGGCGAAGGGGCGGTGAGCGATATCGCCCCCCTCTTCTCCCCTCCCTTGGAGGGATCGGGGGTGGGTTGGCCTGCGAGGAAGCGGACCGGTATCCCCCATATCCACCCACCCCCAGCCCCTCCCTTCACCAGGGAGGGGAGAAGAAGGTGGACGGGCTGTTTCGTCAGCTCTTGGCGAGCGATTCGAGCTTGCCGATATCGATCGCGCCGACCAGCGACTTGAACGCGGCGGCATCGGGCGCGGTGCCGTCGGCGGAGACCGCGAAGCGATTGCCGACGATCACATTGTAGCTGCCGTTGCGCGAGGTCGAATTCCACTTTTCGCTGGTCATGCGGCCGTCGACGGTCGAGGTGCGCTCGTAACCGTCCTTGGTCTCGCGGTTGGACTGGACGTTGAGCGCCTGACCCAGCCCGGCCAGCGCGCCCATCGCGCCGACATCGGCCACCGCCAACGTGATCGAATCATTGCCCTGGGTATAGCGCGCCTCGGCCTTCGACCCGCCGACCCCGCCGGCGCCGCCGCTCGCGGTCTCGATATCGCCGCGCTTCCATCCACCGATCGTATCGGGGAGGAAGCCCTGCAAGGTCGCGGTCGGGGTAAGCGCGACGGGCGCGCCGGCCTGCATCTTCTCGGCGGAGGCCTGCATCTGCTTGCTCGCCGCATCGAGCTTGCCGAGATCGACCGACCCGACCCCGGGGACCGAGACCGTATCGCTCGCCGAACCGAGCGTGAGCGCGGGACGCATCATCGGCGAGGTTATCGCCGAGGTCAGCCCGCCGACCACCAGCATCACGACGATCGCCGCGACGATCGTGGTGATCGTATAGCCCATCGCCTTTTCGTCCGGCGCCTTCATCAGCCGCGGCAGCCCGACATAGAGCAGATAGAGGCTGTAGAGCCCGAGCAGCCCGAGGAAGCCGAGCATGGGGATGATCTGGAATATCCCCACGAGCCAGCCGGCGGTCGCGGAAAAGGCCGCCACCTTGGTCGCGGCGATATTGTTCTTGGTGCCGCCGAAGGTCGGGGCGAGCGCATTGATGATCTGTGCGAGCAGCCACACGGCAGCCAGCGCCAGCGCATAGCCGACCACCGCGGTGGTCACCGCCGCGCCGATCGACGGGCGTACGACGATGCCAAGCGGAAGGCGATAGCCGAAGGCGAGGCTGCCGATCAGCCCGGCGACCGGGCCGATTGCGGCGAGCGGGACGACCCAGCCGGTGAAGATTCCCTTCACCGTCATCGGCTCGGCATCGATCCGCGGCCATTCGTCCTTGGGTTGCAGGATCAGGTTCTTGGCGCGCTCGACCAGCGAGGTGGTGCGGCCTTCCGGGAACTGGCTTGCCATCGATATTCCCCTCTTTTTGCTTTGGGCAATTCCTGCGCCGTTCGGAGCGTCAAGGATAGGATCGATACGACGGCGGCAGGGGTGATTGCGGCGCCCTTCAAGCCGCCCCATATGCCGCGCCATGAGCAACGAAAGCAGTACGCCCGTCTGGCACGGCACGACGATATTATCGGTTCGACGCGGGGGCAAGGTGGTGGTGGCCGGTGACGGCCAGGTTTCCATGGGAAATACAGTGATGAAGCCCAATGCGCGCAAGGTCCGCACCTTGGGCGCCGAGGGCAAGGTGATCGGCGGCTTCGCCGGCGCGACCGCCGATGCCTTCACCTTGTTCGAGCGGCTCGAGGCCAAGCTCGAACGGCATCAGGGGCATTTGATGCGCGCCGCGGTCGAGCTGGCGAAGGATTGGCGGACCGACAAATATCTCCGCAATCTGGAGGCGATGATGATCGTCGCCGACAAGGACGTGACCTTGATCCTGACCGGCAATGGCGACGTGCTGGAGCCCGAGGCGGGGATCGCGGCGATCGGTTCGGGGGGCAATTACGCGCTCTCCGCCGCGCGCGCGCTCGCCGATTACGAGCAGGACGCCGAAACGATCGCGCGCAAATCGATGAAGATCGCGGCCGAGCTGTGCGTCTTCACCAACGACCGGCTGGTCGTCGAAACGCTCGACAGCGCCGCCTGAACTATTTCCTGAAGGACGACATGAACGACAATCTTACCCCCAAGGCGATCGTCGCCGCGCTCGACGCGCATATCATCGGGCAGAAGGACGCCAAGCGCGCGGTCGCCGTCGCATTGCGCAACCGCTGGCGCCGCCAGCAGCTCGGCGCGGAATTGCGCGACGAGGTGACGCCGAAGAACATCCTCATGATCGGGCCGACCGGGTGCGGCAAGACCGAGATCAGCCGCCGCCTCGCCAAATTGGCCGACGCGCCGTTCGTCAAGGTCGAGGCGACCAAATTCACCGAGGTCGGCTATGTCGGCCGCGACGTCGAGCAGATCGCGCGCGACCTGGTCGAGGAAGCGGTGCGGCTGGAAAAGGAACGCCGCCGCAACGCAGTAAAGGACAAGGCCGAGGAGGCCGCGCTGGCGCGGCTGCTCGATGCCTTGGTCGGCAAGGATGCCAGCCAGGCGACGCGCGAAAGCTTCCGCCAGCGCTTCCGCGACGGGCATCTCCAGCAGACCGAGATCGAGCTCGAGCTGCAGCAGGCGCCGCAGATGCCGTTCGACCTGCCGGGCGGCGGGTCGGTCGGGATGATCAACCTGTCCGAGATGATGGGCAAGGCGTTCGGCGGCGGGCAGACCAAGCGCCGCAAGCTGACCGTCCCCGCGGCATGGGAGAAACTGGTCGAGGAGGAAGCCGACAAGCGGCTCGATCAGGATGAGGTGAGCCGCGTCGCTCTGGCGGACGCGGAGGCCAATGGCATCGTCTTCCTCGACGAGATCGACAAGATCGCGGTGAGCGACGTGCGCGGCGGATCGGTGAGCCGCGAGGGCGTGCAACGCGATCTGTTGCCGCTGATCGAGGGCACCACCGTCTCGACCAAATATGGGCCGATGAAGACCGACCATATCCTGTTCATTGCCTCGGGCGCGTTCCACGTCGCCAAGCCGAGCGACCTGCTCCCCGAATTGCAGGGGCGGCTGCCCATCCGCGTCGAATTGAAGGCGCTGACCGAGGAGGATTTCGTCGCGATCCTCTCCGACACCAAGGCGTCCTTGCCCGCGCAATATCGCGCGCTGCTCGGCACCGAGGGGGTGACGATCGACTTCACCGACGACGGCATTCGCGCGGTGGCGCGGATCGCCGCCGAGGTGAATGGCGAGATCGAGAATATCGGCGCGCGGCGGCTCCAGACGGTGATGGAAAAGCTGCTCGAGGAGGTGAGCTTCGACGCCGAGGACCGCGCGGGCGGATCGCTGACGATCGATGCCGCCTATGTCGACAAGCAGCTCGCCAGCGTCGCGCGGAATACCGATCTGAGCCGGTTCGTGCTGTGACGATGTAATCGTCATCCCAGCGCAAGCTGGGATCTCGGGCCGCGGACGTGCGCTTGCGGCATGAGACCCCAGCTTGCGCTGGGGTGACGGCATTCGGTCGGGCTTTAGTCGAGCCCGATGATCGAGATCTGCCGGCCGTAATCGGGTTCGCCGCGATGTGTCGCGCGGCGGTAGCTGAAGAAGCGATCGGGGTCGGCATAGGTATCGAGCCCGAGCGTTTCGATCCGCGTCAGCCCGGCGGCGGCGAGGCGGTGCGCGACATAGGCTTCGAGATCGAATTGCGCATGGTCTTCGCGGCCGTCGACGAAGAAGCGTTCGTTGGCAGGGTCGGCCTGTTCGAAGCGCTGCTGGAACGCGCGATCGACCTCATAGCTGGCGCGCGCGATGCACGGGCCGACTGCCGCGGCGATCCGATCGCGCTGCGCGCCGAGCGCTTCCATCGCGACGATCGTCGTATCGGTCACCCCCGCCAGCGCGCCCTTCCACCCGGCGTGCGCTGCGCCGACCACCCCGGCCTCGGCATCGGCGAGCAGCACCGGCGCGCAATCCGCGGTGAGCACTCCGATCGCGAGCCCCGGGCGGTCGGTCACCAAGGCATCGGCATGCGGGCGCAACGTGTGGTCGATCGGTGCGCGCACCGTCACGCAATCGGCGGAATGGACCTGATAGAGCGTCACCAAAGTTGCGCCGCGCAACACCGCCTCGGTCGCGCGGCGGCGGTTCTCGGCGAGCGCCGCGGGGGTGTCGGTCGAACCGGTGCCGACGTTGAGCCCGCCGTGGACGCCGGTCGACACGCCGCCGCGCCGCCCGAGAAAGCCGTGCGCCACCCCGGCGAGCGCGGCGGCGCGGTTGACCTCGACGCTGTTTGCCATCGCGCTCACAGCGCCAGCCGCATGATCAGATCGCGATCGACCTGATCGCCGACCGGGAAGGCATAATCGCCGATATGGACGAAGCCGTGCTTCTCGTAGAAGCGGATCGCGCGCGGATTGGCCTCATAGACAGTGAGCAGCAGCGCCGTCGCGCCGCGCGCCCGCGCGGTCTCGATCGACCAGTTCATCAGTGCCTGCGCGATTCCCGCGCCGTGGTGGGTGCCGGCGACATAAAGCTGGCTGAGCTGGACCGCCCCCGCGGTCATCGCCGGATCGGGGAGGAATGGCGGGACGAGCTTGGCATAGCCGACGATCGCCGCGCCGTCGCAGGCGATGCGCCAGCTGACCGCCGGGTTGGTGAGATCGCGGATCAACTTGCCGTTCGGGCCGTAAGCCTCGGACAGATAGGCGGCGATATTCTGCGGCGCGGTGAAGGGCGCGAAGGTGTCGTGCCAGATCTTCTGCGCCATCGCATCGAGCGCGGGGCCGTCGGCGGAGGTCGGGGTGCGATAGTCGATCATGCGAATCCTGCCGGTTGCGGCCAATCGGGGTGGCGGATGGCGAGCGCCTTGAACAATGTCCCCATATCCTCGACCAGCCGGTCGCGGTCGGCGAGGACGCGCGGGTCCTTCTGCGCCAGCGCCGCGGCGCGTGCGTCGATGCCGAGCGCGCGGAGCAGGTCTCCCTGATCGATCGGCCCGCTGGCGATCGCCCCGCTGGCGTGGCCGACCAGCCCGAGCGTCGCGAAATCGACATGCGCGGTGAGATCGCGCTCGCCGGGCTCGTCGAACGGATTGGCGAAGGCATGGCCGCGCACCGCCTGGAGCGTGTCGCCGATCGCCGGGCCCTGATAGCCATAATCGATCGCGAGCAAGGCGCCGCCCTGCGCGACGATCCGCGCGGCGAGCACGCGCATGATGCCGACCGACGCGGGCGAGGTTTCGATGATCGCGCCGGGGGCGGCATCGCGCAGCCCCTCGGGGATCACGCTATCCGGCACCTGCTTGCCCGCGATCGGCAGGAACAGCACGTCCTGACACGCCACCAGCCGCTCGTGCCACCCGTTCGCGGCGCGGACGAGCTGGCGGATCGGCAGCGCATCGAAGAATTCGTTGGCGATGATGATCAGCGGGCGATCGCTGGGAAGGTCCTCGACGTCATCGTGCCACACGGCATCGGCGACGCGCTTCGCCTGTTCGGCGCGCAGCACCGGGCTGGTTTCGACGAAATGGACCGGGGGGAGGAAACCAGCCGCGCGCATCGCGCGCAGCGCGTCGGCGGTCAGCGTACCGCGTCCCGGGCCGAGCTCGACCCAGAGCGCGTCCGCCGGGCGCCCGGCGCGGTCCCACAGATCGGCCGCCCATAGCCCGATCAGCTCGCCGAACATCTGGCTGATCTCGGGCGCGGTGGTGAAATCGCCCGCCGCGCCCAGCGGATCGCGCGTCGCATAATAATGCGCATTGGCGGCGGCCATGAACTGGCTGACCGGGATCGGCCCGCCGAGCGTGATCGCGCGCGCCAGCCGCTCGGGAAGCGGGGCTTCGTCGGTGGGCCGGGTCACGCGACGCTGTCGCTCCCCGCGATCGGCTCGACGCGGCGGCGGCGCGCCGGGGCGGTGGCGATCAGATACAGCCCGCCCGCGATCATCGGCAGGCAGAGGATCTGCCCCATATGGATCGTGGTGGCGAAGAAGGTGCCGGCGAATTGCGCATCGGGCTCGCGGAAGAACTCGACGAAGAAGCGCGCGAGGCCATAGCCGAGCACGAAGATGCCGACGAGCTTGCCCGGCTCGTAGCGCGCCTTGGTGCGCCAGAAGAAGAACCACAGGACGAGGAACAGCACGACGCCCTCGAGCCCCGCCTCGTAGAGCTGGCTCGGGTGACGCGCGGGCTCGATCATCCCGGCGGGGACGGTATGCGGAAAGACGATCGCCCAGGGGACGTCGCTGGGCTTGCCCCACAATTCGCCGTTCACGAAATTGGCGAGCCGGCCGAAGAATAGCCCGAACGGCGCGACGCACGCGACATAATCGTGGATGCGCAGCCAGTTGAGCCCGTTCTTCCGCGCGAAGACGATGATCCCGATCGTCGTGCCGATCACCCCGCCGTGGAACGACATGCCGCCGTCCCACAATCGGAGGATGCGGATCGGGTGGAGCAGCATATCGGGGGCGTAGAACAATACATAGCCGATCCGCCCGCCGAGGATGATGCCGAGCGTCGCGTAGAACACCAGATCGTCGGCATGGCGCCGCGCCATCGGCGCGCCCGGCTGGGCGAGCAGCTTCAAGAGATACCACCAGCCGACGACGATCCCGGCGATATAGGCGAGGCTGTACCAGCGCAGCGTGAAGAAGCCGATCGAGAAAATCTCCGGGTGGAGCCCCAGATCGGTGAACTGGATATGGCTGGCGGCGGCGGCTGACAAAGACAGGATCAAGGCTTTTCCCTCGTGCTTGGAGCCTGCATAGTGGCCCGACGAGACAAGACCAAGCGGAGAGGCGCATGAAAACCGAGCTGGACCTCAAGATGGACGCGGTGATGGCTGCGATGACCGCCGAGGGAGGTCCGCTTGCGCT
Organism: Sphingomonas sp. 66-10; assembly: GCF_001897045.1. Classification (NCBI taxonomy): domain Bacteria; kingdom Pseudomonadati; phylum Pseudomonadota; class Alphaproteobacteria; order Sphingomonadales; family Sphingomonadaceae; genus Sphingomonas; species Sphingomonas sp. 66-10. Next base: position 193,027 of record NZ_MKRR01000138.1, read on the forward strand.
GACGGAGATCGAGCGATTCGGCCGCAAGCTGCCGGTGATCGCCGCCGCGCCGCCGACGCTGGGGGCCTATGTCGCGCATTTCTGCAACGAGCATCAGGCGACCGAATTCCTCGTCGCGGGGGACGAGCGGCTGACCTTCGGCGCGGTATATGCCGCCGCGACCCAGGTGGCCGCGGCGCTGGTCGGCGGGTTCGGGGTGAAGAAGGGCGATCGCGTCGGGATCGCGGCGCGCAACTCGCCGGCGTGGATCACGCTCTATTTCGGCATCCTGCTGGCCGGCGGGGTCGCCACTTTGCTCAACGGCTGGTGGCAGGCCGACGAGTTCCGCGAGGCGATCGAGGATGTCGATTGCTCGCTGGTCTTCGCCGACGGCCCGCGCGCCGCGCGGCTGGCGACGATCGCGGGGCTCCGCGCGCAGGTCGTCACCTTCGACGATACTTTGCCGCTGGCCGGGGCGCTGGCCGGGGTCACCACCCGCGATGTCGGCGCGCTCCCCGCGATCGGCCCGGACGATCATGCGACGATCCTGTTCACCTCGGGCTCGACCGGGCGGTCGAAGGGCGCGCTCTCGACGCATCGTCAGGTGGTGCAGGGGGTGTTCAACTATCTCTCCTCGGCGATGATGATGCTGGCGATCGCGACGCAGGACGGCGAGGTGAGCACGCTCCAGCCCTCCACCCTGCTCAACGTGCCCTTGTTCCACGTCACCGCCGAGGTGCCGGTGATGCTGATGTCGCTCGCGATCGGGCGCAAGTTGGTGCTGATGCCGAAATGGGATGCCGAAGAGGCGATGCGGCTGATCGAGAAGGAGAAGATCACCTATTTCGTCGGGGTGCCGCTGATGAGCTTCGAGATGCTCACCCACCCCAACCGGCACAAATATGATCTGTCGACGATGACCGACATCGCCGCCGGCGGCGCGCCGCGCCCGGTGGAGCATGTCCGCCGCATCCACGAGGAGATGCAGGGCGCGCCGCTGATCGGTTACGGGCTCACCGAAACCAACGGGGTGGGAACGGGCAATCTGCGCGACAATTATCTCGCCAAGCCCAATTCGGCGGGGCGGCCGACCCTGCCGTTGGTCGATCTCGCGATCCTCGACGATGCCGGGCGGCCGCTCGCGACGGGGCAGCGCGGCGAGGTGTGTATCCGCTCGGTGGCCAATTTCGAACTCTACTGGGGCCGCCCCGACGCGACCGCCGAGGCCTTCACCGCCGACGGCTATTTCCGCACCGGCGACATCGGCTATCTCGACGAGGACGGCTATCTGTTCATCGTCGACCGCAAGAAGGACATCATCATTCGCGGCGGCGAGAATATCAGCTGCCAGGAGGTCGAGGCGGCGCTCTACGAGCATCCTGCGGTGGCCGAGGCGGCGGTGTTCGGGCTGGCCGACGAGAAGTTCGGCGAGGTGCCCGGCGCGGTGGTCCATCCGGCCGAGGGTGCTTCATTGTCGCCCGAAGAGCTGACCGACTTTCTCCTCAAGCATATCGCGGCGTTCAAGGTGCCGGCGAGGATCTGGATCGTCGCCGATCCGCTGCCGCGGCTGGGGACCGAGAAGATCGACAAGGTATCGCTGCGCGCGAAATATCGTGCCCTGGTGGCGGCCTGATCCGTTCACGTGCGCTTACCACCCCGGCGAAGGCCGGGGTCCAGTTACGACCGGCCCGATGCTGGACCCCGGCCTTCGCCGGGGTGGTAGGCAGGGGCGGATGCTCTGGCCCCTTTTGTCCCCGCGAAGGCGGGCGCACAAAGGGGTGACGCGAGAAGACTGGCGGATGTCGAGCCACCCGCCTAGTGGCTAACGCGATGGTCACGCGACGCAATCTGCTCGTTACCGGCGGGGCCGGGCTGGGGCTGCTGGTCGCCTGGGCGGTGTGGCCGCGCAGCTTCGCGCCCAATCTCGTCGCAGCGCCGGGCGAGACGATCTACAATGCGTGGCTCAAGATCGCGACCGACGGGCAGGTCACCGTCGCGGTGCCGCAGGCCGAGCACGGGCAGGGGGTGTGGACCGCGCTGCCGCAGATCCTCGCCGACGAGCTCGGCGCCGACTGGCGCACGATCGGGGTCGAGCCCGCGCCGCTCAACCCGCTCTACGCCAACCCGCTCGCCGCCGACATCCTGTTCGCCGGCAGCTATGATCGCATTCCCGAAGCGTTGCGCCGCGAACATGCCGTGCGCGGCGCGCTGATGCTGACCGGCGGGTCGACCTCGATCCGCCAGTTCGAGCCCGCGCTGCGCGCGGCGGGAGCGGCAGCGCGGGTGCTGCTGTGCAAGGCCGCGGCGAAGCGCTGGAGCGCGGATTGGGAGACGTGCGAGACGAACGCCGGCTTCGTCACCGCGGGGAAAAACAAGTTGCGCTTCGCCGATCTGGCGGCGGAGGCGGTAGCGTTCGATCTGCCCGCCGAGCTGCCGATGCGGATCGGCGACGAAGGGCGGCTGACCGGTCGGGCGGTGCCGCGGCTCGACGTGCCGGCCAAGGTCGACGGCTCGGCGACCTTCGCCGCCGACGTGCGATTGCCCGATATGGTGTTCGCCAGCATCATGCAGGGACCGGTCGGCGATTCCCGACTGGTGCGGATCGACAAGGCGGCCGCCCAGCGGGTGCCAGGGACGATCGCGGTAATCGAGAACGAGCGCTGGGTCGCGACGCTGGCGAGCAATTGGTGGGCGGCGAACCGCGCGCTGACCGCGCTCGCGCCGCGGTTCGCGACCCGCGGCGCCCCGGTCGACGATCGCCATATCGCGGCGGCGCTCGATGCGGCGCTGGCGCGGCCGGGGCAACGCTTCGCCAAAACGGGGGACATCGCCGCGGTGATGGACGGCCCCGGCCGGGTCACCGCGGACTATCATGTCGCCCCCGTTTTCCACGCCGCGATCGAGCCGCCGTGCGCGACCGCCTGGTATCACGGCGACCGGCTGGAATTGTGGCTGGGGACGCAGGCGCCCGGGCTGGCGCGCGAGGCGGCGGCGCGCGCGATCGGCATCGCGCCGGGGGCGGTGGTGCTCCACCCGACGTTGATCGGCGGATCGTTCGGCGCGGCGCTCGAATGCGATGTCGCGGCGCAGGCGGCGATCGTCGCGGCGAAGACCAAGCGCCCGGTGCAGCTCGTCTGGTCGCGGCGCGAGGCGCTGGCGCGCGATTGCGTCCGCGCCCCGGCACGCGCGCGGATGACCGCGCGGCTCGGCGGCAACGGCGCGATCCTCGGCTGGCGCGCGCAGATCGCCGCCCCCGCCACCGGACGCGAACTCGCGACGCGGCTGATGCCGGGCGACGCCGTGGTCGCGGCCGCACGCGCCTTGCCCGAGGCCGCCGACGGCTATGCGGTCGCGGGGGCGGTGCCGTCGTACCGCACCGGCGGATGCCTCGTCGAACATCATCCGGCGGAGATCGGGCTGCCCAGCGGGCATCTGCGCGGCGGCGCGCACGGCTATACCTGTTTCTTCACCGAATGTTTCATCGACGAGCTGGCGCATCGCGCCGGGGCGGAGCCGATGTCGTGGCGGATCGGGATGCTGCGCGACGCGCGGCTCGCGCGCTGCCTGTCGACCGCGGCCTCGCTCGGCGGGTGGGACGGCGGCGGTGACGGCAGCGGGCAGGGGATCGCGTGCCACGCGATGGCGGGAAGCTATATCGCGGTGATGGCGGAGGCGTCGATCGACGCCTCGGGCAGCCCGCGGGTCGAGCGGCTGGTCGCGGCGGTCGATTGCGGGCGGCAGGTCAACCCCGATCTGATCCGCCAGCAGATCGAGGGTGGGTTGATCTTCGGGCTCGCCGCGGCCACCGCCAGCGCGGTGGAGATCGATCGCAACCTTGTCACCGCGCGCCGGCTGGGCGACCTCGGGCTGCCGCGGCTCGCCGACATGCCCGACATCACCGTCGAGCTGCTTCCGAGCAATGCCGATCCCGGCGGGGTCAGCGACCTCGGGATGGTCGCGGTCGCCCCGGCGGTGGTCAACGCGCTCGCCACCGTGGCGGGCAAGCGGCTGCGCACCCTGCCGTTCGGAGCGATCGCATGATCCCGGCCGATCATCCCCCGGTCGCGCCGCCGCGCGTCGGCGTGCTGCTGATCAACCTCGGCACCCCCGATGCGCCCGACCCCAAGGCGGTGCGGCGCTATCTCGCCGAATTCCTCTCCGATCCGCGCGTCGTCGAGCTGCCGCAATGGCTGTGGCAGCCGATCCTGCGCGGCGCGGTGCTGACGACGCGGCCGCGCAAATCGGCGCATGCCTATCAGCAGGTGTGGAGCGCGCAAGGCTCGCCGCTCGCCGCGATCACCCGTGCGCAGGCGACCGCGCTGCGCGACGCCTTCGACCCGGCGGTGATGGTCGATTGGGCGATGCGCTACGGCAATCCCGCGATCGGCGATCGGCTCGCCGCGCTCAAGGCGGCGGGGTGCGAGCGCATCCTGATCGCGCCGCTCTACCCGCAATATTGCGCCGCGACGACCGCTACCGCCAACGACCGCGCCTTCGCCGCGCTCGCCGCGATGCGCTGGCAACCGGCGATCCGCACCTTGCCGCCCTATCACGACGATCCGGCCTATATCGCGGCATTGAAGCAATCGGTGGAGGCCGAGCTGGCGCGGCTCGATTTCGCGCCCGAGGCCTTGGTCGTCAGCTTCCACGGCATGCCCGCGCGGACGCTCGCGCTCGGCGATCCCTATCATTGCCAATGCCTCAAGACCGCGCGGCTGCTCGGCGAGGCATTGGGGCGGCAAGTGACGGTGACCTTCCAGTCGCGCTTCGGCCGCGCGCGCTGGCTCGAACCGGCGACCGATGCGACGCTCGCCGCGCTGCCGGAGCAGGGGGTGACGCGGGTCGCGGTGGTCGCGCCGGGCTTCTCCGCCGATTGCCTCGAGACGCTGGAGGAACTGGCGATCCGCGGGCGCGAGACCTTCCTCGGCGCCGGCGGGCGGTCGTTCGCTTATCTGCCGTGCCTCAACGCGTCCGCGCCCGGTGTGGAAATGTTACAGGCAATCCTCGCGCGGGAGCTTGAAGGTTGGGTTCCCCGCCCGTAGCCTTGGGCTCGGCTGTGACGAGGGAGAATCCGATGGCACGTGTTGCGGTGGTGACCGGTGGGACGCGAGGGATCGGCGAAGCGATCAGCGTCGCGTTACGCGACAAGGGAGTCACGGTGGCGGCGAATTACGCCGGCAACGACAGCCGTGCGAAGGAGTTTACCGAGCGGACCGGCATCCCCGCCTATAAATGGGACGTCGCCGATTACGATGCGTGCCAGGAGGGCTGCGCGCGCGTCGCGGCGGAACTCGGCCCGATCGACATCGTGGTCAACAATGCCGGCATCACGCGCGACGGCACGATCCTCAAGATGACCTACCAGATGTGGAAGGACGTGATGGACACCAACCTTGGCGGTTGCTTCAACATGGCCAAGGCGGTGTTCCCGGGGATGCGCGACCGCAAATGGGGGCGGATCGTCAACATCGGGTCGATCAACGGGCAGGCCGGGCAATATGGCCAGGTCAATTATGCTGCGGCGAAATCGGGCATCCACGGCTTCACCAAGGCGCTGGCGCAGGAAGGCGCGCGCGCCGGGGTCACGGTCAATGCGATCGCGCCGGGCTATATCGACACCGATATGGTCGCGGCGGTGCCGGCCGACGTGCTCGAGAAGATCGTCGCCAAGATCCCGGTCGGCCGCTTGGGCCAGGCCGAGGAAATCGCGCGCGGCGTCGCCTTCCTGTGCTCGGAGGAGGCGGGGTTCGTCACCGGATCGACGCTGAGCATCAACGGCGGGCAGCATATGTACTGACGGGTGCAGGCGCGCACCGCGCGCCGGTGCCGCGACGCGGCAGCACCCGGCACGGCCGGCGGATCGCGCCAGCGAGCCCGTCCGACGACGCGGGATTCACGCCCGCGTCGTGGCCCGCGCTTTCGCACTCCCCTACATGGAAGGGAGGGGTCGGGGGCGGGTTGGCCGGCGAGGAAGCGGATCGGGTGCCCCCCTGCCAACCCACCCCCGCCCCCTCCCTCGTGAAGGGAGCATCTGTGATGTTGATCAAGCGGGTCGAGGTATCCATGGCCGG
>NZ_MKRR01000139.1:0-3236 GCF_001897045.1 Sphingomonas sp. 66-10
CAATTTGCTGACGCAGATCTTCCGCTTCTTCACCCAGGCGGACGTCGAGGTGCAGGATTGCTACCACGAGAAATACGGCCGCGTGTTCAAGCCGACCGAGATCAAGATGATGCTGACCGCGTTCAGCAACATGGAGACGGTGCATATCGCCGCCTACAGCCATCTGCTCGACACGATCGGCATGCCGGAAAGCGAATATGGCGCGTTCCTCGATTATGCCGAGCTGAAGGACAAGCACGATTACCTCCAGCGCTTCGGGGTCGAGAATGACGAGGATATCGCGCGGACGCTGGCGATGTTCGGCGGGTTCACCGAGGGGGTGCAGCTCTTCGCCAGCTTCGCGATGCTGATGAACTTTCCGCGCTTCAACAAGATGAAGGGCATGGGGCAGATCGTCAGCTGGTCGGTGCGCGACGAGAGCTTGCATTGCGAGGGGATCATCCGCCTGTTCCACACCTTCGTGAAGGAGCGCGGTTGCCTGACCAAGGCGGTGAAGGACGATATCGCCGATGTCTGTCAGACGACCGTGCGGCTCGAGGATAATTTCATCGACCTCGCGTTCGAGATGGGGCCGGTCAACGGCATGGCGCCCAAGGATATCAAGAAATATATCCGCTACATCGCCGACTGGCGGCTGGGGCAGCTCGGGCTCAAGCCGATCTATATGATCGACGAACACCCGCTGCCGTGGCTCACCCCGCTGCTCAACGGGGTCGAGCACGCCAATTTCTTCGAGACCCGCGCGACCGAATATTCGAAGGCGGCGACCCGCGGCCAATGGTCCGACGTGTGGGACAGCTTCGACACGCGCCAGAAGGCCAAGGCCGGCAAGGCGGCGAACGAGGATGCCTCGGGCGGCGAAGGCGATATGTTCTCGGCGGCCGGCGTCGCCGCGGAGTGAGCCCGCGAGTGGCGGCGCGTGCCGCCCCTCGCTCGTTCGATTTCGCTGAACGCCAGGCGTAAAGCAGGAGGCGCCATAAAATCCGTTCGCCCTGAGCTCGTCGAAGGGCTGTCTTTCTTCCTTGCGAAGAAAAAGGCAGGGCTTCGACAAGCTCAGGGCGAACGGAGGATAGGTGGTCATGCTTCAGCGTCAGCCACTCACTCCCGCGCGAATTGCGCATTTCCCTCGAAGCCGAGCCGGGTGATCCCCGCGCGCTTCACCGTCGCGAGCGTCTCGACGAACAGGCCGTAGCGCGTCGCGGCGTCGCTGCGGATCACCAGTGAATTCTGCGGATCGGCACGCAATAGCGCGAGCCTCGCCTTCAATCCGGCCTGATCCACCGCCGCCCCGTCGAGCCGCAACCCGCCGTCGCTCAGCAATTCCAGCCGGTGCGTCGTGATCGGCAGCGTGCGCGCAGGCGCCGGCTGCGGCAATTCCATCGGCACCTGATTGAGCATCGGCGGAATGGTGATCACGAACATGATCAGCAACACCAGCATCACGTCGATCAGCGGCGTGGTGTTGATCGTCCCGATCGGTTCCTCGGCAACGACAGGCGACGCAAACGAACGGACTCGGCGCATAGCACATCCCCTCGATATGTAATGAAATACCATCACACATCCTGCGCCTCGTCAAGCGCGTCCCCGCGCACCGCACGTTAACCTTTGCCCCGCATCATCGCCGGCATGTTGCCGACGCCGCGCCTGTTCCGCAGCCGTTGGGCGGCCCTGTGGTGGGCCGCCGGGATCCTGTGGTTCGCGATCGAGGTGGCCGGGGTCAAACCGGGCGGCCACGCCGCCGCCAACGCGACGACCGCCAATGCCGCGACCGAGGCGACCGACGCGACCGGCAGCGCGGTCGACCAGCGCGACCTCGCCACCCTCGCCAATGCGATGGGGCGTTAGGGCGACATATGACCCGTTGCCCTGAGCTTGTCGAAGGGCAGCCCCACCTCTCGGACGGCAGGACGGCCTTCGACAGGCTCAGGGCGAGCGGAATGGTCTGGATTGAACGCACAATATTGAAATAGGGCGGGAACCGTCGCCGGCCCCCGCCCTTCCGTCATGCGCGCACAGTTACGCTACGCGTGCGCGAACCGGCATGACGTTACCTCAGAACGCTTTGACCAGACCCATCATCGGGCGGAAGCTGTGGAAATTGCCGAAGGTCGAAACCTCGCCGCGCAGGCGGATCCCGCCGTCGCTCTGGGCGCCCAGATCCCGCGGGCCGACTTCGAAGCCGATGCCATAGGTCCAGTCGTTATAGTGGCGATCGGTATCGACGCGCTTGTCGAAATTGACCCACTGATAGCCGACCTTGCCATAGATCAGCCCGCTATGCCCGGCGCGCACGCCGATGCGGCCCGCGGCGCCATATTCCCAATTGATATCGCCCGAGAAGCCCTTGGCGACATTACCCTCGGCGCCGACGAACACCGGCCCGACCGGGACGTTGACCCCGGCCACGGCCTGCACCAGCCCGCCGTTGAGCTTGTCCGACGACGCGACCGGCGGAATCCCGGCCTTGTTCGGCTGGTTGTCGAAGCCTTCCCAGCCGCCCATCACGCCGAAATAGGGCTCGATGCGGTTGGCGCGGTCGGTGTCGGGTGCCGGCGCGCTGGCCTGATCCTGCGCGATCGCCGGCAGCGCAGCAAAGGTCGCGGCGACGGCCGCGGCGGACAGCATGAATTTACGCATGACTAAACCTCTTTTACTCCTTCCCTGGTGGATACTGGGGCGAGCACATCGCCCTGCACCGGGACTGATCGAACCCGCCCGCCACCCGATTTGTTGCACCGCAAACCGAAAAAACCGGCCGAAATCCGCGGTTGTTGCGTTGATGTCACGGTTTCTTTCGCTGCGATGAACCAATTGCGGCGGGGATCGGGCAAGCGCATGGCCGGCGGCGGGCGCGCCCGCTTACCTACTCCCCTCCCCTGGTGAAGGGGGGGGCTGGGGGTGGGTGGGTATGAGGCTGGCGATCCGGTGCCCCCCACACCAACCCGCCCCCGCCCCCTCCCTGGTGAAGGGAGGGGAGAGAGCTTTCACTCGTGTGAACTTCGAACTTTGCCGGGCGATCTCAATCGCGGATGAACGGCCGCAGCGGCGCGGGGCGGTAGCGCCCCGCCGCGACGAAGCCGGTGTTGCGGAACCCCGGCTTGCCATAGCGGAACGGACGGTTGTCGGGATCCAGCGTCGTGCCGCCGGCCGCGCGCAGCAGCGCGTCGCCCGCGGCGGTATCCCATTCCATCGTCGGCCCGGTGCGCGGATAGACATCGGCCTCGCCGCTCGCC
>NZ_MKRR01000139.1:3265-33153 GCF_001897045.1 Sphingomonas sp. 66-10
CGGCGTGGCTGCGCGACGCGACCGCGCAGGGTGGCGTATGCGGATCGCGCACCGCGATCCTGCGCTCGGCGGCGCGTGGCGCGTCCGGTGCGCGATCCGCGCGCCACGCCTGCCCGATCGTGGCGTCGCCCCAATAAAGCGCGTTGCGCGCGGGGGCATAGACCACCCCCATCGTCGGCGCGCCCTGTTCGATCAGCCCGATATTGACCGTGAAATCATTGCCGCGCCGGATGAATTCCTTGGTGCCGTCGAGCGGGTCGACAAGGAAGAAGGCGCCGCCGACATCGGGCACGCGCCCGGCGGCGGCCTCTTCCTCGGCGACGATCGGGATGTGCGGGGCAACCTCGGCAAGCCCGGCAAGGATCGCCGCCTCGGCGGCGTGATCGGCGGCGGTGACGGGGGATTCGTCAGGCTTGATCGTGACCGTCGCGCCCTCGACGAAATGCCGCCACACGATGTCCCCGGCGGCCTCCGCCAATGCGATCAGCGCCTCGAGCAGCACGCCGCGATCCAGCCCGTCAATCGCTGCCTTGCCCGTCATATTCGCGATCTTCCTCTGCGCCCACCACACCGTCACCCCGGCCCTTCGACTGCCTGCAAGGCAGGCGCTCAGGGCAGGCCGAGCCGGGGTCCATCGTGCCGCATGCTCAGCGGCAAGAACCTCTTGTCCAGCCTTTGCCTCCCGATGGACCCCGGCTCAAGGCCGGTGACGGAAAGGGTTCGATCGAGCCGCTCTAATCCTCGCCGCTGCTCGCACGCCAGCAACTATTTCTCCTACCGCGATATCGCTTGCCGTGGCGCGTATCGCGCCTATGCCGGAAGCTCCGGGAAACATCCCGCGACTCGCGTTTTCTAGGGAGAGGCACGATGTTCAGCCATATGATGATCGGTTCGAACGATCTCGATCGTTCGCGCAAATTCTACGACGCCGTATTCGGCGCGGTCGGCGGCAAGCCGGGCATCCAGGACGAGAAGGGCCGGCTGGTCTATCTGCACAACGGCGGTATCTTCATGATCACCAAGCCGATCGACGGCGAAGCCGCGACGCACGGCAACGGCAGCACGATCGGCTTCGCGATGGACGGGCCGGCGCAGGCAGATGCGTGGCACCAGGCCGGGGTCGCGGCGGGCGGCACCGCGATCGAGGATGCGCCCGGGGTCCGCTCGGGCGGCGGGATGAACCTCTATCTCGCCTATCTGCGCGATCCCGACGGCAACAAGCTCTGCGCGCTCCACCGTATGCCGTAAGTCCCCGTTCGCCCTGAGCTTGTCGAAGGGCTGCCCTTCTTCCTCGCGAAGAAAGTGCAGGGCTTCGACGGGCTCAGCCCGAACGGTGGAGGGGAGCCCCTGATTTGACCTCGGTCACGCCGGCGTAAACGCCACCTCCAGCCGCCGCACCGCATGGACGAAATTGTTCGGCGCGATATCCATCTCGCCGGTCCAGCGGATATCGGGGAAGCGCGCGAAGATCTGGCGATAGGCTTCCTCGAGCTGCAATTGCGCGGTCATCCGCCCGATGCAGATATGCGGGCCGTAGCCGAAGGCGATATTCTTCTCGGCATTGGCGCGGGTGATATCGAAGCGATCGGCATCGGCGAACATCGCATCATCGCGATTGGCCGCGCCATAATACATGATCACCTTCTCGCCCTCGGCGATGCGCTGCCCGCCGATCTCGGTATCGCGCGTCGCGGTGCGGCGCATGTAGATGACGGGGGAGACCATCCGCGTGATCTCATGCACCGCATTGCTCAACAGGCTCCCGTCGGCCTGTAGCCGGGCTTTCTGCTCGGGATTTTCGGTGAACAATTTCATCGCCCCGCTCAGCGAGTTGCGCGTCGTATCGTTGCCGGCGAAAACGATCAGCAGCCACGCGCCGTCGAGATAGGGATCGGGCAGATGCTCGCCGTCGACGGTCGCATTGGCGATTGCGCTCATCAGATCGGGCTGCGGATCGGCGCGACGCTTGGCGAGCATATGCCGGCCGTAATCGAACATATCCGCGACATTGGTGTTGAACAGCTCGATGAACGCCGCGATCTGCGGACTGGGTTCGGACAGGCCGTCGAGCTGGTCGATCTGCTCCATCGCCACCTGCTGCGCCATTTCGAGGAAATGGATCCAGCCCATGAAGCGCTCGCGATCCGCCTCGGGCACCCCGAGCATCTCGCACAAAGTGAAGATCGGCAGCCGCTGGCTGAACTTCTCGACCATGTCGCAGGTGCCGAGCGGCGCCATCGCGTCGAGCAGCCGGGTCACCTCCCCTGCCACCCGCTCGCGCAGGCCCCTGATATAGGTCGCGGTGAAATAGGGCATATGCTCCTTGCGGAGCTGGCGATGCGGCAGCGCATCGAGGTTGATCATCGAATTGGTCGAGGCGGAGAACAAGGTCGGGTGGCGCGTCTCCTCCGGCCCCAGCGCCATCAGGATGCCGCCCTTTTCGGAGCTGAACGTCTCCGGATCGCCGTTGACGCGCTTGACGTCCTCGAACCGCGTCACCGCCCAGAAGCCGACCCCGCTGCGCGGCATCGGGTGCCACATCACCGGCGCCTCAGCGCGCATCCGCGCATAGTCCGCCCAGGGCTGCCCCTTGGTGAAGGCATAGATGTCCGAAAGATCGACGTCGAGGAGCGTGGGATAGACCTGGCCGAATGTCGGCCCCTCGCGCCCCTCGACGATATGATCGCTGACCAGCCGCATGTGTCGCTCTCCTAGGGACGCACCACCATCTTGCATTGCGCCTCGGGATCGCCGAGCGCGCGAAAGGCATCGGCGACGCCCTCCAGCCCCACTTCGGCGGTGATCGCCGGGCGCACGTCGATCACCCCTTCGGCGATATGATGGAGCGTGCGGGCGAATTCCTCGGGGGTGTAGCCGAGCACGAATTTGAGCTCGAGGCTCTTGTTGATGCACAGAAACGGCTCGATCGCGTCGGTCTGCATGCACACCCCGACGACGAGGATCTGCGACCCCACCGGTACCGCCTCGATCAGCGACTGGATCACCCCGGGCACCCCGACGCATTCGAAGATCACCGCGCGCTTGCCGGTATTGCCGGTCAGCGCGAGCACCGACCGCTCGGTGCGCGAATGCGGCACCCCCAGCGCGCTCCAGCGGGAATGCGGATTTTCCGCCGCCGGATCGATCACCACATCGGCGCCGAACGCCTCGGCCACGCGGCGCCGCGCGGGGGAATAGTCTGACGCGATCACCGGCCCCAGCCCGCGCGCCTTGAGCGCGGCGATCACCGCCAGCCCAACCGGGCCGCAGCCGACAACGAGATTGACGGTATCCGGCCCCGCATCGCTTTCCGCCACGGCATGTTCGCCGACCGCGAACGGCTCGGTCATCGCCGCCTGGACGTCGCCGAGGCCGTTGGGGACCGCGAGCAGCATCGGCTCGGTCAGCACGATCGCCTCGCCGAACCCGCCGGGGTAGCGGTTCGAATAGCCGACCGTTTCGAAGCCCTGCGGGGTGGCGACCACCGGCATTGCGACGACCCGCGTCCCCGCCTTCAATCGCCGGTCGGTATCGGGGCCGTGATCGAGGATTTCGGCGCAGAATTCGTGGCCGAAGACGATATCGCGGGTCGGATCGATCAGCGCAGGCTCGCCGCTGCGCCGCCCGAGTTCGACCATTGTTTCCATCGCATGCACGGCATGAAGATCGGAGCCGCAGATCCTGCAGCACAGGGTGCGCGCCAGCACCTGTCCCGCGCCCGGCGTCGGATCGGGGACGCTATCGAGTACCAGCGACGCGCCGCGGCGGACGACCGCCCTCATTCTGCCGCGTCCGTTTTCTTGTCGAGCTCCATCGCCGCGAGGATTTCGGGGCGGATATTCTCGGTGCCCTTCTGCTGGATATGCTGCGCGACCCGCGCGCCGACCGCCGCCTGCGCCTCGCCGATGAAGCGCGGCCGGTTGTCGCGCGCCCAGGCGAGCGAGGTATCGCGGTTGATGTTGAGATCCTGGAACTTGGGCATCACGTAGCGCGCGATCAGCTCGTAGGATTTCTTCTTGGCGTCCCATTCGGCCCAATTGGTGTCGAGCGTCAGGAACGCGCCGAACCCGCCCGATTGCTGCTGGAGCCGCTCGATCTGGCGAACCGCATCCTCGGGCGTCCCGACCACCGCCATGCCGTTGTCGACCAGGGCATCGATCGGATCGCCCTCGGTCGGGGCGAGCGGCAGCGCGGCGACCTCGCGGAAATAATAGAGCCAGTCCTCGATCCCGAAGCGCACCTGCGCGCGCGCCTCCTCGCGCGTCGCGGCGACGTGCATCGGGCCGACCAGCCGCCATCGGCTGCGGTCCATCGTCTTGCCGTTCTCGCGCGCGACATCTTCGGCGATCGCCCAATTGGAGGCGAGCGCGTTGAACCCGCCGGTCTGCGTCGCGCCGATCGACAGGATGCCGACCCCGTTGCGCCCCGCCGCCTGCGCGCCGGTCGGCGACACCTGGCTCGCCACCGCAATCTCGACCGAGGGGCGGGTATAGGGCGTCATCTGCAATTTCGCCTCGGCGAGCTCGAACCAGTCGGTCTTGCGCGTCACCGTCTCGCCGCGCAGCAGCCGCACCAGCACGTCGAGCGCCTCGTCCATCCGGTCGCGCTGCTTCGCCACCGGGATGCCCATCATGAAGGCGTCGGAGGGCAAGGCCCCCGGCCCGACCCCGAACATCACCCGCCCGCGCGTCATGTGATCGAGCTGGTTGATGCGGTCCGCCAGCATCAGCGGGTGGTGATAGGGCAGCGACGACACCCCGGTGCCGAGCCGGATGTTGCGCGTCCGCTCGGCGGCGAAGGCGATGAAGAGTTCGGGGCTGGCGATCAGCTCGTAACCGGCGGAATGATGCTCGCCGATCCACGCTTCGTCATAGCCGAGCTTGTCGAGATGGACGACCAGATCGAGATCGCGCTCGATCGCCTGAGTCGGATTCTCCCGCAACGGGTGGAACGGCGCGATGAACGTGCCGAATCGCAGCTTCTCGCCCATGAAGCGTCTCTCCTTGCTACGTAACTTTTGTTCTGCGACGCAGGCTATGGGAGAGTCGGGGCGGAATCCAGCTTATTCGTGCGGGCTAAATTGGAGGACGCAAACTCTCCCCGTTCGCCCTGAGCTTGTCGAAGGGCTGCCCTTCTTTGCGAGGAAGAAAGTGCAGGGCTTCGACAGGCTCAGCCCGAACGGGGAGAGGTGGTTCTACTCGTTCGTTCTCCGCCGCCGCCGGAAGCTCGCGCGCGCGATCCACGCGCCCAATCCGAGCAGCACCAGCGGCGCCAGCCACAAGGGCAAGGTGACCGCCGAGAGCGGCGGATCATAGGTGATATAATCGCCGTAGCGCGCGATCAGCCATTTGCGGATCTGCGCCGGCGTCTCCCCGGCGGCGATGCGCTGGCGGATCATCGCGCGCATGTCGCCGGCCATATCGGCATCGCTGTCGGCGATCGACTGGCCCTGGCAGACGACGCAGCGCACCGTTTCCATCAGCGCCTTGGCCTTCGCCTCCTGCGCGGCATCGGGCAATTGGGTATAGGCCAAGGCAGCGGGCGGCAGCCCCGAATCCGCCGCAGCCGGCGCGGCGCACAGCAACAGCGCAAGGAGCGCGGCGCGCCTCATCGCGCGGCGCGCCACGCCTGATAGATCGCGTCCACCTCGTCGGCGCGGATATCGCCGACATGCTGCTTCACGATCTTGCCCTGCCCGTCGATGATGAACGTCTCGGGCACCCCCGACGAGCCGAGCGAGAGCTGGACGCGGCTCACCTTGTCGTCGCCGATCGCGCGATAGGGATCGCCGTTGCGCGCGAGGAACGCGGTCACCGCCGAGGGGGTATCGCGGATCGCGATCCCCTCGATCGGCACCCCCATTTCCTTGAGCCGCATCAGTTGCGGCGCTTCGGCGATGCACGGGATGCACCAGCTCGCGAAGATATTGATCAGCCGCGGCTGGCCGGCACGGAATTCGGCAGCGGCGACCCCCGGCTTGCCCGGAACGAGCGGCGGCAGCGCGAAATCGGGCACCGGCTGGCCGACCATCGCCGAATAGACGGTGCGATCGGCCGGCTTCATCAGCTCGCGCGCGGCGAACCCGAGCACGACCAGCAGCGCGAGCAGCGGCAGCCAAAGCAACCAGCGCCTCATGCCCAGGCCGCCTCCATCGCACGCCGCGTCGCGCGACGCTCGCGCAGGATATGGCCGAGCATCGACAGCGCCCCGCCGATCGCGACCATCGCCCCGCCGAGCCAGATCAACGTCACCCACGGCTTCCACCACAAGCGCAGCTGCCAGCGCCCGGCGTTATCGGGCTGGCCGAGCACGGTATAGAGCTGGCCGTCGAGCGTCGTCGCGATCGCGCTCTCGCTGGTATTGGTGACGGGGTTGGCGAAGAAGCGCGATTGCGGGCGGAGATAGAAGGTCGCGCCATCCTCGCCGCGCTGGACCGCGAGCCGCGCCTCAAGCGCCGACCAATTGGCGCCGAGCACCGGATTCACCCCTTCGAAGGTGACGCTGAACGGGCCGACCTGCACCGGCTCGCCGACCCGCGCGGCGACCAGCCGCTCCTCGGTCCAGGTGGTCGAGGCGGCCATGCCGGCCAGCGTCACCGCGATGCCGAGATGCGCGACGACCATCCCGTAGAGGAACAGCGGCGCGCGGCGCAGATCGCGCTTCCACAAGGGCGCGACGCTCGCCACCGCCAGCCCCGCCGCGAGCGCCAGCCCGGCGAGCGACAAGGCGCCGACCGGCTTGGACGACAGCACGAACACCCCGGCGCCCGCGAACAAAGTCGCGGCGATCGGCAGCATCAGCCGTTCGAGCACCGCCTGCATATCGTCGCGGCGCCAGCGCAGCAGCGGCCCGGCGGCCATCACCGCGACCAGCACCAGCGCGATCGGCCCCGCGGTGCCATCGAAGAACGGCGGCCCGACCGACAATTGCGTCCCCATCGCCGCCGCGACGATCGGGTAGAAGGTGCCGATCAGCACCAGCCCGAGGATCACCGAGAGCAACAGGTTGTTGATCACCAGCCCGCCCTCGCGGCTGAGGAATTCGAAGGTGTTGCCCGCGCGCACCGTGCCGACGCGCAACGCGAACAGCGCGAGCGCGCCGCCGATATAGATCGCCAGCAAGGCAAGGATGAACGCCCCGCGCTCGGGATCGACCGCAAAGGCGTGGACGCTGGTGAGAATGCCCGAACGGACGAGGAAGGTGCCGATCATCGACATCGAGAAAGCGACCACCGCGAGCATCACCGTCCAGGCGCGCAGGCCGTCGCGCGTCGCGAGCACGGTGACCGAATGGAGCAGCGCGGTCGCGGCGAGCCACGGCATCAGCGAGGCATTCTCCACCGGGTCCCAGAACCACCAGCCGCCCCAGCCGAGCTCATAATAGGCCCAATAGCTGCCCGCGGTGATGCCGAGCGTCAGGAAGATCCACGCCCCCAGCACCCACGGCCGCATCGCCCGCGCGAACGCCGGGCCGACATCGCGCGTCACCAGGGCGCCGATCGCGAAGGAGAAAGCAACCGACAGGCCGACATAGCCGATGTAGAGCGTCGGCGGGTGGAAGGCGAGCCCGGGGTCCTGCAGCAACGGGTTGAGCCCGGCGCCGTCGGGCGGCGCGGGATCGGCGCGGCCGAACGGGTTGGAGGCGAACAGCAGGAAGGCGTAGAAGCCGAGCGCGATCGCGGCCTGCCCACCGAGCGTGGCGATCAAGGTGCGTTCGTCGAGTCGCCGCTCGAACAGCGCCACCGCACCCCCGGCGAGTCCGAGGATCGTCACCCACAAGAGCATCGAGCCTTCGTGATTGCCCCAGGCGCCGGCGAATTTGTACAGCATCGGCTTGGCCGAATGGCTGTTCTCAGCCACCAGCGCGACCGACATGTCGGAGGCGCAGAACACCGCGATCAACGCGCCCATCGCGATCAGCGCCATGATCCCCTGCACGATCGCCACCGGGCGGACCGCGCCGAGCAAGGTCGCCTCGCCGCGCTTCACCGCAAGCCCCGCGAGCAGCAATTGCAGCCCGGCGAGCGCGGCGGCGAGCCACAAAGCGGCGAGGCCGGCTTCAGCGGTCACGCGCGGTCGCTCCGCACGCGTGCGGCGGACATCATGGGGCGTTGACGATCAGGACGCATCGGTCGCCGCTCTTGCGGCACGATGCCTCGCGACACAAGCCGCCAATCTTCATCCGCCGCCTTCGCCTCTTATCCGTCATGCCGGGCTTGACCCGGCATCCAGAGCCACAAAGGACACCGCCTGAGACTCTGGATGCCGGGTCAAGCCCGGCATGACGATGTATAATAGCCCGGGGCCACCCTCTCTCAATTGTGCTCCCGCGAAGGCGTTACCCCCGATGGGCTTCCGCCTTCGCGGGGACGCAAGCGGCCTCAATCCTGCGGCGGCGGATTCGTGCCCTCTTGCTGCGCGCGCTTGATCGCCTGCCGCTCGAGATACCATTGCCGCGCGTTCATCTGCGCGCAGCCGCTCTGCCCGCCCGTGCCGACCGCCGAACAGGTATTGGGCAAGCCGCCCGCGGTGCGGCCCACCTCATCCTGTTGCTGGGCGCGGTTGACCCAGCTCTGGTTCTTCGCCGGCACTTCGGGCGGGCGGCGCAATTCCTTGGGGACGCGATATTGTTCGTTGGGGTCGATGCGATTGCACACCACCACCTCGGTCGAGGTCGACGGCGGGCATTTCTCGGTGCCGCTCAACGTCACGCTGCGAATCCGCTTCGGCGGCTGCCCGGTTTCGGCCTGCGCCTCCTGATGCACCGTCTCCGCCGGCGCCTTGGCGGGCGCGGGCTGGCTTGCCTGCGCCGCAAGCGCCGCGGCCGGCAGTACGGCGAGGGCGACGGTGATCAGGGGACGTAACATGCGAGACTCCTGTTATATCCTAACGTCCCCTGCGGGGCTTGTATCCCGGCCGAACGTAGCCTTCGGATTACCCGATGTTTCGTTGCAGCAACAGTCGTTGCCGTAACTGACTTTGCCCCCTAAGGCGGCGCTGTAATGATCCTTGTCGTCGACAATTACGACAGCTTCACCTGGAACCTGGTCCATTATCTGATGGAGCTGGGCGCCGAGGTGCGCGTGGTGCGTAACGACGCGCTGACCGCCGCCGAGGCACTGGCGAGCAACGCCACCGGCTTCCTGATCTCGCCTGGCCCGTGCACCCCGAACGAGGCGGGGATCAGCCTCGATCTCGTCGCCGCCTGCGCCGAGGCGCGCCGCCCGCTGCTCGGCGTGTGCCTGGGGCACCAGTCGATCGGCCAGCATTTCGGCGGACATGTCGTGCGCGGCGGGCTGATGCACGGCAAGACCAGCCCGGTCACCCACGACGGCACCGGAATATTCGCCGGGCTGCCCTCGCCATTCACCGCGACGCGCTATCACTCACTGATCGTCGAGGACGTGCCCGATACGTTGCTGGTCAACGCCACTGCGCCCGACGGATCGGTGATGGGATTGCGCCACCGCGAACTGCCGATCCACGGCGTGCAATTCCACCCGGAAAGCATCGCCACCGAACATGGCCACGCGCTGCTCGCCAATTTTCTGAAGACGACCGGGGCATGACCGATTTCGGCCCGCTGCCCGATCCCGCCGCGCCGCTCGATCGCGCCGGTGCCGCGCAGGCCTTTGCCGATATCCTCGACGGCGGCGCCAGCGACGAAGCGATCGCGCATTTCCTGATCGCGCTGAGCGACCGCGGCGAAACCGAGATCGAGATCGCCGAGGCGGCACGCGCGCTACGCGAACGACTGATCCCGATCGACGCCCCCGCGCATGCGATCGACGTCTGCGGCACCGGCGGCGACGGGCATCACACGCTCAACGTCTCCACCGCGGTCAGCCTCGTCGTCGCAGCGTGCGGCGTCCCGGTCGCCAAGCACGGCAACCGCGCCGCTTCGTCCAAGGCCGGCGCGGCGGACACGCTCGAGGCGCTCGGGCTCGATATGGATCGCGCCGGGGCGTGCGCCGAGGAGACGCTCGCCGAGCTCGGCATCTGCTTCCTGTTCGCCGCGAATCACCACCCGGCGATGAAGCGGATCACCCCGATCCGCCGCCACATCGGCAAGCGCACGATCTTCAACCTGATGGGGCCGCTCGCCAATCCGGCGCGGGTCGGCCGCCAGCTGATCGGCATCGCCCGCCCTGACTACGCCCCGGTCTATGCCGCCGCGCTGGCCGAGCTGGGCGCGGAGGCGGCGCTGGTCGTCTCGGGCGAGGAAGGGCTCGACGAAGTGTCCGGCGCCGGGCCGACGATCGCGGTATCGGTCGGCGCGGTCGCGCTGCCCGATCGCATCACGCCGGAGGACGCCGGGCTGCCGCGTCACCCGATCGCGGCGATCCACGGCGGCGACCCCGACTATAACGCCGCTGCCCTGCGCCGATTGCTCGGCGGCGAGCGCGGCGCCTATCGCGACGCGGTGCTGCTCAATGCCGCCGCCGCGCTGGCGCTCGACGGCGCGACGCTGCCCGCGGGTGTGGCGCGCGCGGCGGAAGCGATCGATTCAGGCGCCGCCAATGCGCTGCTCGACCGCTGGATCGCCTGGGCATGAGCAACGTTCTCGACCGGATCCTCGCCACCAAGCGCGACGAGGTGCGCAGCCGCAGCGCTAAGGCGTCGTTCGGCGATCTCGATGCGCGCGCGCGCGAGCAGACCGCCCCGCGCGGGTTCCGCGCCGCGCTCGATCGCGCGCCGGGTTACGGCCTCGTCGCCGAGATCAAGAAAGCGAGCCCCTCGAAGGGGCTGATCCGCGCCGATTTCGATCCTCCGGCGCATGCCCGCGCCTATCAGGCCGGCGGGGCAGCGTGCCTCTCGGTGCTGACCGACGCGCATTATTTCCAGGGCAGCGAGGCCTATCTGGTCGCGGCGCGCGCGGCGTGCGACCTGCCGGTGCTGCGCAAGGATTTCATGGTCGACCCGTGGCAGGCGGCGGAAGCGCGCGCGATCGGCGCCGATGCGATCCTGCTGATCATGGCGGCGCTCGACGATGTGGCGCTGGCCGAGATCGAAGCGGCGGCGATCGAGCGCGGGATGGACGTGCTGGTCGAAGTCCATGACGCCGACGAGCTGGAGCGCGCGCTCAAGCTCAAGTCGCGACTGATCGGCGTCAACAACCGCGACCTGCGCGATTTCACGGTCGATTTCGCGCGGACCTACGAACTGGTCGGCCGCGCGCCGGCGGGCTGCACCTTCGTCGCGGAGAGCGGGCTCACCACCCGCGGCGATCTCGATGCGATGGCCGCGCATGGCGTGCGCTGTTTCCTGATCGGCGAATCGCTGATGCGCCAGCCCGATGTCGAGGCGGCGACGCGGGCGCTGATCGGATGACGCGGCTCACGCATATCGACGATGCCGGCGCGGCGCATATGGTCGATGTGGGCGACAAGCAAGTAACGCGGCGCGAGGCGGTGGCGACCGGCCGCATCCTGATGTCCCCCGAAACCGCCGCCGCGATCCGCGATGGCGCCGCGCTCAAGGGCGATGTGCTCGCGGTGGCGCGGGTTGCGGGGATCATGGCGGCCAAGCGGACGAGCGAGCTGATCCCCTTGTGCCACCCACTCCCGCTCACCCGCGTGTCGCTCGATCTGACGGTCGGCGCGGATCATGTCGAAGCCACCGCGACCGCGGCGACCGACGGCAAGACCGGGGTGGAGATGGAAGCGCTGACTTCGGTCTCGGTCGCTCTGCTGACAATCTACGACATGACCAAGGCGCTCGACCGCGCGATGCGGATCGACGGCGTTCGGTTGCTCGCCAAGAGCGGCGGGCGATCGGGGGATTGGCGGGCGGAGACCGGCGACGCCTGAATCGGGCGACGCGCGGATCGGAAAATGCGGGACTGTCAAGCGACTGAGACAAAGCAAATGCCTCAATGCTGGATTCCGTAAACGATCCGTTACTTAGTTTACAACCTTTTACGCCGTACTATTCGCACCTTGTGATTTATATCATCCCCAAGGGTGCCGCATTATTCCCTCACGGCACATTATCGGGGTGATGGAAATGAAGAATTTTGCGATGGCCGCGCTCGCGGCGATGATCTTGCCTACGCCTGCATTCGCCGCCGTAGAACTTATCAAGAATGGCTCGTTCGAGAATAACACGGTTTCGGACGGCACAAAGCAGTGGATATTCTATGCCGGCCTCGCCGACTGGTCTTATCAAAATCGGATCGACCAGTACAATTTTCAGCACAACTTGACATTTATTGCCACGCCCGGCACGGCCGACGTCCAGACCGGCAGTGGTTTAACCGTTTACGGTCCGTTCCCGAAGACGAGCCCCGACGGCGGCGACTTCATCCTCGCCGACGCCGATACCGATTTCAACGGAACGCTATATCAGACGGTGAAAGGTCTGACGGTCGGCGAGAAATATACGCTCACTTTCTGGCAGGCCGCCGGCCAGCAGATCGATCGCGTCGGGCCGACCACCGAACAGTGGAAAGTATCGTTCGGGAACGACGTCCAATATTCGGACAAATTCCTGCTCGCGGAGGGTGCGGTCGGCGATTGGCAAAAGCAGTCGATGACCTTCGTCGCATCGGCAACGTCGCAGGTGCTGACATTCCTCGCGGAGGGCACGCCCAACGGCCAGCCGCCGATCGCGATGCTCGATGGCGTGTCGCTCAAAGCCTATGAGCCGCCGGTCGGCACCGTGCCGGAGCCGAGCACCTGGGCGATGATGATCATGGGGTTCGGCGCCGTCGCCGGCGTGATGCGCCGCCGCCCGCGCCGGGTCGAAGCGGCGAAATAAGGAAATACAAGCCTCCGTCATCCCAGCGAAAGCTGAGATGACGGGGCGCCTCAAACCTCCTTCGCCGCCGCCAGCACCGCGGCGGCGTGGCCCGGCACCTTCACCTTGCGCCACGCCCGGACCAAGGCGCCTTCCTTCCCGAACAGGAAGGTCGCGCGCTCGATCCCCATATATTTCCGGCCGTAGAGCGACTTTTCGACCCACACGCCGAACGCCTCGCATGCCGCGCCATCCTCGTCGCTCGCCAGCGGCACCTTAAGGTCATATTTGGCGATGAAATTGCTGTGCCGCTTCGGGCTGTCCTTCGAGATGCCGAGCAGCGCCACGCCTGCCGCGGCGAAATCGTCCGCCAGCGCGGAGAAGTCCTGCGCCTCGCGGGTGCAGCCGCTCGTATCGTCCTTGGGGTAGAAATAGACCACCAGCGGTCGCGGCAGCGCGGCGAGCCGCACCGGGGCGCCGTTGGGGTCGACCAAGGTCAGGTCGGGAAGCTTATCCATTGCTCACTCCTAGCCACGCGGCGCGCACCTCCTGCCGCGCCGCGGCGAAGCCGGCAAGCACCGCCGCCCAATCCTCATAGCCCAGCGCGCGCGCGATCAGCGCACGCGTCGCCGCCGCCTCCGGCTCCTGCGCATCGGGCGCGACCAGCCGCAGCGTAACGAGCAGCCGCGTCAACAGATCGTGCGCCGCGCCCATTCCGGCCGGCAGCAACGCGCCGAGCAAGTCGATCGCCCGCCCCAGCCGCGGATCGAACCCGGTGCGGTGCTCGAGTTGCAAGGTGTGGACCGCGAATTCCAGATCGACCAGCCCGCCCGGCAGCAACTTGGCGTCGAGCGGCCCCGCCGGCGGCTTATGCGCGGCCATTTCGGCGCGCATGTTCGCGGCATCGTTCACCACGTCGTGCGGCTTGCGCGCGCCCGCCAGCACCGCCGCGATCTCCGCCGAGAGCGCCGCGCGCGCCGCGGCCGAGCCGAACACCGGGCGGGCGCGGGCCAACGCCATATGCTCCCAGGTCCACGCCTCTTCGCGCTGATAGCGCGCGAACGAATCGAGGCTGACCACCAGCGGCCCCTGCGCCCCCGACGGGCGCAGCCGGGTATCGACCGAATAGAGCGGCCCCGCCGCCGTCGCGACCGACAGAGCCGCGGTGACGCGCTGCGCCAGCCGATTGTAATAGAGCGTCGCGCCGAGCGGCTTGGCGCCGTCCGATTCCGCCGCGAAATCGCCGGTGAACAGATAAATCAGATCGAGATCGGAGGCGTGGGTCAGCTCGCCCCCGCCCATCCGGCCGAGCGCGAGGATGACGAATTCGCTGTTCGGCACGCGGCCGTGCGCGATGGTGAATTCGGCGACGGTCGCCGCCGCCAGCGCCTCGATCGCCGCCTCGGCGACCCGGCCGTAACCCGCGGAAACCTCCAGCGGATCGGCGACGCCCGCAATGATCTGCGTCCCCAGCGCGAACCTTTTGTCGCCGACGACGCGGCGCGCATGATCGAGCCGCGCCTGATAATCGGCGCCGCGCTCGACCGCTTCCATCTCGGCGACCAGTTCGGCGACGCTGCCGACCGGGGCGAAGGCGGTCGCGTCGATCAGCCCGTCGAGCAGATCGGGGCGGCGCGACAGTTCGTCAGCCAGGGTCGGGGCGTGGCTCAGCACCGTGGCGAGCAGATTGGCGAGTGCCGGCCGCGCCTCCAGCAAGCGAAAGATGTTGATCGCGCTCGGCAATCGCTCAAGCAACGTATCGAGGCGCTGCAATGCTGCCTGCGGCACCGGCGCGTCCGCGACCGCCGCGACGATCCCCGGGAGCACCGCCTCCAGCGCCGCCTTGGCCGCGGGGCTGCGCAGCGCGGGATAGCGCCCCGAGCGCCACGATCCGATCCGCGCCGCGGCCCCCTCCGCATCGGCGAAACCGAGCGCGGCGAGCTGCTCGACCAGCTTGGCCGGATCGCTCGACAAAGCGGTGTCGGCCGGCGCGGCGAGCACGTCGAACACCGCCGCCACCCGTTCGACATGCGGACGGAGGTGATCGAGCAGCGCCGCGCCATCGGCACGCCCGTCGAGCCGCGCGACCCGATCGAGCGCGTCGCCGGTCGGCAGATGATGCGTTTGGCGATCGTCGATCATCTGGACGCGATGCTCGATCGTGCGCAGCGCCTCATAGGCCGCGGTCAGCGCGCGCGCGTCGTCGGGGTCGATCCGCCCGGCCTCCGCCAGCGCCGCGAGCGCCTCGCGGGTATTGCCGACGCGCAGCGCCGGATCGCGGCCGCCGTGGATCAACTGGTGGATCTGCGCGAAGAATTCGACCTCGCGGATTCCGCCGCGCCCGCGTTTCAGATCATAGCCAGGGCCGAATGCCTGGCCCTGCGAATGATGATCGCGGATCCGGCGGGTGATGTCGACGATCTCGCCGATTGCGCCGAAATCGAGGCTGCGCCGCCACACGAACGGGCGGATCGCGTCGAGGAAGCGCGTACCGAGCGCGATATCGCCGGCGCAGGCACGCGCGCGGATGAAGGCGGCACGCTCCCACGGCAGCGCCTGCGATTCGTAATAAGTGATCGCCGCCTCTATCGGGATCGCGATCGGGGTCACCTCGGGCGACGGGCGCAACCTGAGGTCGACGCGCAGCACATAGCCGTCGCCATCGCGCGTCTGGAGCAGTTCCACGACGCGCCGCCCGATCCTGACCGCGGCGTCGACCGGTTCCTCGCGCGGCTTGGTCGGCAGCGTCTCGGGGTCGAACAGCAGGATCGGATCGATGTCCGAGGAATAATTGAGTTCGCGGCTGCCCTGTTTGCCGAGCGCGATCGCGGCGAAGCCGACCGGTTCGGCGCCCGGCGTACGCTCCTCGATCGCCGCGCGGATCGCACGATCGAGCGCGGCATCGGCGAAATCGGACAATGCGCGGGTGACCGCGGTAAGATCGAGCGCGCCGGAAAGATCGCCGACCGCCGCGACCAGCGCAAGCCGGCGCCGCGCGAGCCGCAGCGACTGGCTCACCGGTCCCTCGCCGAACCTCGCCGCCGCACCGAGCGGCAGCGCGCCCTGCGCCAGCGTCGCCGCGAGGTCGGGCTCGCGATCGAGCAGCATCGCGAGGAACGGCGCATTGTCGCGGGCGCGATCGAGCGCGTTTTTCGCGACGGCGGGAGCGATTTGGACGATATCATTCATGGCCGGCGCTACCTGCCGAGAAACTTCATCGGCGTTCAACCGTTTTCGCGAGGATGGAACGTCGTTTTACCTCGTCCGACGTCTCGCCCGCCGCGGGATTCGTCGTATCGCCGCCGCAGCGCAGCGACGGCATCGGCGAATCGCTGCGCCGCGCCTTCCAGCCGCCCCCCGTGCCGGATTCGATGCGCGGATTGCTCGATCGGCTGTATCGGCTGGAATAAGCGGAAGACAGATCGCGCCTGTTCTCATTCCACACGTCATGCCGGGCTAGACCCGGCATGACGATAAGAGCCCGTTTCGCAAAAACGCTCAGCGATCCCGGCTCAGTTCGTCCACTTCGTGCATGATCGTATCGAGCGTCGTGCGACCCGAATCGTCGCCCTTCTGCCCGGTGCGGCCGGTCATGTCGCGACCGCTCATCAGCGCCTCGAGCGCGACGCGGCCGCGCGCGACACGGCTCTTGATCGTGCCGACCGCAACCCCGCAGATTTCGGCCGCCTCTTCATAAGCGAAGCCGCCGGCACCGACGAGGATCAACGCCTCGCGCTGCGGTTGCGGCAGCATCAGCAAGGCGCGCTGCATGTCGGCAAGCTCGACATGCTTGTCCTGCCCCGCCGGCGCGGCGAGCAGCCGATCGGCGACGAGATCGTCCCACTCGCCACGGAAGCGCGAGCGCCGCATCTGCGACAGATAAAGGTTGCGCAGGATGATGAAGGTCCAGGCGCGCATATTGGTGCCGGCCTGAAAGCGCTTGCGCGCCGCCCAGGCCTTGAGCAGCGTCTCCTGCACCAGATCGTCCGCGAGATCGCGGTTACCCGAAAGCGATCGGCCGAAGGCGCGCAGGTGCGGAATGACCTGCGCCAGCTCGGCCTTGAACTCGGGGTCGGAAAGCGCGACGTGCCCGGCAGGCGACGTCACATCCGCCCCATCATCCTGCGATGGATCTTGCGTCATGATGTCGCGATCATTCCCCGTCGCAACCGGCTCTGCCCGGTCTGTATTTATAAGATAGGCGTGCAGGCGCAATTTGCCACCCGCCTGCCACGCTGCCGCCGTCGAGGCGACTAGACCCGCACGAGCACGAGGATCGCAAAGATCACCACCACCAGCACGAGGGAAAAACCGAGGATATACCGCGTCATATGCGGTGTTGCACCAGCTCTAGCCTGTTCCGTGCTGCGGTGTACCGTTTCGTTTTCGTCCGCCATAGAACACCAACGAACAACAACCGTTTTGGGTCCGTATCAACTCATTCGGCGGGCACGGTCGATTGATCGAAAAACAATGCCTGGCTGATCGCGGCTTTCACGGTAGAGCGCTGGAATGGCTTGGTGATCAGAAAGGTCGGCTCCGGCCGCTCGCCGGTCAGCAGGCGTTCCGGGAAAGCGGTGATAAAGATCACCGGTACCTGGAATTCGGCGAGAATATCCTTCACCGCGTCGATTCCCGAACTGTCGTCGGCCAACTGGATATCCGCCAGCACCAGTCCCGGCCGGTCCTCCATCGCCAGCGCGACCGCTTCGTCGCGGGTCACCGCGACGCCGGTCACCTCATGGCCCAGATCGCGCACGATCGTCTCGACGTCCATCGCGATGATCGGCTCATCCTCGATGATCAATACGCGCGCGCGGGTCTGCTTTTCGATTTCGGTCATCGCCTCCGCAACCAATTCTTCCACCTCCTCGGGTTCGACATCGATCAGATAGGCAGCGTCTTCGGGGGTGAACCCCTCCATCGCGGTCAGCAGCAGCGCCTGCCGCGACAGCGGCGTCATCCGCGCCAGCCGCGCACGCGCGATGCTCTCATGCTCGCTGGCATCGGCGCTCGCCGTGCCCTCGATATGCGCCGACCCCCAGATCACCTGGAAGGTACGATAAAGGCCGAGCCGGGGATCGACATCGCGCGGGAATTCCGCCGGCGCGGCAACGATCGCCTCCAGCGTCGCACGGACATATTGGTCACCCTGGGACTGGCTGCCCGTCAGCGCGCGGCTGTAACGCCGAAGAAACGGAAGATGCGGCGCAAGCTGTTGTCCAAGCGACATTGGCGGTGGTTTCTCCTCACAGGGCCGGAGGCGCCCTTGCCTCGCCGGCCGATTCAAACGCGATAACACGGCAACCGATCGCCCGCCGACCGGCCCTGCGGCCAACCGGCGAATTTGTCACCGGCAAGTGGAACCAACGAGCCGGTTTTTGGTTTCATTATGCTCACCGCACAATGTGTGTGCGGGGCCTTGCGGTTTCTGGCAACCGCGTCTTTTAGAATCCCGACGGTCGGGCGGTTCCGGGGGGCATGTGTTGAGTTCGGACGATCAGGCAAAAAAACCGGATCGACAGAAGGGCGCGGCGGTCCAGCGCAAGGACCGCGATATGGGCTCGGCCCTGCGCTCGATCTATCAAAAGACAGTCGAGGAAGCGATCCCGGACGAGATGCTGTCGCTGCTCGGCAAGCTCGACTAGATCGTAGCCGAAATGGCTGGGAACGCAGGATATCCCGGCTCGGCGACAGCCTTGGCGCGAATCTTCGTCGCGCGCTGGCCGACCGGAGCCAAATTATTCGTGATCCTAAGCGTGGCGTTGCTGCCGCTGGCGGTGATCGCGGTATTCGCCACCTTGCAGACGACCCGCATCGCCGACACCGAATCGCGCGCCGGGCTGCGCCTCGCCTCCAACGAAAGCAGCCGCGCGATGGCGATCGAGCTCATCGGCGACATGACCGCGCTCCACGCCGCGGTCGATGCGCTCGAGCTCGATCCGCATAACGGCCCGAGCTGCGCGCGCGCGCAGGGCGTTTTTGCGCAGCAATCGACGATTGGCACCCGGTTCGTCATCTTCGATCGGCAAGGGCGGGCGGTGTGCGGGGTTTCCTTCCCCGGCGCGCGTGATGTCGCGAGCCAGGCCAGGCACGCGATCGTCTTCGCGCGGTTGGTGCCGGGGCGCGGGCTGCTGCTCGGCATCGCGTCCAACCGGCACGGGATGTTCGGCGCGGCCTTTTTCCCCACCGAATTCCTCGCCAACCTCAGCCGGCCGAGCGGCGCCATCCAGTCCTATCAGCTCTCGCTGGTCAAGGGCAACGAACGGCTGGTGATCGACGCCATGCCGCGCGAATCCGCGCTCGAACGGCGCAGCGCCAACCGCACCGATCTCGGCATCGCCGGGCTGGCGCTGGAAATGGAGATGCGGCGCACCCCGATCACCTCGTCGCTGGTCATCGCGCTGCTGCTGCCGTTGCTGATGTGGGCCGCGGCGGCCGGGATTTCGTGGTTCGTGGTCGATCGCCTGCTGGTGCGCCCGTTGCGCCAGCTCCGCACCGATATCGCCGCGCTCCACCCCGGCGAGGAGCTCGATCCGGCAATCCTGCGCACGCTCCACGCGCAGGAGATCCGCGAGTTGGGCGATACGTTCCGCGCCCTCACCCGCACCGTCTCGCTGCACGAGGCCGGGCTGGCCGAGGGGCTGGTGCGCCAGACCCGCCTGACGCGCGAGGTGCATCATCGTGTGAAGAACAACCTCCAGGTGATCTCCAGCCTGATCAACCTCCACGCCCGCAGCGCGCGGACGCCCGAGGTGACGCAGGCCTATGCCTCGATCCAGCGCCGCGTCGATGCGCTGGCGGTGGTGCATCGCCACCATTTCGCCGAGCTGGAGGAAAACCGCGGGCTCGGGCTGCGCCCGGTGATCAGCGAACTCGCCACCAGCATCCGCGCGACCGCGCCGGAGGGAAGCCGGGTCGGGCTGGCGCTCGATCTCGATCCCTTCTTCGTCGGGCAGGATGTCGCCGTCCCGATCGCCTTTCTGGTCACCGAGGCGGTCGAACTGGCGATGGCGTGCGATCGCGAGGCGCAGATCCGCATCACGCTGAAGCCGGCGCCTGGCGAGGCGGATCGTGCGATCCTGCGCATCTCCTCCCCCGCGCTGATCCAAAGCGAAACGCTCGTCGCCCGGCTCAGCCAGCGCTACGGGCGGGTGATGGAAGGGCTGTCGCGCCAATTGCGCGCGCCGCTCGATTATGATGCCGCGATCGGCGAATATGCGATCGCGATCACTATTCTCGGGCTCGAATGACCGCGAAACGCCGTCGACCCGCGAATTGACTTTTTTTTACGATGGACGGAACCGCGCTTCACAACGGTCGTTCTGCTCTTCGGATAGCGAAATCATGCCCCCCCGCTCTCGCTATCCAGGTCACAGGCCCGAAAGCGTCGTCACTCCCCCCCGGTGGCGCTTTCGGGCCTTCATTTTTGCGGGTTTCCCAAAATCGCCGTAAGACCGGTGCGGTCCCGCGCTTTCAGGAGGTTCGCCATGCGCAAGATTATCGGATTCACCGCAATCGCTGCCGGGCTGCTGCTCGCCGGCTGCAACACGGTTCAGGGCGTCGGCCGCGACGTCTCGTCGGTCGGCCAGACGGTCACCAAGGCGGCGAAGTAACGCTTACTCGCCTGGAACAATCTCACCTTCGCCCGTCGTGTCACGTGCACGACGGCGCTCGGTGAACCAGATCCCGATCAGCGCGAGTTCGTAGAGGAAGCACAAGGGGATCGCGAGAAGCAGTTGCGATCCCACGTCCGGCGGGGTCAGCACCGCGGCGATCGCAAAGGCGGCGACGATCGCGTAGCGCCGCGCGCTCACCAATTGCTTGCGCGTCACGATCCCCGCTCGTTCCAGCAGCATCAGCAGCACCGGCAGCAGGAAGGCGATCCCGAAGCCGAACAGGAATTGCATGATGAACGACAGGTAATTGCCGATCGCGGGCAATGCCTCCTGGTTCACCCCGCCGATATTGCCCTGGAAGCTCAGCAGAAAATGCAGCGCCATCGGCACCGCGATGAAATAGGCCATCGACGCGCCGAGGCAGAACAGCACCGGCGTCGCGAGCAGGAACGGCAGCAACGCGCGCTTTTCCTTGCGATAGAGGCCGGGCGCGATGAACTGCCACAATTGGTTGGCGATCACCGGGAAGGACAGCATCATCGCGGCGAAGAAGGCGACCTTCACCTTGACGAAGAACGCCTCGAAAATCTGCGTGTAGATGAGCTTGGTCTGCCCCGCCTGGAGCAACGGGCGGACCAGCACGCCGAAAATATCCTCGGCGAAATAATAGCAGACGAAAAACGCCAGGATCAGCGCGGCGATGCTGTAGAGCAGCCGCCGGCGCAGCTCGATCAGATGTTCGAGCAACGGCGCCTTGGTGTCGTCGATGTCCTTCATGACGCGGGCTTGCTCTCGACCGGCGGATGCGCCTCATCGGCGGGTGCCGGCGGCGGCGCGACGACCGGTTTCTCGACCATCACCGGTGGCGCATCCTCGCCGTCGGTCGCCGTCTCGGCTGGCAACGGATGCGGATAATCGGGGGTATCGGCGGAAGAGTCGGACGGATGCAGCCGCATGATCCGTTCATTCTCTTCCTTCCACTTCTTTTCCATCTCGGCGAGTTCGGCCTCGCGGATCATCTCGTCGAAGCCGGCGCGGAACTGGCGCGCGACCGAGCGGGCGCGGCCGACCCAATAGCCCAGGACGCGCATCGCCTTGGGCAGGTCTTTCGGCCCGATGACGACCAGCGCGACAAGCGCGACGACCGCCCATTCGGAGAAATTGAAATCAAGCATGAGCGGGCCGGCGGCGCGAGGGGAACGGCAAAGGAGCGGGCTGAGGGCGTCGGCCGATCAGCGCGCCTTCTCGTCCTGCACGATCGTCTCGGCGGGGCGCACCGATTGCTGCGCCTCGATCCGCGCGGCCGGCTTGGCGGGGACGTCCTCGTCCTCCTCGGCCATGCCCTTCTTGAAATTCTTCACGCCCTTGGCGACGTCACCCATCAGGTTCGAAAAGCGCCCGCCCCCCAAGAGAAGAATGGCGATGATGGCGACGACGATCCAATGCAGCGGGCCAAACGTGCCCATGACGGCTCTCCTGATAAGCGAACCCTGTATCTAGGGTCTAAACGCGCTCAGGACAACGCCGTGAGCGGGCTGGCTACCTCATTCACCGTCATACCGGGCTTGACCCGGCATCCAGAGCCGCAAGGACCGGCGCCGGTTGCCCTGGATGCCGGGTCAAGTCCGGCATGACGCCACGGGCCCTAGTCATCATCGTCGTCTTTTTCCACCGCGAGTTGATCGAAGGCGAGATCGACCGGATCGAGCAATCCCGCGGCCTTCAGATCGTCGATCCCGGGCAGGTCGCGCCGGCTTTCAAGTCCAAAATGATCGAGGAATCCCGGCGTCGTCGCGAACATCAGCGGTCGGCCCGGCACCTCGCGCCGCCCCGCGGGGCGCACCCAGCCCGCCTCCATCAGCACGTCGAGCGTGCCCTTCGAGATCTGCACCCCGCGGATTGATTCGATTTCGGCGCGGGTCACCGGCTCGTGATAGGCGATGATTGCCAGCGTCTCGATCCCGGCGCGAGAGAGCTTGCGCGCCTCCTCGCGATCGCGGCGCAGCAGATGGGCGAGATCGGCCGCGGTCTGGAAATGCCATCGCCCGCCGCGGTCGACGAGGTTGATGCCGCGCCCGGCATAATCCGCGGCCAGCGCACCGAGCACCGCCACGATATCCCCCTCGCCGACATGCGCGCGAATCGCCTCCGGGGTCATCGGCTCGGTCGCGGCGAACAGCACCGCCTCGACCGCGCGAGCGAGATCGTCGGGCGGGGTCATGCCGAGGCCCTCAGGTAGAGCGGGGCGAAGGGCGATTTCTGCGCGAGCTCCACCCGCCCCTGCCGCGCCAGTTCGAGCGCGGCGAGGAAGCTCGACGCCAGCGCCGATTTGCGGAAGGTGCCCGACGCGCCGTCGGGGAGGAACCGCTCGATCGACGCCCATTCGATCGTACTGCCGATCAGCGCCGAGACGCGCTCGATCGCCGCCTCAAGCGTCATCACCTGGCGATCGTGGACGACGTGCATCACCGGGCGGGTACGCGCCGAGATACGCCCGTAAGCCGCGATCAGATCATAGATTTCGGCGGTCCAGCGCGCCTTGCGCACCGTGCGCAACCCTTCGGGCGCAGCGCGGCGGAAGACGTCCCGCCCGAGCCGGTCGCGCGCCATCAGCCGCGCGCCGGCCTCGCGCATCGCGTTGAGCCGTTCGAGCCGCAATTGCAGGCGGAGCGCCAGTTCCTCGGGGCTCGGCTCGACCTCGGGGTCGCGCGGCAGCAGCAGGCCCGATTTGAGATAGGCGAGCCACGCCGCCATCACGAGATAATCCGCCGCCAGCTCGAGCCGCAGCGAGCGCGCCTGCTCGATGAAGACGAGATATTGCTCGACCAGCGCGAGGATCGAGATCTGCTTGAGATCGACCTTCTGCGAGCGGGCGAGCGCGAGCAGCAGGTCGAGCGGCCCTTCCCAGCCCTCGAGATCGAGCTTCAGGATATCGTCGTCTTCGGTCAACGGCTTGCTGGGGGGCAGGAGGGATACATCACACTATGCTGGCAGAATGGGCGGGCGTTGCCCAGCCGCCTGCGCAAAGTTCACGAAGTTCACACGAGTGAAGGTTTGGCACCAATGTGACCAAATCAAAATAAATCATTTAATTTCATGTATTTATTAACAAACGTCACCCCGGCCTTGAGCCGGGATGACGGAAGGGGTCAGGCGAGCGCCAACAACGCGTCGCGCTTCTCGATCAGCCCGCCGAAATCGCCCTCGGCGGGCGGGACGCTCGCCATTGCACGATCCAGCCGATCCCGAGCCCCCGGCTCGATCTCATCGAGCCGCCCCGCGATCTCGATCATCTCGTCCATTCGCGCCCAGCAATCGAGCACCACATCGCACCCCGCCGCGATCGCCCCCGCGGCTTTCTCGCCGGCGGTGCCGCTGAGCGCCTTCATGTCGATATCGTCGGTCATCAGCAGCCCGTCGAACCCGATGCGGCGGCGGATCACCTGCTCGATCACGATCGGCGACAGCGTCGCCGGACGATCGCGGTCCCACGCCTCGAACACGATATGGCTCGTCATCCCCATCGGCGCGCCGGCCAGCGCGCGGAACGGGGCGAGATCCTCCTCCAACTCGGCGTCACTCGCGGTGACCGTGGGCAGATCATAATGCGAATCGACGATCGCGCGGCCGTGCCCCGGCATATGCTTGACCACCCCGACCACCCCGGCCGCCGCGAGCCCCTCCAGCGTCGCGCGGCCCATCGCCGCGACACGCTTGGGCTCGCGGCCATAAGCGCGGCAGGCGATCGCCTCGGTCGTCCCCGCGCGCGCAACATCGAGCAACGGCATGCAATCGACCGTAATCCCCATTTCGGCGAGCATCAGCCCGAGCGCCTGGGCATTGGCGCGCGCCGCCTCGATCGCCGACATCGGCGCGCGTTCGTAAAGCGCGTCGAACGCCGGGCCGGCGGGAAAGGCGGGCCATTCCGGCGGCCCCATCCGCGCGACGCGCCCGCCCTCCTGATCGATCAGGATCGCGACGTCGCCCCGCCCCTCCAGATCGCGCAGCGAATCGGTGAGCGCGCGAAGTTGCGCGCGATCGATCACGTTGCGCTTGAACAGGATATAGCCGGCCGGGCGCGCCTCGCGGAAGAATGCACGTTCGTCGGCGGAGAGCGTCGGGCCGGAGAGGCCGAAGATGACTGGCTTCATGCCCCGCCGATACCGTCAGCGCTGCCGGGGGGGAAGGCACGCCAACCGATATCTTCCGTTCGCCCTGAGCTTGTCGAAGGGCGGCCTGTCCCACCCGGTGGGGGACGCCCTTCGACAAGCTCAGGGCGAACGGGGAGAGGGAGGAATGCCGGATTAAGGTAACGCGATGCGCTGAAATTACCCCGCGACGAAGCAGCGTTCGCCCGCCACCTTCAGCCGGCCGCAGATATCGGCGGCGGCGCTGGCGCTGCCGGCATTGACCCGCAAGCGATAGACCTTGCGCCCGTTGACATCGGCCGCCTCGACCGATTTGTTCAACGTCGCGAGATAGTTGAACCTTTTCGCCAGCGCGCTCCACGCCGCATTGGCCACCGCCTCGCTGGGGAAAGCGCCGAGCTGGACGAGCGATCCGCCCGATCCTGCCCCCGGCACCGCCGCGCGCGGCGCGCTGACCGGGGCTTCCGCGGTGAGCTTGCCGCCGCTCGGCGGCACCTTCGCCGCGGCGACGCGCTCGCCGGCATCCGGCGCTGGCACGGGCTTGGCGCCGGCGCGGCGGCCGTCGATCGGCGCTTCGGGCACCGCGCTCAGGTCGATCGCCGCCGAGGAATTGGCGCCGGCGCTGGTCGCGATCGCCGAATCACCCTCGCCGCTCACCTTGAGCCCACCCGGCTCCTCCGGCTTGATCTTGTAATCGCCCGGCGGCGCCTTGATCAGATCGCCGCTGCCCGAGGGGGTGCCGACATGCTGCTGCATCTTGTAGATGCCGAAAACGATGCCCGCGAGCATCACCAGCCCGACGACGACGAGCAGCACCTGGCGCAGAACGCCGGGCGCGCCATTATCCTCTTCCTCGGGCTCTACCGATTCCAGCCAGGGCAAACGATCAAGGTTACTGAGATCGATCTTGTCCACCGCCGTCACCGCCTACATCTCCGAGACCGCTTCCACCCCCACGATGGAAAGTCCGTTACGAATAATTTGCGCGCAGCCATCCGCCAAGAGCAGACGCGCCGCGCTCGACGCCGGATCTTCGACGACCAGGAAGCGCCGATCGGGCCGATCATTGCCGACATTCCACAAAGAGTGAAAGGCCGCAGCCAAATCGTAGAGATAAAAAGCGATACGGTGCGGCTCGCGCGCCGCCGCGGCGGTTTCGACGATCCGCGGGAATTGCGCCGCCAGCTTCACCAGCGCAAGCTCTTCCGTATCAAGACGGGACAGATCGGGGCTGGTCGCATCGATCCCCGCCTCCGCGGCGCGGCGATGCAGCGAGGCGATGCGGGCGTGCGCATATTGGACGTAGAAGACCGGATTGTCCTTCGACGCCTCGACCACCTTGGCGAAGTCGAAATCCATCTGCGCATCGGCGCGTCGGGTGAGCATCGTGAAGCGCACGACGTCCTTGCCGACCTCGCGCACCACATCGGCGAGCGTGACGAAATTGCCCGCGCGCTTGGACATCTTCACCGGCTCGCCGGCGCGGAGCAGGCGGACCATCTGGACGAGCTTGATATCGAAGCGCGTCTTGTTCTCGGTCAGCGCGGCGACCGCGGCGACGATCCGCTTCACGGTGCCGGCGTGATCGGCGCCCCAGATGTCGATCAGCTCGTCGGCGGCCTGCGCCTTCTGGAAGTGATAGGCGAGATCGGCGCCGAAATAGGTCCATTGCCCGTTCGACTTCTTGATCGGGCGATCCTGATCGTCGCCGAATTGGGTCGAGCGGAACAGGGGCAGCTCGACCGGCTCCCAATCGTCGGGCACCTCGCCCTTGGGCGCATCGAGCACCCCGTCATAGACGAGACCGCGCTCACGCAGCCATTGCTCGGCCGCCTCGGGCTTGCCCGCCGCCTGCAGCTCCGCCTCGGAGGCGAAGACCGCGTGGTGGATGCCGAGCAGCGCGAGATCGGCCTTGATCAGCGCCATCATCGCCGCGACCGCGCGGGTGCGGAACAGCACGAGCCATTCGCTCTCGGGCGCCGTCGCGTAACGATCGCCGAATTCGTCGGCGAGCGCGCGGCCGACCGGGACGAGATAGTCGCCCGGATAGAGCCCCTCGGGGATCTCGCCCACCGCCTCGCCCAGCGCCTCGCGGTAGCGCAGATGCGCCGAGCGCGCGAGCACGTCGACCTGCCCGCCGGCATCATTGACATAATATTCGCGCGTCACGTCATAGCCGGCGAATTCGAGCAGCGCGGCGAGCGCATCGCCGACCACCGCGCCGCGGCAATGCCCCATGTGCATCGGCCCGGTCGGGTTGGCGGAGACATATTCGACGTTGACGCGGGTGCCGTGGCCGCGCTGCGACCGGCCGTAATCGCCGCCCGCGTCGCGGATCGCGGAAAGCTCGGCGCGCCACGTATCGTCGGTCAGCCGCAGGTTGATGAAGCCGGGGCCGGCGATCTCGACCGCCGCCACCTCGTCGAGCCGGCGCAGCTCGTCAGCGATCTTCTCGGCCAGCGCGCGCGGGTTGGACTTGGCCGGCTTGGCCAGCACCATCGCGGCATTGGTGGCGAGATCGCCGTGGCTCGTGTCGCGCGGCGGCTCGACCGTCACGTTGCGACGATCGAGATCCGCCGGCAGCGCGCCGCCAGCGACAAGGGCATCGAGCGCCGCGTCGATATGCGCGGCAAAGCGAGAATAAAGCGTCATGGTGTCCGTGATCGTCCGGGATTGCGCGCGCGATAGACCAAGCGGGCGCCGGAAGCAAAAAGCCCTCCTCCGAAGTGAGGGGCTTGAGCCCCCCTAAGCCGTCAGCGCGTCGACCAGCGCCTGGACCTTCTTCTGCCGCCATTGCGGCAGCGGGGCGACCAGCCAATAGCCGAGCCGCGACGACTTCGCCTCGCCGACACGCACCACGCGCCCCGCGGCGATATCGCGCGCGGCGAGCAATTCGGGCACGGTCGCGCGCCCCAGTCCCTGCGCCGCGGCGTCGATCGCCAACCCCGCGTCGGCGACGCGGATCGGCGCCGACACATCTTCCGCGCCACACCCGGGCCAGGCGATACGCAGCTCGCTGCCGCCGCCGGGGCACTCAACGGTGACCATCCCCTCGCTCTCCAACGCCTCGCCCTCATGCGCGCCGGGGCCTTCCCCCCAGCGGATCGCGAGATCGAGATTGGCCTCGGTGAAGTCGATCACATCGTCCGCCGCGACGAGGATGAAGCGCAATTCGCCGTCGTCGCGCGCGATTTCCGCGAGCCGCGGCATCAGCCATTTCTGCGTCACGTCGCGCGGCGCGGCGATCGTCAGCGATTTGGACGATTGCCCGGCCTGCATCGCGCGCACCGATTCCTCGAAATGGAGGAAACCGTCGCGCAGCGCGGCCAATCCCGCCTCGCCCTCCTGCGTCAGTTCGAGCCCCTTGGTGGTACGGCGGAACAGCACGACGCCCAGCGTATCCTCGAGCGCGCGGATCTGCTGGCCGACCGCCGCCGGGGTCACCGCCAGCTCGTCCGCCGCGCGGGTGAAGGACAGATGGCGCGCGGCCGCATCGAGCACGCGCAGCCCGTTGAGCGGCAGATGCGTGCGCTTCATGCCCCCACCGCCGGCGCGAGCAGCGCGAATTTGGGGATGGCGACGTCGAACGGCGCGCCGCTCTCGCCGATCATGCGATAATGCCCCTGCATCGATCCCGACGAGGTGCCCAGCGGGCAGCCCGAGACATAATCGTAGCTCGCGCCGGGCTCGATCACCGGCTTTTCGCCGACCACGCCCTCGCCCTCGACCGGATGCTGCACCCCGCGCCCGTCGGTGATCAGCCAATAGCGGCTGAGCAGCTGGATACTGTGCTCGCCGTGGTTCTCGATCCGGATATGATAGGCCCAGAACCAGCGCCCGCGCTCGGGCTCCGATTGCTCGGGCAGATAGGTGACCGAGACGCGCACGGTCACGCCGTGCGTGGTTTCCTCATAGGGGAAGAGCGCCTTCACAATCCCGCCACGCGGAGCGCCTGATCGAGATCCTCGATCAGATCGTCCACGTCCTCCAGCCCGACGTTAAGTCGCAGCATCCCGTCGCTGACTCCCATTTCGATGCGCTTGTCCTCGGCGACCGAATGATGCGTCGTGGTGGCGGGGTGGGTCATCAAGGACCGAGAATCGCCGATATTGTTCGAAATGTCGATCAGCTGCAGCGCATCGAGCAGAGCATGCGCCTGCTTGCGCCCGCCATCGACCTCGAAAGCGAAGATCGGCCCGGCAGCGTCCATCTGCGACATCGCCAGATTGTGCTGCGGGTGGCTCGGCAACCCCGGGTGGAGCACGCGCGGGACGCGGCCCTCGAGGAAGCGGCCGACCTTCAACGCGCTTTCCGACTGGCGGCGGATACGCAGATCAAGCGTCTCCAGCCCCTTGAGCACCACCCAGGCGTTGAACGCCGACAGCGTCGGCCCGGTGTTGCGAATGAAGGAGAGCAAGGTGTTCTCGACGAAATCGGCCGAGCCGCACACCGCGCCGGCGAGAACGCGGCCCTGCCCGTCCATCATCTTGGTCGCCGAATAAGCGGTGACATCGGCGCCGTAATCGAGCGGGCGCTGGAGCGCGGGCGTCGCAAAGGCATTGTCGACCACCGACGTGATCCCGCGCTCGCGCGCGATCCCGCACACCGCGCGCAGATCGACCACGTCCATCGTCGGATTGGCCGGGGTCTCGAAGAAGAACACCTTGGTCTCGGGCCGCACCGCATCGGCGAATTGCTGCGGATCGCGTGCGTCGATCACCGTGGTGGTGATGCCGAATCGCGGCAGCAAGGTATCGACCAGCCAGCGGCACGAGCCGAACGCCGCGCGCCCCGCGACGACATGATCGCCGGTCTGGAGCTGGCACAGCAATACCGCGGTCATCGCCGCCATGCCGGTGGCCATCGTGCGGCACGCCTCGGCGCCCTCGAGCAGCGCGATCCGCTCCTCGAGCATCTGCACCGTCGGGTTCTGGAGGCGGGAATAGGTCATCCCCTGCTGCTCGCCGGCGAAGCGCGCGGCGGCATCCCCGGCGCAATCATAGGCATAGCCCGAGGTGAGGAACAACGCCTCCGACGTCTCCCCGAACTCCGAGCGCGCGGTGCCGCCGCGGATCGCACGCGTGGCGGGGCGCCAATTGGCGGTGATCGAGCGGTCTTGTCCGGTACGGCGTTTCATGTCGTGCCCTTTGCCCGCAAAAGCAGGGGTATCGCAAGGTCTGGTGCCGATGCCTTCGTCACCCCGGCCATGAGCCGGGGTCCATTATGCCGCGAACGCCACGGCCGGAGCCTCTTGCCCCGCGCCTGCCTCCCGATGGACCCCGGGTCGAGGCCGGGGTGACGGCGGGGCAAGAGGCTTGCCCACCGCATCCCGCTCGTTAAACCCGCGGCGATGAAGCAAACCGGCAAGGCGACGCGCGGGACGG
>NZ_MKRR01000140.1:0-2223 GCF_001897045.1 Sphingomonas sp. 66-10
TCATCCGAACACCGGCTGGTGATCGGCTTGCGCGCTTGGTGGTGATACCGGCTCTCCGACGAACCGCTGACCCGCTTGTTCCCCAAGGCGAATCACACGATGGCAAGCGTGGTCAATCCTCCTTCATTGTGTTGCTGCTCGCGGCGGTGTCGGCCTCGGCAGGGCAGACGGCCATTCTCGCTTTCCTTCCGACCCTGGTCGACCCAAATCCCGGCGGGCTTTCCTCAGCGCATGATTTTCATGTCGCGAGCTTGACCGCCGTCCACCCGCTGGCAGCACTGGTGGCGGCACCGCTTTGGGGCTGGATTGCCGACCGGGTCGACTACCGCGTCATGTTGCGCACAGCGCTCATTATCCTCGCGATGGTGACTGCACCAGTTGGCCTCGTAGCTCTGCCGACTCTCTACGTTTTGCGCACGGTCGCGGGGATGGCGGCCGCCGCCATCATACCGCTTGCGCTGCTCAGTGCGAGTTTCGCCGCGGTCAGCCGTGGGGAGCAGGCGCGGCGTTTCACCTGGTTGACGGGGTCTGTATTTTTGGGAGACCTCGGCGGACCGCTTTTGGCGGAAGTCTCCGTTGCGATCATGCCCGGCGCGCCGCTCATGATCGTTGCTGCCAGCATCGGCACCGTCGCGGGGTCGCTTTGCCTTGTAAGCCTGCCAGGCCGCTGTGCGCACTGCCTCGACTCAGGAGATCCGCCGCCGCCGACAGTCTGCGCCACGGGAGTCCTATTACTCATCACGATCGCTGCGGGGGCCGGGCTTGCCGCTATGCACGTCAATCTCCTGATGACGCGCAGTGCGGTCTCGCTGAGCCGCGAGCAGATCGCCTGGATGCTCAGTCTTTGCGGATTCGGCATGCTGGCGGCGCAGATCTTTCATGCAAGGCTCGATTGGTTAGTGAAGGTTCCCGGGCGTCTTGCCGGATTGACGCTCGGTTTGCTGGCAGCGGCGCTCGTTGCCTTTCCACTCGCATCAAGCATAGCCGATATGAGCGTGTTCATCCTGGTCGCCGGTTGGAGCTCGGCGAGCCTGCGATTGGTCACAAGCTTCTGGATCAGCGGTTCTGCGGCGGCCTCAGGGGTGAGGCTTGGCCTCCAGCATTCGGCTGCCAGCATCGGGCAGGCACTGGCGCCCGTGGCGCTCGCTTTCGCCGCACCCGGCGCTCAGCCTCTCGTCCTCTGGAGCATTGCCGGCCTGTCGCTCCTGCTGCTTGTGGTCCTGCCACTAGCTTGGAAACGGCCCTCTTCAGGTGCTAATTCGTCAGGCGGATAAGGGGAGCGCGTAAATCGATATGAATCGTACCGTCCACCACTATCCAAGATGTGTTGCTGTGACAAATGAGCCCAGCCGCGGGCAAGGCCCTTGGGCGCAGCTGGGTTGGTTTCCTCTGGAAAAACGACGTGCTCGTGTCCCCACCTGGCCTCTTTAGCGTTGGCGGTCGGACGCGGTCCATTTACTCATTCGACGAGAGGCGTCTGTGACGGCCGATTGCCTCGAGGAGTAGACGGCTCCTTAGTGGTTTAGTGATCATGTGATCAAAGCCCGCGTCGGCAGCGCGGCGGGCGAGAACCTCGTCATGGAAGCCCGAAATCATGATGGAGCATCCGGACCAGCCCAGCGATCGGAGTTGGCGCAGGATCGAAAAGCCATCAATGTCCGGCATGCGATAATCAACAATCAGGCAATTGGCTCGCTTGGCACGCGAATCGGCCAAAAGCGCGCTACCACTTGTATAGCTACAGACGCAGTAGCCACGGGATCTAAGGAGAAGCTGAAGGGCACGCCGAACACCCGGGTCGTCGTCGGAGACGAGGATGGTGTAGCGCCCATCACCTTGTGTGTCAGAAAACGAAGACATCTCGCGCGACATGAGGACCTGTTGCATCACGGCAATGGCTCGCACGATGCGGCATCCTCGTCGCTACGTAGAGGGCGCAGTTATCACGTCTTGCGACCGAACCCGGCAGCAAAGGCGATCCTCAACGCCTCAGAGAGATTGCGGACCTCGAGCTTGGCCATGAGGCTGGCGCGGTGAACCTCGACCGTCCGGGATGAGCAACCCAGATCATAGGCGATCGTCTTGTTGGGCAAGCCGTTCGCCAATCCTTCCAGCACTTCCTGCTCGCGGGGGGTCAAGGCAGCAACCCGCACCTCGGCTTCCGACGATTCCAGCGCGCGAAGGTCGACATCGTCGAGACGAGCGAAAGCGCGCCTCACGGCC
>NZ_MKRR01000140.1:2332-4126 GCF_001897045.1 Sphingomonas sp. 66-10
GCATGTTGATCCCACGCGCAGCCATAGTGGTCTGGACTTGGAGACCGTCCATTTCAGGCATCCGCACATCCAAGATAACGCAGCCTACTTCAGCGGACTTCGCTGTCCTGAGAAATTCCACTCCGGAGGTGTAGGCGATGACATCATAGCCCGCGGTTTTGAGCGCGAAGCTTGCCGCCTTGCGGATGCTCTCCTCGTCGTCGACCAGATGAATGATGCGTCTATCCCCCATGTTCCTCCTCCGCCCGCGCGTGGATCAGCGTGAAGTGAAAGCACGTGCCGCCTCGGTCGGAGCGCTCCATCCAGATGCGGCCGCCATGTGCTTCGATGATCGTCCGGCAGATCGAGAGGCCAAGGCCCATGCCGTCGGCCTTCGTCGATGTGAACGCTATGAACAGTTGTTCGCGAATTTCTTCCGCGATCCCGGGGCCGGTATCCTCCACCGTAACCTCGACAAGGCCGTCGGCACGCAAACTCGTCGCGACTTTGAGGTCGCGGATCGATGATTCTGCCATGGCCTCAACGGCGTTGCGCATCAGGTTTACGAGCACCTGCTGGATCTGCACCCTGTCGATGAGGACCGGCGTGGCTGCGGGGTCGATTGCGAAGAAGCTACGGATGCCCCGCTCGCGCGCGCCGACCAGTGCCAGTTGGCTTGCCTCGGTGATGACTTGCGGCAGGTCGTGCAAACTCTTGTCGACCTCACCGCGTGCGACGAAGTCGCGGAGGCGCCGGACGATGTGGCCAGCGCGCAGCGTCTCCTGAGCGGCATCGTCCATTACGGACCGAAGAGAGACGAATGGCTCATCATTCTGGACAGCGAGCATGTCCCGAATGGTTTCGAGATAGAGCGCCACTGCGGCGAGCGGCTGATTGAGTTCATGAGCAAGCGTGGAGGCCATCGTACCCATCGCGCTCAACCGCGAGACATGAACCAACTCCGCTTGCAGTTCCTTGAGCCTGAGCTCATCCTGCTCCTTGGCGGTGAGATCCCGGATGAACCCTGTGAAAAGCCGCTGGCCCTCTTCACCGGCCTCGCCGACCGACAACTGCATCGGGAAGGTCGAGCCGTCGCGGCGCTGACCCACAACGACGCGGCCCAGACCGATGATCCGGCGCTCGCCCGTCTGCAGATAATGCGCGATGTATTCGTCGTGCCGGTCGCGGTCGGGCTGAGGCATAAGACAGGAGACATTTTGCCCGACGAGCTCGGCTTCCGAATAGCCGAACATGCGCTGGGCAGCAGCGCTGAACGAGGTGATGACGCCGGCCTCGTCGATTATTATCATTGCATCAGGTACGGTCGCCAGGATCGATTGCAGATGCTGCTCGCGCGTTTCGTTTGAAGCCCGGACCGCCGCCTCGTCGGTGACATCCCGGCTGATGCAGGCAAAGCCTCGATGGGCGTCGTCTTCGAACAGCGCAGTGATGGTCAATCGCGCAAGGTATTCCGAGCCGTTCTCGCAGACTCGCCAGGCTTCACGCTCCAGAGTGCCTTCGCGCAGAGCGGCGTCCAAGTCGGCGCGGGGCCGTCCTGCCGTTATCTCGTCTGGCGGGTAGAACAGGTGGTGCGGCTGTGCCAGAACACGGTCGAGCGGCCAACATTCGGCACGCTCGCCTTCTTCATTATAGCTCAGCACGATCCCGGAAGGATCGAGCAGCGTCAGGACGTGGCCGCCAGCCTGTCGCAGGAACAGCGGCGCAAGCCGCGCTACGTCGCTTGCAATCTCGTCCGCCCCGCGCCTCGTGTCGACCATCGGCCGGCTCACATACCTGGCCGGGCGCACGTATCCG
>NZ_MKRR01000141.1:0-26450 GCF_001897045.1 Sphingomonas sp. 66-10
GGCTACGACAGCGATCACCCGCGCGTGGTGGGCGATGTCGGCAAGGCCGGGGTGGCGATCGACAGCGTCGAGGACATGAAGATCCTGTTCGACGGCATCCCGCTCGATCAGATGAGCGTGTCGATGACGATGAACGGCGCGGTGATCCCGGTGCTCGCCTTCTTCATCGTCGCGGGCGAGGAACAGGGGGTCGAGCGCAAATTGCTCGACGGGACCATCCAGAACGACATCCTCAAGGAGTTCATGGTCCGCAATACCTATATCTACCCGCCCGAACCCTCGATGCGGATCATCTCGGACATTTTCGCCTACACCAGCCGCGAGATGCCGAAGTTCAATTCGATCTCGATCTCCGGCTATCACATGCAGGAAGCCGGCGCGACGCAGCTCCAGGAGCTGGCTTTTACCATCGCCGACGGCATGGAATATGTGAAATACGGCGTCGCCTCAGGGCTCGATATCGACAAGTTCGCCGGTCGGCTGTCGTTCTTCTTCGCGATCGGCATGAACTTCTTCATGGAAGTGGCGAAGCTGCGCGCGGCGCGCGTGCTGTGGCATCGCGTGATGACCAGGCTCGGCGCGAAGGACGAGCGCAGCAAGATGCTGCGCACGCATTGCCAGACCAGCGGCGTCTCGCTGACCGAGCAGGATCCGTACAACAACGTCATCCGCACCACGATCGAGGCGATGGCGGCGATGCTCGGCGGCACCCAGTCGCTCCACACCAATGCGCTCGACGAGGCGATCGCGCTGCCGACCGATTTCTCCGCCCGCATCGCCCGCAACACGCAGATCGTGATCCAGGAAGAGACCGGGATGACCAAGGTGGTCGATCCGCTCGGCGGCAGCTATTATATCGAAAGCCTGACCCAGCAGCTCGTCGACGGCGCGTGGGAGATCATCGAGCGCGTCGAGCGCGAGGGCGGGATGGCCAAGGCGGTCGCCGCCGGCTGGCCCAAGGCGATGATCGAGGAAGCCTCCGCCGCGCGCGCGGCGCGGATCGACCGCGGCGAGGATGTGATCGTCGGGGTCAACAAATATCGCCTCGCCAACGAGGATGAGATCGAGATCCTCGATGTCGACAATCACGCGGTGCGCGAGGCGCAGATCCGCCGCATCAACAAGGTGAAGGCGGAGCGCGATTCCGCCGCGTGCCAGGCGGCGCTCGATGCATTGCGCGAGGGTGCCCGGGGCGACGGCAACCTCCTCGCCCTCGCCGTCGAAGCGGCCCGCGCGCGGGCGACGCTCGGCGAGATCTCCTCGGCGATGGAGGATGTGTTCGGCCGTTTCGGTACCTTCCCCACCCCGGTGAAGGGTATCTATGGCGGCGCCTATCGCGACGACCAGCGTTGGGAGCGTTTGCTCTCGGGCGTCACCTCGACCGGGAACCGCCTCGGCCGCAAGCCGCGCATCTTCGTCGCCAAGATGGGGCAGGACGGGCATGACCGCGGCGCCAATCTCGTCTCGTCGATGTTCGGCGATCTCGGGTTTGAGGTCGTCGCGGGTCCGCTGTTCCAGACCCCGCAGGAAGCCGCTGCGCTGGCGCTGGAGAAGGACGTCGACGTGGTCGGCGCTTCGAGCCTCGCCGCCGGGCACAAGACATTGATCCCCGAGCTGATCGGCCATCTGAAAGACGCCGGTCGCGCCGATATCAAGGTCGTCGCCGGCGGGGTGATCCCGGCGCAGGATTATCAGGCGTTGTACG
This sequence comes from Sphingomonas sp. 66-10, assembly GCF_001897045.1. Classification (NCBI taxonomy): domain Bacteria; kingdom Pseudomonadati; phylum Pseudomonadota; class Alphaproteobacteria; order Sphingomonadales; family Sphingomonadaceae; genus Sphingomonas; species Sphingomonas sp. 66-10. The sequence continues at coordinate 1,706 of NZ_MKRR01000141.1, forward strand.
ATGCCGGTGTGCAGGCGATCTTCGGCCCGGGCACCAATCTCATCAAGGCGGCGGAAGAAGTGTTGCGGCTGCTCGGCCACAATATGCCCCCGCAGGCGGAGGCGGCGGAATGACGCAGCATATCGAGACGCTGACGGTCCACGCGGGCACCGCGCCCGATCCGACCACCAAGGCGCGGATCACCCCGATCTACCAGACCGCTTCCTATGTGTTCGACGATGTCGATCACGCGGCGAGCCTGTTCAACCTCGATGCCTTCGGCAACATCTACAGCCGCATCATGAACCCCACCAACGGCGCGGTGGAGGGCAAGGTCGCCGCGCTCGAGGGCGGGGCGGCGGCGTTGGCGGTGGCCTCGGGGCATGCCGCGCAATTCCTTGTCTTCCACACGTTGATGGAGCCCGGGAAGCATATCGTCGCGGCGAAGCGGCTGTACGGCGGATCGCTCAACCAGATCGGGTCGAGCTTCAAGAAAATGGGGTGGCATGCGTCGTTCGTCGATGCCGACGATCCGGCCAATGTCGCGGCCGCGATCACCCCGGACACTCGCGCGGTGTTCATCGAGAGCCTCGCCAACCCCGGCGGCGTGGTGCAGGATATCGCGGCGATCGCCAAGGTCGCGCATGACGCGGGCGTGCCGCTGATCGTCGACAATACGATGGCCACCCCGATGCTGTGCCGCCCGATCGAGCACGGCGCCGATATCGTCGTCCACTCGCTGACCAAATTCCTCAACGGGCACGGTAATTCGATCGGCGGCGTGATCGTTGACGGCGGCACGTTCGATTGGGCGAAGGGCGGGAAATATCCGTATCTGAGCGAGCCGAACGATTCCTATCACGGCAAGGTGTTCACTGAGGCGTTCGGCAATCTCGCCTTCATCCTCGCCGCGCGGACCCTGGGGCTGCGCGATCTCGGGCCGGCGCTGGCGCCGATGAACGCCTTCCTCGCGCTGACCGGCATGGAAACGCTCGCGCTGCGCATGGAGCGGCATTGCGACAATGCGCTGAAGCTCGCGCAATGGCTGCAGAACCACCCCAAGGTGGCATGGGTTTCCTATGCCGGGCTGCCGGGCGACCGCTATCACGCGCTCGCGCAACGTTATCTCGGCGGCAAGGGCGGGGCGGTGTTCACCTTCGGGCTGAAGGGCGGGTATGACGCCGGCATCGCTTTGGTTTCGCGCGTCAAATTGTTCAGCCATCTCGCCAATCTCGGCGACACGCGCTCGCTGATCATCCACCCCGCCTCGACCACCCACCGCCAATTGCCCGATGCCGAGCGGATCGCCGCGGGCGCGGGGCCCGATGTGGTGCGTGTCTCGGTGGGGATCGAGAATATCGCCGACATCATCGCAGATATCGAGCAGGCACTGGAGGCCGCATGACGACCGAAACCCGTAATGACTGGACGCGCGAGGAGATCGCCGCGCTGTTCGACCTGCCGTTCGGCGATCTCGTGTTCCGCGCCGCCGAGGTGCATCGCGCGCATCACGCCGCGAACGAGGTGCAATTGTGCACCCTGTTGTCGATCAAGACCGGCGGCTGCCCCGAGGATTGCGGCTATTGCTCGCAATCGTCGCACGCCGACAGCGGGGTCAAGGCGACCAAGCTGATGGACGTGCGCGCGGTGCTCCAGTCCGCGGCGCAGGCCAAGGATTCGGGCTCGCAGCGCTTCTGCATGGGCGCGGCGTGGCGCAACCCCAAGGACCGCGACATGCCCGCGATCATCGAAATGGTGAAGGGCGTGCGCGAGATGGGGATGGAAACCTGCATGACCCTGGGCATGCTGACCCCCAGTCAGGCGCGCCAGCTCGCCGATGCCGGGCTCGATTATTACAACCACAATATCGATACCTCGCCCGAACGTTATGGCGAGGTAATCTCCACCCGCACGTTCGGCGAGCGGCTCGAGACGCTGGAAAACGTTCGCTCGGCGGGGATCAACGTGTGCTGCGGCGGGATCGTCGGGATGGGCGAGACGCGCGATGATCGCGTCGGCTTCATCCACGCGCTCGCGACGCTGCCGCGCCACCCGGAAAGCGTGCCGGTCAATGCCTTGGTGCCGGTGAAGGGCACGGTGCTGGGCGACATGCTCGCCGATACGCCGCTGGCGAAGATCGACGATATCGAATTCGTGCGGACGGTGGCGGTGGCGCGGATCACGATGCCGATGAGCATGGTGCGCCTCTCCGCCGGGCGTGAGAGCATGTCGGAAGCGACCCAGGCCTTGTGCTTCATGTGCGGGGCCAATTCGATCTTCACCGGGGACAAATTGCTCACCACCGGCAACCGCGGCGACAGCGCCGATGCGGCGCTGTTCGCGAAACTGGGCGTGCGCCCGATGGAAGCCGAAGAGCCGATGCGGGTGTGCGAGGCGGCTGAGTGAGAACGTATGCTCCGTTCCCCTGCGAAGGCGGGGGTCCAGTCTCGGCGCAGCGCGCCGATCGCGCTGCCGCGCGAAAGCTTTTCGGGGCTGGACCCCGGCCTTCGCCGGGGAACAGAGAATAGAGGCAACCTGATCTTCTACCATCGATATTCGCTGCTTTTCGACGGAAGCTGAAACAATGTTCAAGAAAATCCTTGTCGCCAATCGTGGCGAGATCGCGTGCCGGGTATTCCGCACCGCGAAGAAGATGGGCCTCAAGACGGTCGCGGTCTATTCCGATGCCGATGCGCGCAGCCCGCATGTGCTGATGGCCGATGAGGCGGTGCGGCTCGGGCCGGCGCCGGCGGCGGAAAGCTATCTCAAGGCCGATCTGATCCTCGCCGCCGCCAAGGCGACCGGGGCGGACTGCATCCACCCCGGCTACGGTTTCCTCTCCGAGCGCGAGAGCTTCGCCAAGGCCTGCGCCGAGGCGGGAATCGCCTTCGTCGGGCCGCCGCCCAAGGCGATTGCCGCGATGGGCGACAAGATCGAATCGAAGAAGCTCGCCAAACAGGCGGGGGTCAATGTCGTCCCCGGCTTCCTCGGCGAGATCGCGACGACCGAGGATGCGGTGAAGATCGCCAAGGACATCGGCTTCCCGGTGATGATGAAGGCATCGGCCGGCGGGGGCGGCAAGGGGATGCGGCTCGCGTGGAGCGAGCAGGACGTCCGCGAAGGCTTCGAGGCGACCAAGCGCGAAGGGCTCGCCAGCTTCGGCGACGATCGCGTGTTCATCGAGAAGTTCATCGAAAGCCCGCGCCACATCGAGATCCAGGTGCTCGGCGACCAGCACGGCAATATCGTCTATTTGAACGAGCGCGAATGTTCGGTGCAGCGCCGCCACCAGAAGGTGGTCGAGGAAGCGCCGTCGCCGTTCGTCACGCCGAAGATGCGCAAGGCGATGGGCGAGCAGGCGGTCGCGCTGGCCCGCGCAGTGGGCTATTATAGCGCGGGGACGGTCGAGCTGATCGTCTCGGGCGCGGACAAGACCGGCGAGAGCTTCTATTTCCTCGAAATGAACACCCGGCTGCAGGTCGAGCATCCGGTGACCGAGGAGATCACCGGGCTCGATCTGGTCGAGCAGATGATCCGCGTCGCCGCCGGCGAGAAATTGTCGTTCGCGCAGAAGGACGTGAAGATCAACGGCTGGTCGGTCGAGAACCGCGTCTACGCCGAGGATCCCTACCGCGGCTTCCTGCCCTCGATCGGCCGGCTCGTCCGTTACGCCCCGCCGGAGGCCGGCGACGGCGTGCGCGTCGACGACGGCGTGCGCGAGGGGGGCGAGGTCAGCATGTTCTACGATCCGATGATCGCCAAGCTGATCACCCACGGCAAGACCCGCGAGGAGGTGATCGACAAGCAGATCGCCGCGCTCGACGCGTTCGAGATCGAAGGGCCGGGGACCAACCTCGATTTCGTCTCGGCGCTGATGCAGCACCCGCGCTTCCGTTCGGGCAATATCACCACCGGGTTCATCGCCGAGGAATATCCCGAGGGGTTCCACGGCGCCCCGGCCTCGGACGAACTGGTACGCACGCTGGCGGGTGTCGCGGCTTATGCGGGTGTCGCCTGGGCCGAGCGCGCGCGGCATGTCGACGGCCAGCTCGGCGCGCCGCTCGATGCGCCGGCCGACTGGGTGGTGCGGATCGGCAAAAAGGATCACGCGGTCACGGTCGACGGCGACGACGTGACGGTCGATGGCAAGCCGCTCGACGGCACGATCGACTATTTCCCGGGCGATCGCTTCGCGGTGGTCGACGGTGCGGCGCCGCTGACGGTGAAGATCGCGCGCACCCGCACCGGCTTCACGCTCAACGCGCGCGGCGCGAGCCACAAGGTGCGCGTGCTGCCGGCGCGGATCGCGCCTTATGCCAAGCATCTGCTCGAGAAGATCCCGCCCGATCTGTCGAAGTTCCTGATCGCGCCGATGCCGGGGCTGCTCGTGCGGCTCGACGTCAAGGCCGGCGACAAGGTCGAGGCCGGGCAGGCGCTCGCGGTGGTCGAGGCGATGAAGATGGAAAACATCCTGCGCGCCGAGAAATCCGCGGTGGTGAAGACGGTCAATGCGGAAGCGGGCGAAAGCCTCGCGGTCGATCAGGTGATCCTGGAACTGGAGTGACCGGAAACTCCCCTCCCCTTTGGGGGAGGGGCTTTATTATCGCATTTACCGCCGCGCTTCGGGCGCGTGGACCAGCGCGCGGAGTTGTTCGAGCTCCTCGGGCGTATCGACGTCGATCAATTCCTGTTCGTTGGTCACAACATGCACCCCGGCGCGGATCATGTCGCGCGCGTCCTGATCGTCGCGGATCGCCAGCACCTCGTCGAACCGCGCCGCGCCGAACAGCACCGGCGGCGAGGGGTAGCGGCCGTTGCTCGATGCGACCACCGCCGAAGGGCCGTCGGCGGCGTCGAGCAGCCGGTAGATATGCGTCGCGGTGACGCGCGGCATATCCGCCAGCGCGATGATCACCGCCGCCGCCCCGGCGTCGCGCGCGCGCTCCACCCCCAGCCGCACCGCCGACGCCATGTCGCGATCGGGATCGTGATCGGGGATGATCGTGAAGCGATGCGCGGCGAAATCGATCTCGCAGCCGTTGGTGATCGCCACGCGCTCCTTGAACGGCACGTCCTCCAGCGTCACCGCGACATGCAGCCCGAGCGGGCGCGAGAGGAACATTTCGTCGAGCTTGCTGCCGATATCGCCGAACCGCTTCGATTTGCCCGCGGCAAGCAGCGCGAGCACGGTCTGTTCGACCGGGATCATCGCCCGATCCGCCGTGTGGCGCGGGCGTTCGCCTTGCGCTGCACACCGTTGGTCGTAAAAATCATGGCTCGCGCTCCGTTCGCCTTGAGAGGGTAACGCTTGCGCTGGATGTTGGTGCCCATGCGAAAAATACTCGTGCTCCTCGCATTGCTGGTCACGGCATGCGGAAAGGGGCAGGATCGGCCGATGACCGAAGCCATTTCCCCGCTTTCCGCCCCGATCGTCATCGCGCATCGCGGCGCGAGCGGCGAACGGCCCGAGCATACGCTCGGCTCCTATGAGCGGGCGATCGAGCAAGGCGCGGATTTCATCGAACCCGATCTGGTGCCGACCAAGGACGACGTGCTCGTCGCGCGGCACGAGAATGAGATTTCGGAAACCACCGACGTCGCCGCACATCCCGAATTCGCCGCGCGCCGCACCACCAAGACGATCGACGGGCAGAAGCTGACCGGCTGGTTCGTCGAGGATTTCACGCTCGCCGAACTGAAGACGCTGCGCGCGAAGGAGCGGCTGCCGCTGCTCCGCCCCGAGAACCGGAAATATGACGGGCAGTTCGAGATCCCGACGCTCGCCGAGATCATCGCGCTCGCCAAGCGCCACCATGTCGGCATCTATCCCGAGACCAAGCACCCGACCTATTTCGCCTCGATCGGCCACCCGACCGACGCGCTGCTGGTGAAGCAATTGCAGGCGGCGGGGTGGAACACCCCCGACGCACCGGTCTTCATCCAGTCGTTCGAGGTGGAGAATCTCAAGCGGATCCACCAGATGACCGGCATCCGGCTGATCCAGCTGGTCGACAAGGAAGGCGGCCCGGCGGACGGCGCCGCGCCGAGCTATGCCGCGATGCTGACCCCCGAAGGATTGCGCGACATCGCCTCTTACGCCTTCGGGATCGGCCCCAACAAATCGATGCTGTGGGACGGCAAACTGCCGACCGGGCTGATCAGCGCCGCGCATGCCGCGGGGTTGCGCGTCCATCCCTGGACCTATCGCGCCGAAAATTATTTCCTGCCGTCCGAATATCGCAACGGGCTCAATCCGCGCGAGCACGGCGATCTGGACGGCGAGATCAAGGCCGCGCTGCGCCGCGGGCTCGACGGCTTCTTCAGCGATTTCCCGGGGATCGGGGTCAAGGCGCGCGACGAGGTGCAGCGGGAGCGGAAGAAATGACGCGGCGAGCGATGACGATCATCCTGGCGGCGCTGCCGCTGATCGCGACGGCGGGGTGCGTGCGCACCATCACCAGCGTCGCCACCGCGCCGGTCAAGGCAACCGGCAAGGTCGTCGACTGGAGCACGACCAGCCCGTCCGAGCGCGATCGCGCTTATGCCCGCAAGATGCGCAAACAGGCCGAGCGCTGCCACAAGCATCCCGATGCGCCCGAGTGCGCGCAGAACGGCTATGCGCAGCAACCGCAGCGGTAGCATAGAAATCATCGTCGCGTTGGTGACATTTGGTCCGCGCCGGGCAATCTGGCGCATCGCGGGCTAGGTCGGATCACCTCTCCCCGTTCGGGCTGAGCCTGTCGAAGCCCTGCCCTTTCTTCCCCGCAAGAAGGGCAGCCCTTCGACAGGCTCAGGGCGAACGGGTCGTATTTCGCGCGCGCCGCTCAAAAAAAGACGGGCGGCATTGCTGCCGGCCCGCCACATCCCCCTTTTGAGTTTCAGAAGTTCTTCGACACCTGAAACGTCACCGTCCGGCTCGGATTGACGAACACCGCCGTCGCCCCGCCGACGAACGGGACCCCGAATGCCTGGCTCCAGCTCACCTTGTTGGTGAGGTTGCGGCCGACCACCGCGACATCCCAGCCGTGCGCCTTGTTGGTGATCCCGATCCGCGCGTCCACCGTGGTATAGGCGGGCATCATCGTCGCCGGATTCTGTGTGTCCTGATAATTGGTCAGCCCGGTATAATTGACCGAGCCGCGCGCGGTGAAATCCAGATCGCCCGACAGCGGGGCGTCGACCTGGCCGTAAGCGCTCCATTTCCACTTCGGCGCGCGGGTCAGGCGATAGCCGCTGAGGTCGGAATAGCCGAGCGGGCAGGTCTGGTTATAGATGCACGGGCCGTTGTAGCTGCGGTATTTCGCATCGAGATAGGCGACATTCCCGCCGAAGCTGAGGAACGAGACCGGGCGGACATTGCCCTCCACCTCGATACCGCGCGAGCGCACGTTGGCGGCATTGCCGGTGACGAAGCTGGTGCCGTTGAACGACGACACCTGAAGATTGTCGAAATTGGTGCTGAACACCGCGAGGTTGAGATCATATACCCCGCGCTCCCCGCGCAGCTTGACCCCGGCCTCCCAGGATTTCGCGCGCTCGGGATCGAATTGATATTTGCCGGTATTGCCGAGCTGGGTGTCGTTGGCGACGAAACCGCCGCCCTTGCTGCCCGTCGCATAGCTGACGTAGACCTGTCCGAGCCGGCTGAATTTATAGCTGATCTTGCCCGAATAATCCCACAATTTCTCGTGGCGCTTGGCGCGTATGTCGTAGGGCCTGAACGAGGCTGGCCCGCCCGGCAGCATCTGCATCCGCGCCTGTTTGGTCTCGTCGCTGTAGCGCACGCTGCCGTCGATCGTCAGCCCGGGCAGCAACTCCATATTGGCGGCGAGGAAGGGCGAGATCGATTCGCTCTTCTGGTCGAACGGCAGTACCGACGGGCCGCGCAACGCCGGCGAGAAATTCCAGAACACATTCTGCACGATATGCGATTGCGCATAATAATATTGCAGCCCGGCGATCAGCGAGAGCTTGCCGATCGACCCCGATAGCCGCGCTTCCTGCGAAATCTGCGTCGTGCGCTCGATGTGCAGATTGTCGATCAGCGTCAGCGGGCTGTTGTCGATATCGGTTTCGGTATTGGCCTTGATATGCTGATAGCCGCCGATCGTCGTCAGCTGCACCCCGCCGCCGAGATCGGTGTTGGTGGTGAGCGTCACGCCGAGCGTTTCGGTACGCGAAAAGCCGCGGCCATAGGTCGAATCCGCCACCCGGACGAAGCTGGGATATTCGGGGACCCCGCCGTACGGCGCCGAAGCCGCGCGGATCGCATTGGCGATCGCGCTGGTGCCCAGCCCGTTGAACGCGAGGTTGTTGCCCTTGTAATCGTTCTTCCCGTATTCGACCTTGAGCTTGGCCGACATGCCCTTCATCGGCTCGAACAGGAGCTGGCCGCGGATGCCGAGATAATTATTGCCGTTGTCGTCCTGCTTGGTCGCGCGGTTGTACATATAACCGCCGGCGTGCCCGCCCTGGACGCTGAGCCGCGCCGAGAGCGTGTCGGTGATCGGGCCGGAGAGATAGCCTTCCGCATTCCAGCCGTTGTTGACCGCTTCATAGCCGGCCGAGACGCGGCCCTGGAAATCGCGCGTCGGCGCGGCGGTGATCACGCTGATCGCGCCGGCATCGGTGTTCTTGCCGAACAACGCGCCCTGCGGCCCGCGCACCACCTCGACGCGCTGGACGTCCATCATCGCGGTCTGCAGCGAGCGCGAGCGCCCCGAATAGACGCCGTCGACGAAGAAGCCGACCGATTGCTCGAACGCGAGATTGCCCCCGCCCGAGCCGAGCCCGCGCATGTTGATGACGAAATTGCCGTTGGTCTGGTCGATCTGGAGGTTGGGGATGCCCGACTGGAGATCGTTGAACTGCCGCACCCCCATCTTGTCGAGCGCGTCGCCCGAGACGACCGCGACCGACAAGGGCACGTCGAGCAGGGTCTGCGGGCGCCGCGTCGCGGTGACCACCACGTCGTTGCCGAGCGGCTGTTGCGCCGCGCGCGGGTCGCTGTTCCCCGCGCTCGCATCCTGCGCGAACGCCGGCGTGGCCGACAGCATCAGCAGCGGCAGCGCCGCCCCCCGCATCAACGTCTGACGGTGATATTTCGAACCCTGCATCCTGCTCTCCTCCGCTCATCGGATCCGCGCGGCAATCTTCCGCCGCCGCTTCGGTATCGGACATTTCCGATTTAGTTAGTAAACTAACTGACAGGCCTCCTGTCAATCTCAAAAGGTGAGGGCGTTGGGCGGGAGGCCGATCAGCGCGCGGCCGTGCAGCTCGGCGGCACCGTCCTTGTCATAGACGATATGGTTAGACATCACGTTCACGTCGCGCAGGTAGCGCTGCATCGGATTGCTGCGCAGGTGCGCGCTGGCACCGCTCGCTTCGGCGACCATCATGATCGCCTGACGGCACAATTCCATCGCCTGCGCGATCTGCAGCCGCATGTGCGAGCGCTGGATGAAATCGGCGCGTCCCTCCGGGCGGGCGAGCGCGATATTGGTGTTCACGGCGTCGCGCAGCAGCAGCTCGGCGGTGCGCGCCATGACATTGGCATTGGCGAGCCGCATCTGCGCCGCGGGCTTTTCCGCCTGCTTCATATCGGTGCCGTGGACCACGCGCTCGGCGAGTTGCTTGCGGAACTGCGCCACCGCCGCGCGCGCCGCGCCGACCCCGGAGATCGCCGCGGTCACCCCGAGGAACGGGATCATCGGCTGGCGATAGAGCGGATTGTCGTAGAGCCGTGCGCCATGCGCGGTGCCATTGCGCATCTCGGTCATGTCCATCGTGCGGTAATCGGGGACGAATATGTCGTCGATCAGCAGATCGTGGCTGCCGGTGCCTTCCATCCCGTCGATGTGCCAGGTGTCGATCACCGTCACCTCACGCGTCGGCAGCGCGCAGAACAGCACCACGTTCGCCGGGCCGTCGACGATCGCGCAGGCGACCAGCACCCAATCGGAATGCATCACCCCGGTGCCCCATTTCCACCGCCCGCTGATGCGATAGCCGCCGTCGACCGGCACCGCTTTGCCCGGCGGCGCGGTGACCCCCGGCGCGATGACATAGGGGACGCGGTCGCCCGCGCGCGTGCCGAAGATCTCGTCCTGGAAGCGTTCGGGGAATTGGGTGAGCATCCAATTATGCTCGACGCAAAAGGCCGCGACCCAGCCGGTCGACGGGCAGCCCTCGCTCAGCGGGAGCATCGCGTCGATGAAGCTGTCGGCGTCGAATTCGAGCCCGCCATATTTCTTCGGGATGAAGTGATAGAAGCAGCCGGTCGCGCGGATCGCGTTCCATGTCTCGACCAGCGGGTGGCGCACCCGCTCGCATTCGGCGGCATGCGCGGCGAGCAGCGGCTTCAACGCCGTGGTGCGGCGGATCAGCTCCGCCGGGGTGAGCGCGGCAAGCGCGGCGCGCGTCATGAAATCATCATTGGCGGGGATAAACGGCTGGACGGTCAGCGGCTTGAGGTCGGTCATGGGACTCTCCTGACAATGGGCCTTCTGATGGGCGCAGGCCGATATTGTCAGGTTAGCTGACTAAATGCAATTAGGAATCTAACCTTCTCCGTCACAGCAATTCGTACACGTCATATTCCACCGCACCGCCCACCGAGGCGCCGATCCCCACGGTGACGATATCGTTGAGCCACTGATAATCGGGGTGCCCCGTCTCGAAGATCGGCGCGGTGCGGAAATAGACCTGGGCGTGTTCCTCGGGCGTTTGCGGCCCGCCGCGGCGCGAATAATCGCGCACCTTGTCCATCGGGCGCAGCACGCCGCGATAGGAGACGTAGATCAGCGCGCCGTCATGCGTCTCGAACGTCACCCGCGCGTCGAGCCGGAGCACCCCGCGCTCGTCGATCGTCGCCCAATCGCCCCCGCTCGGCATCACCCGGCCCGACAGTCGCTCGCCGGTGAGGGTGCCGCCGGTCAGCGCGGCGATCATCCGCGTCCCGAAATGCGCGCGGCCGACCATCTGCTGCGGCTCGGTGAATTCGGCGCGATACGAGCACAAATGGCCGAAACGCGGCTCGACCCCCGGAATCTTTTTCATCTCGACACCTCTCCACTGATCGATCATTGCTTTGAATACTAAGTAATGACGGGAGGGCGTCAAGCGCGGCCGGTTGCGTTGCCACCGCGCGGCGCCTCACTTACAGCACCGCAAGCCGGCAAGAGGGGAAACGGGTTCGGATTATGGCAGCGGCAGAGGATTCGCCCCAGGCGCCGATCGCCGCGCCGCATCCGATGATGCTGATGAACCTGCTGCGCGCGGTCTATTGGTATGACGAGGCGCTGCAGGCGGCGCTGCGCCGCGCGGGCTGGCCCCCGGTGACGCGAATCCAGTCGATGCTGTTCGCCAATCTCGCGCTCGGGGTGCGCCGCCCGGCGCGGCTGGCGCATAACCTTGGCATCACGCGGCAGTCGATGAGCCAGATGCTCGACGAACTGGCGCGGCGCAATATCGTTCGTGTCTCGCCCGATCCGAGCGACGGGCGCGCGAGCATCGTCGAATTCCAGCCCGAAGGCCGCGCGCTGGCGCGGGCGGCGCGCGCGACGATGTATGCGATCGAGCATGAACTCGGCCAGCGGCTCGGCGCGGACGCGATGGCAGCGCTCGGCGCGCTGCTGGCGCGCGACTGGGGCGACCCGCCCGAGGTGACCACCCCCACCACTTACGAACCCGTCGAGGAGAAGAATCCATGAGCATCGGCATCGACAAGACGCTGGAGATCGCCGATCGCGTCGAGCGCTTCGTCCGCGAGGTGATCGTCCCCTATGAGCGCGATCCGCGCCGCGACCACCACGATGCGCCGACCGACGAACTGGTGATGGAGATGCGCGAAAAGGCGCGCGCCGCGGGGGTGCTGACCCCGCATATCCTGCCCGACGGCCGCCATCTGTCGCAGCGCGAGACCGCGATCGTCCTCGAGCGCTCCGGGCTGTCGCCGCTCGGCCCGCTCGCCTGCAACACCGCCGCGCCCGACGAGGGCAATATGTATCTGCTCGGCAAGGTCGGCAGCCCGGAGATCAAGGAGCGCTTCCTCAAGCCGCTGGTCGAGGGCCGCGCGCGATCGGCCTTTTTCATGACCGAGCCCGCGGCGGAGGGCGGGGCGGGCTCCGACCCGTCGATGATGCTCACCACCTGCCGCCCGGACGGCAATCACTGGGTGATCAACGGGCGCAAGGCGTTCATCACCGGCGCCGCCGGGGCCAAGGTCGGGATCGTGATGGCCAAGGCCGACGAGGGCGCGTGCATGTTCCTCGTCGACCTGCCCGATCCGGCGATCGTCATCGAGCGCGTCCCCAATACGATCGACAGTTCGATGCCCGGCGGCCACGCGACGATCCGCATCGAAAACCTCCGCGTTCCCGCCGATCAGATGCTCGGCCAGGCCGGGGAGGGGTTCAAATATGCCCAGGTTCGGCTGAGCCCGGCGCGGCTGTCGCACTGCATGCGCTGGTATGGCGCCTGCGTCCGCGCCAACGAAATCGCGACCGATTACGCCTGCCGGCGCCATGCGTTCGGCAAGGCTTTGGTCGATCACGAGGGCGTCGGCTTCATGCTGGCAGAAAATCTGATCGATCTGAAACAGGCCGAATTGATGATCGACTGGTGCGCGAGGGTGCTCGATAGCGGCGATCTCGGCACCGCGGAAAGCTCGATGGCCAAGGTCGCCGTGTCGGAAGCGCTGATGCGCATCGCCGATCGCTGCGTGCAGGTGATGGGCGGGAGCGGGGTGACCGGGGACACGATCGTCGAGCAGGTATTCCGCGAAGTCCGCGCCTTCCGCATCTACGACGGCCCGACCGAGGTGCACAAATGGAGCCTCGCCAAAAAGGTGAAGCGCGACTGGAAGGCGGCGCACGGCGGGTAATCGAGCGCCGCGCGATACCTCCGGCTTCCCTCTCCACCGTTCGCGCTGAGCCTGTCGAAGCCCTGCACTTTCTTCCGATGAAGAAGGGCAGCCCTTCGACAAGCTCAGGGCGAACGGAGAGGGGGCGCTAGATCAACTGCAGATCGCGCGGTTTCGCCCCCGGGAACAGCCCCGCGAGCCGATCCGCCCCCAGCCCGAATTGCCGCGCGACAAGCCCGCCGATCAGCGCGCGATAATCGGTCAGCACCGGCAGGTCGCGGCCCTGGTTGAGCGTGGCAGGGGACAAAGCGACCTGATCCCCCGCCAGCCGCCCACCGGCCACCCCGCCGCCGAGCACCCAATAGATGCTGCCGTGCCCGTGATCGGTCCCGCGATCGCCGTTCTCGCGGAAGGTGCGGCCGAATTCGGAGACGACGACGACATTGGTGTTGCGCCACGCCTCGGCGCCGATCGCCTCGGCAAAGGCCGCCAGCCCGCGCCCCAATTCGCCGATCCGATCGGCGAGATAGCCGGTCGCGCCGCCCTGATTGACATGCGTATCCCACCCGCCGACATCGACGAAGGCGAGGTTGAACTGCGCGCGCATCAGCGTGCCGATCCGGCTGGCGGACAAAGCGAAGCCCTTGGCGCTCACCGCGCCGCGGCTTGCCGCCTTCATCTCCTCGTCGAGCGTGCGATAGACGGTGTCGCGCACCTCGAACCCCTGCGCCACCGATCGCGACAGCGCGGGTTGCTGGGCATACATCCGCTCGATCAGCTTGGCCTGCCGCGTATCGATCGGCTTGCCGACATTGGCGAGCGCGAGATTGGGCACCGGCGCCGCGCCCCCGCGGAAGCACAAGGGCAATTGATCGGTGAAGGCGATCGGCTTGTCGCCGCGCCCCAATATCCCCGCCAGCCGCGCCATGAAGCCCGATCCGTAATCGCGATGGCCGCCGACCGGCTGGCCGAGCTCGATCGTGTCCTGCGTCTCGAAATGGCTGCGGCTCATATCGTCGGTGCCGGCGAACGGGACGAAGGCGATCTGGCGCTGCTGCCACAAGGGCAGGATGCTGTCCTTGAGCGCGGGGTGGAGGCTCCAGTGCGCGTCGAGCGGCAGCGGCGCCTTGGGATCGGCCGGATCGGGCTTGCCGAGCGCGATCGTCGGGCGCGCCTGATGGTAGAAGTCGCTCCCGGTCGGCACGATCACATTGGTAGCGTCATAGGCGCCGCGCAGGAAGATCACGAGCAGCCGGCTTCCCGCCTGCGGCGCGGCGAAAGCGCGGCCGGCGATCACCAGCGGCGCGAGCGCGGCGGCGCCCCTGAGCAGATCACGGCGATGGACATGCGGCGTCATGGCAACCTCGCTAACGGTGCATGAATTCGGGGGACGACAGGAACAGCGCATTCCATTCCTGCGGCGACGTCGCCTCGGCCAACGCGGCACGCGTCGGTTGGGCGAGCGCGTCCTGCAGGCCGTTGAAATAGAGTGCGTTCTGCAATTGCGGGAAGGCAGGGCGGTCGGCGGTCGTGCCGGGCAAGCGGAACAGGCCATAGGCGCCGCCGCCGATCTGCTTGGCGATATCGAACCGCGTCGCCATCTGTCCCGGGCCGGACCAGGCGGCGGCGTGCATGTCGTAACCGTCGGGGGTCTCGTGGTTGTAGAGCCCTTGCCCCATGCGGTTGAGCCAGTTGTTGATCGGCTGCGGGTTGAGGATCACGCGATCGCCATAGGTCAGGCGCACCGCCGAGATCGCATAGTGGATCGGGTCCTTGAAGGTCTTGCCCAGGGACGCGGCGAATTCGGGGGCGCGGATCATCGTGCGCATCACCTGCGCGATATCGCCATGCGTGCGCTGGAAGGTCTGCGCCATGCGACCGACCAGCGCGGGGGGCGGGGCGTCGCCCATGAAATAGCCGGCGATCTGCGCCGAGACGTGATGCGCGGTGGCGGGCGCCGCGGCGATCAGATCGAGCGCCTGCTCGACCTCGCCGAAGCCTGATCCCTTGATCGTGTGGCCGAGGAAGTGCTTGTCGCCGAAATCGTGCCGCGCGGGGTTGAACTCGAACAGGCCCGCGCGGAGGTAGAGCGGCTGGAGCTGCGGCCGCATCCGTGGCGCGTCGTGGTTGAGATCGACCCCCACCCCGGTGAGGATCCGCGCCAGTTCCTGCACATCCTGCTGGGTGTAGCCGGAGCCGACCCCCATCGTGTGCAATTCCATGATCTCGCGCGCGTAATTCTCGTTGATCCGCCCCGCGGCATTCTGATCGTTATCGAGGTAGCGCAGCATCGCCGGGTGGCGCAGCGTCGCTTCGAGCAGGTCGCGGAAATGCCCGAAGGCGTGGGTGCGGATCGTCTCCTCATAATCGCCGACCATCGCACGGATATCGCGCTTGCCGGCCTGGACGTTGAAATGGTTGAACCAGAACCACGTCATCTGCTCGCGCAGCTGATCGGGGGCATAGAGATCGCGCAGGATCGAACGCGAGCGCGCCTCGTCGGCCAGCGCGTTCATGCTTTTCTGATACGCCTCGCGCGCCGCTTTCTTCTGCTCGGGATCGACCAGCGCATTGGCATCGCGCTGCATCGCCTGCTGCGTGACGACGATCTGCGCCAGCGGCTCCCGGGTGATGCGCATCGCGGCGACCTGCGCAGCGGCATCGGGCGGGAGATCGGCGGGCGGTGCTTCGAGTTGTGCGGCGAGCCAGCGGTCGCTGCCGGGGCCGTCGCTCGCGGCGAGATCGGCGGCGGTCGCGCCCCAGGTCAGCCGGTTGGCCCAGGCGATCCGCTGCGCCGCGCCCGACGGCGCCGCCTGCGCCGGCAGCGCGCCGCCGGACAGCATCGCCAGGAGCGCGATCGACCCTGCGCCACGCGACCATGCCAATGCCATCCCTTGCCTCCGCTCGACTCGCCTCGACAGAAGCGCAAGGTGCACGCCCATGACTGAACATGCCCTGACGTAGGCATGAACTAACCGTCATTTACCAATTACTTGGCTGGGGCAGCCGCGCTCCACTCACCGCCGATCGCCTGGACCAGCGCGATCGCGGCGGTCTGCTGGTTGATCACCGCCTGAATCTGCGACTGGCGCGCGCTGAGCGCGGTGGTCTGCGCGACGATCACCTCCGAATAGTCGACCAGCCCGGAACGATATTGGTTGTTGGCGATCGTCTCGGCGCGGGTCGCGGCCTCGGCGGCGTCGGCGCGGCTTTTGGTCACATCCGCCAGCGAGCGCGTCGCGGCGAGATTGTCCTCGACCTGCTGGAAGGCGGTGAGCGTCGTCTGGCGATAGGTCGCGACCGCCTGATCATATTGCCCGCGCGCCTGCAGCACCTGCCCGTGGCGCGCGCCGAAATCGAGCAGGGTCATCAGCCCGCTGAGCCCGAACGACCAGAGGCTGGTCGCGGCGGAGAACAATTGGCTGACCTTGCTGCCGCTCGTCCCGGCATTGCCCGACAAGGTGAATTGCGGGAAATAGGCCGCGCGCTGGATGCCGATATTGGCATTGGCCGCCGCGACCCGCCGCTCGGCCGCCGCGACATCGGGGCGTCGTTCGAGCAGGGTCGAGGGGAGCACGCCCGGCACCGCGGGCACCGTCGGCTGCCACGCGACGGGCGGAAGCGTGAAGGTCGAGGGATTTTCCCCCGCCAGCACCGCGATCGCATGTTCGAGCACCGCGCGCTGGCGATCGAGATCCTGCCGCGAGGCGATCGCGTTCGAGAGCGAGGTCTGCGCCTGATAGACGTCGGAATGCGCGACCGTCCCGGCCTTGTACTTGTTGGTCGTGATCGTCAGCGCGCGCTGATAATCCTTGATCGTCGCGTCGAGCAGCACGATCTGCGCGTCGATCCCGCGCAATTCGACGTAATTGGTGGCGAGCTCGCCCTGCGCGGAGAGCGTCGCATTGGCGAGGTCGCCCGCGCTCGCCTGCGCATTGGCCTTGGCCTGCGTCACCGCGTTGCCGAGCCGGCCCCACAGATCGGGCTCCCAGCTCGCGCCGATGCTGAGCGCATAGCGCGAGCCCGAGGTGGTGACGGTGTTGCTGCCGACCCCGGCGCCGTTGCCGCTCCCCGCGCCGATGCTCGTCGCGGTGCCGCCCGAAAAGGCCTGCGAATGCTGCCCGCTCGCCGATCCGGTGACGGTGGGGAACAGGGCCGACCGCTGGACCATTACCAGCGCGCGCGCCGCTTCATAGGCCCCGCGCGCGGCGGCGACATTCTGGTTGGTGATCACCACCTTGCGTTCGAGCGCGTCGAGCGTGGGATCGTTGAACAGCGCCCACCATTCGCCGCGCGCCGCCGCGTCGCTCGGCTGCGCGACGCCCCAGCCGGGGGCTTCCTTGAACGAGGGCGGGATCGTGACATTGATCGGCGGGCGATAGGCCGGCGCCATGTTGCACCCCGCGAGCAACAGGGCGGAGACGACGGGCAGGGCGCGCTTCATGCGGTGGCTCCGGGAGCAAGCGGTAGATCGCCGTGGCGCGCCAGGCCTCGCTCCGCGGCACCGTGGCGGCGACGGAAGCGATCGAGCGCGAGATAGACGACCGGGGTGGTCAACAGGGTGATGAACTGGCTGGCGATCAGCCCGCCGAAGATCGCGATGCCGAGCGGACGGCGCAGCTCCGCGCCGTCGCCGAAGCCGATCGCTAGCGGCAAGGCGCCAAGCGCGGCGGCGAGCGTGGTCATCAGGATCGGGCGAAAGCGCAGCAGCGACGCCTCGCGCACCGCAGCGACCGGATCGAGCCCTTCGCCGCGCTCCGCCTCCAGCGCGAAATCGATGATCATGATCGCATTCTTCTTCACGATCCCGATCAACAGGATGATCCCGATCAGCGCGATGATGTCGAACTGGCCGCCGGTGACGATCAGCGCGATCATCGCGCCGACACCCGCCGAGGGGAGGGTGGAGAGCGCGGTGAGCGGGTGGATCGCGCTTTCGTAGAGGATGCCGAGCACGATGTAGATCGCGAGCAAGGCGGCGAGGATCAGCAGCGGCATCGATCCGGTCGATTGCGCGAACACCTTGGCGGTGCCGCCTAATTCGCCGTGGACCGTCGCGGGGAGCGCGAGGCTCGCCTGCACCTGTGCGATCAATTGCGCCGCCTGCCCCAGCGAGACGCCGGCGGGGAGGTTGAACGATACCGTGGCAGATGGCTCGCCGTCCGAATGGCTGACCGAGGCGTTGGTCGATCCGGTCGACCAGCGCGCGATCGCCGACAGGGGCGTCATCGTCCGTGCGGTGGTGCTCACCGCATTGCCCGCGGCGACCGCCGATCCGCCGGCGCCGGTGCCGCCAGTGCTCGCGGTCGGCGCGGCGGCGGTCGGGGTCGCCGACGCGCTCGGCGTCGGGGTCGGGTTGTTGCTCGCATTGTTGGCCGGCGGATTGAGCGGCAGATAGATGTTGGCGAGCGAGGCCGGCGATCCGTTGAACTGCCGCGCCGCCTCCATCACGACATGATATTGGTTGAGCCCCGAATAGATGTTCGCCACCTGGCGCTGGCCGAAAGCATCGTAGAGCGCGGCGTCGACCGCCTGCATCGTCACCCCGAGCCGCGCCGCGGCGTCGCGATTGACCTCGACGAAGGCATCGGCGCCGGCATCCTGCTGGTCGATATCGACATCGGTGACGGTGTCGGGATGCTGTTTCAGCGCATCGACCAGTTTCTGCCCGGCGGCCTTGAGCACATCGGGGTCGTCGGCCTTGAGCACATATTGATAGGTGCTGTTGCTCGATCGCCCGCCGACCTGCAGATCCTGTACAGGATTGAGGAACAGGCTGACCCCGCTGACCCGCGCGAGCTTGGGCCGCAGCCGCGCGATCACCGCCTGTACCGGCGGGCGCTGGTTGCGCGGCTTCAGGGTCGCGAACATGAACCCGCCGCCGGCGCGCGATCCGCCGGTGAACGCCACCACCGTCGCCACCGCCGGATCGCCCTTCACGATATGCACGATGCGGGTAAGCTTGTTCTGCATGTCGGTGAACGAGATGCTCTGGTCGGCGCGCAGCCCGCCCATCAGCCCGCCGGTATCCTGCTGCGGGAAGAAGCCCTTGGGCGCGATCGCGATCAGATAGATGTTGAGCACCACCGTGCCGGTGAGCAGGATGAGGACCGCGCCGCGGTGGAGCAATGCCCAATCGAGCGCGACCGCGTAGCGCGCCTGTGCCCAATCGAACGACTGCCGCGCCCAGCGCATCACGCGCCCCTCGCTCTCCTCGCCCAGCAGCACGCGCGAGGCGAGCATCGGGGTGGTGGTGAGCGAGACGACGAGGCTGATCATCACCGCAATCGACATGGTCAGCGCGAATTCGCGGAACAGCCGCCCGACCAGCCCGCCCATGAAGATCAGCGGCACGAACACCGCGATCAGGCTCAGCGAGATCGACAGCACGGTGAACCCTACCTCGCGCGCACCGGCGAAGGCGGCGGCGAGCGGCTTCATCCCCGCCTCGATATGCCGGCTGATATTCTCCACCACGACGATCGCATCGTCGACGACGAACCCGGTCGCGACGGTCAGCGCCATCAGCGAGAGATTGTCGAGGCTGAACCCGGCGAGATACATCACCGCGATCGTGCCGAGCAACGAGGCGACCACCGCCGCCGCGGGGATCAAGGTCGCGCGCCAGCTTCTCAGGAACAGGCTGACCACCAGCACCACCAGCAGGGTGGCGATGAGCAAGGTCACCTCCACCTCGCGCAGCGAGGCGCGGATCGTCAGCGTGCGATCGCTGGCGACGTCCAGGTGGATGTCGGGCGGGACGGCGGCGCGCAGCGCGGGAAGCTGCGCCTTCAACGAATCGACCACCTGGACGATATTTGCCCCCGGCTGGCGGCTGATCAGCACCGGCACCGCGCGCTTGCCGTTGAACAGCCCCATTGTGCGAATGTCTTCGGGGCCGTCGACGACATTGGCGATGTCTGACAGCCGCACCGCCGCGCCGTTGCGCCACGCGATCACCGTCCCGCGATAATCGGCGGCGTGGAGCCCGGCCTGATTGGAATAGATCTGCCAGCTGAACCCCTTGGCATCGAGTATGCCGCGCGGCCGGTTGGCGCTTTCGGATTGCAGCGCGGTGCGCACATCCTCGAGCGCGATGCCGTAGCGCGACAGCGCCAGCGGATTGACCTCGATCCGTACCGAGGGGAGCGCCGCGCCGCCCAGCTCGACATTGCCGACCCCCTGCACCTGGAGCAGTTTCTGCTGCACCACGGTCGAGACGGCGTCGTAGATTTCGGATGGGCTGCGCGTCGGCGAGGTGAGCGCGAGGATCAGGATCGGCGCTTCGGCGGGATTGGCCTTGCGGTAGCTCGGGTTGGTCCTGAGCGTCGCGGGGAGATCGGCGCGCGAGGCGTTGATCGCCGCCTGCACGTCGCGCGCGGCGCCGTCGATGTCGCGCGACAGATCGAATTGCAGCACGATCGACGACGAACCGACCCCCGAGCGCGAGGTCATTTCCGACACCCCGGCGATCGTGCCGAGGTGCCGCTCCAGCGGCGCGGCGACGCTGGAGGCCATCGTCGACGGGCTCGCGCCGGGCAGGTTCGCCTGCACCATGATCGTCGGGAAATCGACCTGCGGCAGCGGCGCCACCGGCAGCATGAAGAACGCCCCGACGCCGGCGAGCATCAGCCCGATCGTCAGCAGGATCGTCCCCACCGGCCGCCGGATGAAGGGCGCGGAAATGTTCACGCCGGGCGCGCCTCGCCCGCGGTGCCGCGCCGCACGCGCCAGCCGCGCTCGCGCCAGTTTTCGAGCCCGAGGAAGATGACGGGGGTGGTGAACAGGGTCAGCACCTGGCTGAAGATCAAGCCGCCGGCGATCGCGATGCCGAGCGGTTGGCGCAGCTCATGCCCCATCCCGCCGCCGAAGATCAGCGGGATCGCCGCGAACAGCGCGGCGAAAGTGGTCATCATGATCGGGCGGAAACGCAGCAGCGCGGCCTGACGGATCGCGTGATGCGCATCGGCGCCTTCCTCGCGCATCGCATCGAGCGCGAAGTCGATCATCATGATCGCATTCTTCTTCACGATGCCGATCAAGAGGACGATGCCGATGATCCCGATCACCCCGAGCCCCGATCCGGTGAGCCACAGCCCGAGCAGCGCGCCGATCCCGGCGGAGGGGAGGGTCGACAGGATCGTCACCGGGTGGACGAAGCTCTCGTAGAGCACCCCCAGCACGATATAGACCACGACGATCGCGGCGAGGATCAGCCACAATTCGTTGGCGAGCGACGCCTTGAACGCGCTCGCCGCGCCGGTGAAATTGGTGGTGATCGCGGGCGGCACGCCGATCTGGCGCTCGGCGCGCTCGATCGCGCTCACCGCGCTGCCCAGCGACACGCCGGGAGCGAGATCGAAGCCGATCGTCGCCGCGGGGAATTGCGCCTCGCGCGCAACAACGAGCGGCGCATCCTGGGTACGGATCGTCGCCACGGCCGAGAGCGGGACGCTCGCGCCGCCCGCCAGCGGGATGCGCAGATCGCCCAGCGCTTGCGGATCGGCGACCGTGCCCGGCTGCGCCTCCAGAATGACGCGATTCTGGCTCGACTGGGTGTAGATCGTCGAGACGATGCGCTGGCCGAAGGCGTCGTAGAGTGCATTGTCGATCGCCAGCGCGCTCAGCCCGAGCCGGCCGGCGACGTCGCGATTGATATCGACCACCACCGCGCGGCCGTTGGCGAGCACGTCGGAGGTGACGTTGTTGAGATGCTTGTCCTTCTTGAGCGCCGCGGCGAGCTTGGCGCCCCATTGGTCGACCAAAGCCTCGTCCGCGCCCTGTAGCGAGAAGCGATAGGCGTTGACCCCGGTCGAGGTATCGATCGTCAGATCCTGCACCGGGCGGAAATAGACCCGCATTCCCGGCACATTGGACACCGCGTGATTGAGGCTGGCGAGCACCTCCTCCAGATTGCCGCGCTCGCCCTCGGGCTTGAGGTTCACGATCATCCGGCCTTGCGACAAGGTGGCATTCTGCCCGTCGACCCCGATCGCCGAACTGAGGCTGGCGACCGACGGATCGGCGAGCAACGCTTGCGCGACCTGCTGCTGGAGCCCCGCCATCCGCGTGAAGCCGATATCCTGCGCCGCGCTGGTCGTCACCGCGATCTGGCCGGTATCCTGCTCGGGAAAGAGCGTCTTGGGGATGACGTAGAACAGCAATCCGGTCACCGCGAGCGTGCCCGCGAACACCAGCATCGTCAGCGCCGCGCGCGCCATCACCCAATCGAGCGCGCGGGCATAATGATGCGCGACGCGATCGAACCAGTCGCGGGTCACTTCGGACAGGCGATGCTGCCGCTCCTCATGCTCAGCCCGGAGCCAGCGCGCGGAGAGCATCGGCACGAGCGTCAGCGCGACCACCGCGGACAGCAGGATCGTCACCGCCAGGGTCACCGCGAATTCGCGGAACAGCCGCCCGACGACATCGCCCATGAACAGCAGCGGGATCAGCACCGCGATCAGGCTGACCGTCAGCGAGATGATCGTGAAGCCGATCTCGCTCGCGCCCTTCAGCGCGGCCTCGAACGGGCGCATCCCGTCCTCGATATGGCGGCTGATATTCTCCAGCACGACGATCGCATCGTCGACCACGAACCCCGACGCGATCGTCAGCGACATCAAGGTGAGATTGTTGATCGAGAAGCCGAGGAAATACATCGCCGCGAACGCGCCGACGAGCGACAGCGGCACCGAGATGCTGGCGATGATCGTCGCGCGGAGCGAGCCAAGGAACAGGAAGATCACGAGCGTGACGAGCAGGACGGCGAGCACCAGTTCGAGCTTCACGTCGGCCACCGAGGCGCGGATTCCCGCGGTACGATCGGTCAGCACGGTGACATGCACGTCGGCGGGAAGCTGCGCCTCCAGATCGGGCAGCCCGGCCTTGATCGCATCGACCGTGCCGATGACGTTCGCGCCCGGCTGGCGCTGGACGTCGATCACCACCGCGGGCTTGCCGTTCATCCACGAGCCGAGCCGCACATTCTCGGTCGCCTCGACGACATTGGCGACATCGGACAGGCGGATCGGCGCGCCATTGGCGAACCCGATGACGAGCGTGCGATAGCTGGTGACGTCGCCGAGCTGGTCGTTGGCGTCGATCGTCCAGCTCTTGGTCGGGCCGTCGAAACTGCCTTTGGCGGCATTGGCATTGGCGTTGCCGATCGCGGTGCGGATCGTTTCGAGCGACATGCCGCGCGCCGCGAGCGCCGCGACATTGGCCTGGATGCGCACCGCCGGCCGCTGCCCGCCCGACATCGAGACCAGCCCGACCCCGGAAACCTGCGCGATCTTGTTGGCGAATTGGCGCTCGACGATCCCCTGCACCTCACCCAGCGGGCGGGTGTCGGAGGTGATGCCGAGCGAGATGATCGGCGCGTCGGCCGGGTTGACCTTGGCATAGATCGGCGGGGCGGGGAGATCGGTCGGCAGCAGGGTATTCGCCGCGTTGATCGCTGCCTGCACTTCCTGCTCCGCCACGTCGAGCGACAGATCGAGCCGGAATTGCAGCGTGATCACCGACGCCCCCGACGAGGAGGCGGAGGTCATCCGCGTCAGCCCCGGCATCTGGCCGAACTGGCGTTCCAACGGCGAGGTGACGGTCAGCGCCATCACATCGGGGCTAGCGCCGGGATAGAGCGTCGAGACCTGGATCGTCGGGTAGTCGACCTCGGGTAATGCCGAGAGCGGCAGCGAGCGATAGGCGACGAGCCCGGCGAGCAGGATCGCGACCATCAGCAAGGTCGTCGCCACCGGGCGCAGGATGAACGCGCGCGACGGGCCGCCGGGCTGGGCGGGCGGCTCGGTCGGCATTGGCGCGGGGGGCGCGGCGGCGTCGCTCATCCGGCCGAATTGCCCTGACCGCGGTGGTGGCGGCCCTGACCGCCGCCGCCTTTACCGCCGCGACCGCCCGCACCGGGGCCGCCCTTGTCGCCCGGCAGGCGGACAGTCGATCCGTCCTCCAGCCCGTCGGCGCCTTCGGTGACGACCGTCGTGCCGGCGGCGATCCCCGAGAGGATCGCGACCTGCCCGTTGGCGCTCGGCCCGATCTTGACCGGGACCAGTTTCACCGTGCGGTCCTTCTGCAGCACGAACACGAAATCGCCCGGCGCGCCGTGGCGCACCGCGGTGACCGGCACCGTCACCGCATTGTGCAGCGTGTTGACCAGCATCGAGACGTTGACGAACTGGCTCGGGAACAGGGCATTGCCCTTGTTGTCGAACCGCGCCTTGGCCTTGACCGTGCCGGTGGTGGTGTCGACCTGATTGTCGAAGGTCAGGAAACGGCCGGTGACGAGCACCTTATTGTTGTTCTGGTCGAGCGCCTGCACCGGTAATCCGGCGCCGCTCCCCGCGGCATGGCCGATGTCCGAAAGCTGCGCCTGCGGCAACGCGAAGCCGACGTCGATCGGGTCGAGCTGGGTCACCACGACGATGCCGTTGGTGTCCGAAGGGGTGAGGTAATTGCCGATATCGACCTGGCGGATGCCGACGCGCCCGGTGATCGGCGATTTCACCGCGGTGTAATTGAGGTTGAGTTCGGCGGTGCCGATCGCGGCGCGGTCGGCGGCGACGGTGCCGGTGAGCTGGCGGACGGTGGCGCGTTGCGTATCGACCTGCTGGCTCGCGATCGAATCCTGCTTGAGCAGGGTCTCGTAGCGGTTGAGGTCGACCTGCGCCGCAGCGAGCTGCGCGGTGTCGCGCGCCAGATTGGCCTTGGCCTGCGCGAGCGCGAGTTGATACGGGCGCGGGTCGATCTGCGCCAGCACCTGTCCCTGGCGAACGATCTGCCCTTCGGTGAACAGCAATTTGAACAGGGTGCCGGCGAGCTGGGTGCGCACCGTCGCGGTGACGAGCGGCTGGACGGTGCCGAGCGCGGTGACATAGACCGGCATATCGG
>NZ_MKRR01000141.1:26458-46229 GCF_001897045.1 Sphingomonas sp. 66-10
CGCTCTTGGCGATGCGATTCGCCGCGAACGCGATCAGCGCGAGCACGACGACGATGATCGCGACGATCTTCCACGATCTGCGCCGCGGCGGCGCCGGTTCCACCCCCGCATGCTGCCCGGCAACCTGATCGTGATCGTCGGCCATGCTGTTCTTCTTCCTTCGATTCGATGACGATCGGGGCGTCCACGCGGGACACCGACGCAATCTCTTTCGCTTCCTAGCCTTTCGTGATCCTTACGATTGCCCCTTCGCGTCAAGGCGCAATTCGTCGATCGTGTCGCGAAATGCCTCCGCGGTGGGGGAAAGCGACAGACCGTGGACCAGCCACAACCGGCTCGGCACCGGGGTCGCGAGGCGGCGGTAGACGACATTCTCGAGGTGCAGCCGCTCCAGCGAGCGCGAGAGGATCGTCGCGCCGAACCCTGCGGCGACCAGCCCGAGCAGCGTCGCGAAGCTGCTCGCCTCATGCGCGATCTGCGGCTCGAACCCGGCCTCGTGGCACAGCCCGAAGAAATATTCGTTGAACCCCGCGCCCAGCGTCGGCGCATAGAGCACCAGCGGAATCGCGGCGAGATCGGCGACCGTCGGATCGTCGGGCCGGTCGGCGAGCGGATGCCCCGCGCGCACCGCCACCACCATATCTTCCTCGAGGATGCAGCGCGCGGAGAATTCGTCGGGCAGGCATGGCGCGCGGATGCCGCGCACCAGCGCGATATCGAGCCCGCCGCGGCGCAGCGCCTCGATCTGCGCGTCGCGCGCCAGATCGTTGAGCGTCAGCTGCACCTCGGGATAATTCTCCCGGAAGCGATAGAGGGTGGAGGCGATCAGCGGCACGAACGGCGCCGACGAGGTGAAGCCGATGCGCAGCCGCCCGAGCTCGCCGCGCCCGGCGAGCCGCGCGGTCTCGATCGCGTGATCGGCCTGCGACAATGTCGCGCGCGCCTCGGGGACGAACAATTCGCCCGCCTCGGTCAGCCGCACGCGGCGGCTGGTGCGATCGAACAGCCGGGTGCCGAGCTCATCCTCCAGCGCGCGGATCTGCTGGCTGAGCGGGGGTTGCGAGATGCCGAGTCGCTGCGCGGCGCGGCCGAAATGCATCTCCTCGGCAACGCACAGGAAATAGCGCAGATGGCGAAGGTCCAACGATCATGTCCTCTTACATATTGATCAAGCTATATTATATATTAGACCCGACCCGACCAAGGGCGCATTGGCGCGTGCCGACGATCGGCCATGCCGCTGCGGGAGAGCGAGCAAGGCGATTCGAATGTCCAGCAGGAGAGTGGACGAGGCATAAACGTCGTGCGGCGCGGGTGCGTCGTGCGCACGTAAGCTTGAGGATATTGGATGATCGGTATCGTCAAGGTCGCGCTGACAAGACCGTTGACCTTCATTGTTATGGCGATCCTGATCGCGATCGTCGGGGTTCTGGCGGCGATCCGCACGCCGGTGGATATGTTCCCGAATATCCGCATCCCGGTGGTCGCCGTCGCCTGGACCTATGCCGGGCTGCCGCCGCAGGACATGTCGGACCGGCTGATCACCCCCTATGAGCGCGTGCTGACCACCACGGTCAACGATATCGAGCATATCGAGAGCCAGTCGCTGCAGGGCATCGGGGTGGTGAAGGTCTATTTCCAGCCCGGCGTCGACATCCGCACCGCGACCGCGCAGATCACCTCCGCCTCGCAGACGATCCTCAAGCAATTGCCGCCGGGCACCAATCCGCCGCTGATCCTCAACTACAGCGCATCGACGGTGCCGATCCTGCAGCTCGCGCTTTCGGGCAAGGGCCTGTCGGAACAGCAATTGTTCGATATCGGCCAGAACCAGATTCGCACCCAGCTGGTGACGATCCCCGGCCTTGCCATGCCCTATCCCTCGGGCGGCAAGCAGCGCCAGATCCAGATCGACCTCGATCCGCTCGCGCTCCAGTCCAAGGGGCTGTCGGCGCAGGATGTCGGCAATGCGATCGCGGCGCAGAACCAGATCAACCCGGCGGGCTTCGTCAAGATCGGGCCGACGCAATATAGCGTGCGGCTCAACAACGCGCCGGATTCGGTCGAGGGGCTCAACGCGCTGCCGGTCAAGGTGGTCAACGGCGCGACGATCTACATGCGCGACGTGGCGCATGTGAAGGACGGCAATGGCCCGCAGACCAATGTCGTCCATGTCGAGGGCGGGCGCTCGGTGCTGCTCACCGTGCTCAAGAACGGCGCGACCTCCACATTGTCGATCGTCGAGGGGGTGAAGCAGGCGATCCCGCGCATCGCCGCGGGGCTGCCTGATACGCTCAAGATCCTGCCGGTCGGCGACCAGTCGCTGTTCGTCAAGGCGGCGGTGTCGGGGGTGGTGAAGGAGGGCGCGATCGCCGCCGCGCTGACCAGCCTGATGATCCTGTTGTTCCTCGGCTCGTGGCGCTCGACGATCATCATCGCGATCTCGATCCCGCTCGCGATCCTGGCCGCGATCGCCACGCTGGCGGCGTTCGGCCAGACGATGAACGTGATGACGCTGGGCGGGCTCGCGCTTGCGGTGGGCATCCTCGTCGACGACGCGACGGTGACGATCGAGAACATCAACTGGCACCTCGAACAGGGCAAGGGCGTCACCGAATCGATCCTCGACGGCGCGCAGCAGATTGTCACCCCGGCGTTCGTCTCCTTGCTGTGCATCTGCATCGTGTTCGTGCCGATGTTCTTCCTCCCCGGGGTCGCCGGCTTCCTGTTCGTGCCGATGGCGCTGTCGGTCGTCTTCTCGATGATCGCCTCGTTCATCCTGTCGCGCACCCTGGTGCCGACGATGGCGATGTATCTGCTCAAGCCGCACCGGGCGGGCGAGGACGCGCATGCCGCGGGCGATGCCGCTGCGCGCAATCCCCTGGTTCGCTTCCAGCGCGGGTTCGAGGCGCGGTTCGAGCGGATTCGCACCGCCTATGGCGGGATGCTGTCGCGCGCCTTGGGTGCGCGCCGCCCGTTCCTGCTCGGCTTCCTTGCGGTGGTGCTCTTGTCGTTCGGGCTGATGCCGTGGCTGGGCAGCAATTTCTTCCCCAGCGTCGATTCGGGGCAGATCGCGCTCCACGTCCGCACCCCGATGGGGACGCGGATTGAGGATGCCGCGGCGCGCTTCGACACGATCGGCCGCACGGTGCGCGAGATCGTCCCCGCCGGCGAGGTGGCGTCGATGGCCGACAATATCGGGCTGCCGGTCAGCTCGATTAACACCGTCTACAACAACAGCGGGACGATCGGGCCGCAGGACGGCGACATCCTGATCACGCTCAAGGAAGGCCATGTGCCGACCGAGAAGATCGTCGCCACGCTGCGTCGCGAACTGCCGCGCCGCTTCCCCGGCACGAACTTCTCCTTCCTCCCGGCGGACATCACCAGCCAGATCCTCAATTTCGGCGCGCCGGCCCCGATTGACGTGCAGGTTTCGGGCAAGGATCAGGCCGCGGTGCGCGCTTATGCCGAAAAGCTGCTGGCCAAGATCGCGCGCATCCCCGGGCTTGCCGATGCGCGGATCCAGCAGCCGGGGCGGTCGCCGCAGCTCGACGTCAACGTCGATCGCTCGCGCGTCAGCCAATATGGCCTCACCGAGCGCGACGTGACGAACAGCCTCGGCACCTCGCTCGCGGGCAGCGCGCAATCGGCGCCGGTGTTCTTCGTCGATCCGAAGAGCGGCGTCTCCTATTCGGTGATCGCGCAGGCGCCCGAATATCTGGTCGGATCGATCAACGCGCTGAGCAACGTGCCGATCTCGGGCGCGCCTGGCGCCAGCACGCAGCCGCTGGGCGGGATCGCGGGGATCAGCCGGTCGAACACCGTGCCGATCATCTCGCACTATAATATCCAGCCGGTGATCGACCTCTACGCCACCACCCAGGGCCGCGATCTCGGCGCGGTGTCGCGTGATGTCGATCGCGCGATCAAGTCGCTCGAAAAGGAATTGCCGAAGGGCGCCACCGTCACCATTCGTGGCCAATATGCCACGATGAACACGGCTTTTTCCGGGCTGGCCTTCGGCCTCGCCGGGGCGGTCGTGCTGATCTACCTGTTGATCGTGGTCAATTTCCAGAGCTGGCTCGATCCGTTCGTGATCATCACCGCCTTGCCCGCCGCGCTCGCCGGGATCGTGTGGATGCTGTTCACCACCGGCACCACGCTGTCGGTGCCGGCGCTGACCGGCGCGATCATGTGTATGGGGGTTGCGACCGCCAATTCGATCCTTGTCGTCAGCTTCGCGCGCGAGCGGCTCGATGCGCTGGGCGATGCGACCAAGGCCGCGCTCGAGGCGGGGATGGTGCGTTTCCGTCCGGTGCTGATGACCGCGCTCGCGATGATCATCGGCATGGGGCCGATGGCGCTGGGGCTCGGCGAGGGCGGCGAGCAGAACGCCCCGCTCGGTCGCGCGGTGATCGGCGGGCTGATCTGTGCGACGATCGCCACCCTGTTCTTCGTCCCCACCATTTTCGCGCTGGTCCACCGCAAGCGCGACGCCCGGCAACCTTCCGTCGAGATGCAGCCCGCCCATGTCTGACATGTCCCACGTCAAAACTCTCACCGACGCCCCGGCGCAGTCCGACGGCCCCAGCCCGCGCACGCTGAAGCGCGCCGGGATCATCGCGGGGGTCGCGGCGATCGCGATCGTCGCAGCCGGCATCGCGACGCGGATCGGCGCGACCGGCGACCTCAAGGAAGTCGCCGCGGACGCGGCGGTCCCCAGCGTCTCGGTCGTCACCCCCAAGGCCGGCGGCACGCGCGACGCGCTGGTGCTGCCGGGCAATGTCCAGGCGCTCAACAGCGCGGCGATCTACGCGCGGACCAACGGCTATGTCAGCCGCTGGCTCGCCGATATCGGCGATCGCGTCCACGCCGGCCAGCCGCTCGCGATCCTCGACGCGCCCGAGGTCGACCAGCAGCTCGCACAGGCAAGCGCCGATTATCAGACCGCGCTCGCCAACCAGAAGCTCGCCGCGACCACCGCGCAGCGCTGGAGCACGATGCTCGCCAAGGATGCGGTGTCGCGCCAGGAGGCAGACGAGAAGACCGGCGATCTCGCCGCCAAGTCCGCGCTCGCCAATGCCGCGCTGGCCAATGTCCGCCGGCTGCGCGCGGTGCTCGGCTTCACCCGGCTCTACGCGCCGTTCGACGGGGTGGTCACGAGCCGCTCGGCGCAGATCGGCCAGCTCGTGGTGTCGGGCAATGCCGCCGCGCAGCCGTTGTTCACCGTCTCCGACGTGCGGCGGATGCGCATCTACGTCCGCGTGCCGCAAGGCTATTCGGCGCAGGTCCATCCGGGGATGGAGGCCAGCCTGTCGCTGCCCGAATATCCCCAGCGCACCTTCGCCGCGACGCTGACCCGCAGCGCGGGCGCGGTCGACGCGCAATCGGGCGCGGTGCTGGTCGAGCTGCAGGCACCCAACCCCGACGGCGCGCTGAAGCCCGGCGCCTTCGCGCAGGTTTCGTTCAAGGTCGGCGCGGGCGGCGGCAATGTGCTGAGCGTGCCGGGGAGCACGATCCTCTACGGCAATGACGGGCCGACCGTCGCGGTGGTCGACGGCAACGGCCGGGTGACGGTGAAGCCGGTGACGATCGCCAGCGACGAGGGCAAGACGGTGGCGATCTCGGCCGGGCTCGCCCCCGGCGACCGCGTCGTCGACAGCCCGCCCGACGCGATCCACACCGGCGATCATGTCCGCGTGCAGAATGCGGGCAAGGGCGCGGCGCATGCGGGGTAAGGCCAGTCGCGTTAAGTCGGGGCCAGCTAACTTTCCGTTCGGGCTGAGCCTGTCGAAGCCCTGCACTTTCTTCCGCGCAGGAAGTGCAGCCCTTCGACAAGCTCAGGGCGAACGGATCTCGGCAAAAGCTCTGCCCGCCAACCGCGCCAGCCTGTCGCTCGCCGTGGCCGCGCTGCTCGGCGGATGCTCGATGGCCCCGGCCTACCGCCCGCCGGCGATCGCGACCCCCGCCGCGTACAAGGAAGTGCCGGGCTGGACCGCCGCGACCCCGCTCGATGCGGCACCGCGCGGACAATGGTGGACGGCGTTCAACGATCCCGTCCTCGACGATCTCGAGACGCGCGCCGCCGCGGCCAGCCCGACGCTCGCCGCGGCCCTCGCGCGCTACGACGCGGCGCGCGCTGCGGCGCGGGTCGACAATGCCGATCTGTTTCCGACGATCGGGGTCAACGCGCAGGCCGGGCGCCAGCGCCAGTCCGCCAATCGCCCGCTGACCAACGGCACCGCGCCGACCTATGACAATTATGTCGTCGGCGGTGCGCTGAGCTACGAGATCGATCTGTGGGGCCGGGTGCGCAACAAGGTCGCGGCGGCGCGCGCCGATGCGGCGGCGAGCGCAGGCGATCTCGCCTCGGCGCAGCTCAGCCTGCAGGCGGCGGTCGCCGATGCCTATGCCCGGCTGCGCGGATTGGATGCCGAGGCGGACCTGCTGCGCCGCTCGGTCGAGGCGTTCAACCGCGCCTATGAGCTGACCGCGACGCGTCACGACGGCGGGCTCGCCTCCGGGGTCGACGTCAACCGCGCGCGGACCGTGCTGTCGAACGCGCGCGCGCAGATTTCCGCGGTGGCGAACCAGCGCGCGGCGACCGAGCATGAGATCGCCGCGCTGATCGGCGCGGTCGCCTCCGATTTCGCGATCGCGCCGCGCATCCAGCCGCCGGGGACGCTCGCGGTGCCCGCCGCCGCGCCGTCCGCCTTGCTCCAGCGCCGCCCCGATATCGCCGCGGCCGAGCGCCGGATGTACGCCGCCAATGCGCGGATCGGGGTGGCACGCGCCGCTTTCTTCCCGACGCTGTCGCTCGGCCTTTCCGGCGGGTGGCAGACGACCGGTCCGTCTCTGCTCTCCACCCCCAGCGCCTTCTGGGGGCTGGGGCCGCTCGTCTCGGCGCTGACCCTGTTCGACGGCGGGCGGCGGCGTGCCGAGGTCGGGCTGTCGCGCGCGCAATATGACGAGGCGGCGGCGGATTATCGCGACACCGTGCTCGGCGCGTTCCGCCAGGTCGAGGATGCGCTTGCCGCGGGCCGCTATCTCGCGACCCAGGCGGTCGAGCAGCGCGACGCCGCCACCGCGGCGCAGCGCACCAGCGATCTCGCGCTGACCCGCTATCATGACGGCGCGGCGGATTATCTGGAGGTGGTCACCGCGCAGACCGAGGCGCTCGATTCCGAACGCGCGCTGATCGCGGTCGAGACCAGCCGGATGCGCGCGGGGATCGCGCTGGTGAAGGCACTGGGCGGCGCCCCGACCGCCTGATAGGATTCCCCTTTCGACAACGGGGAGGATGACGGGATGCGCGGGATCGGCCAGTTTTTTGCGGTGATGTTGATGGCAGCGGCAGCCTTTCCGCTCGCTGCCGGCGCGGAGGACGCGAAGGTAAAGCCGGCCTCCGCGCAACGCTGGTCGATCGCGATCCACGGCGGCGCGGGGGTGATCCCGCGCGGCTCGCTGACCCCCGCCGAGGAAAGCGCCTATCGCCAGGGGCTGAGCGACGCGCTCGCCGCCGGATCGGCGGTGCTGAAGGCGGGCGGCACCAGCCTCGATGCGGTCGAGGCGGCGGTCAAGATGCTCGAGAACAATCCGTTGTTCAACGCCGGCAAGGGCGCGGTGTTCGATGCCGAGGGCAAGAATCAGCTCGATGCCGCGATCATGGACGGCACGACCTTGCGCGCCGGCGCGGTGGCGGGGGTGAGCGCGACCAAGAACCCGATCATGCTGGCGCGGGCGGTGATGGAACATAGCCCGCATGTGCTGCTGAGCGGCAGCGGCGCCGATCAGTTCGCGCGCGAACAGCATATCGAACAGGTCGATCCCTCCTATTTCCGCACCGAGAAGCGCTGGCAGCAATATCTCGAATGGAAGAAGGGTCGGAACAGCGCCTCGCTCGATCCGACGCATCGCTTCGGCACGGTCGGCGCGGTGGCGGTCGACGTCAACGGTCACCTCGCCGCGGCAACCTCGACCGGCGGGACGACGGGCAAGCGCTGGGGGCGGATCGGGGATTCGCCGCTGATCGGCGCGGGCACCTACGCCTATCATAACGATTGCGCGGTCTCCGCGACCGGCACCGGCGAATATTTCATCCGCGAAAGCGCCGCGCGCCAGCTGTGCGACCGGGTTCGCTGGCGCAATCAGAGCGTCGCCGATGCGGCGAAGGACACGATCGCCTCGATCGGGGCGATCGGCGGCGACGGCGGGCTGATCGCGATCGACGGCAAGGGCGAGGTCGCCTTCGCAATGAACACCGAGGGCATGTATCGCGGCCGCGCCAGCGCGGCGGACGAAACCCCGCGCGTCGCGATCTATGCCGATGAGGTGATCGCGGGGCGGTAACGCGATCGGCGTCACCCCGGCATCGCGCCGGGGCGGCGCCCGGTCAGACGTCGAGCTGCTTCACCGCGGCGTTCCACGTCTGGATATTGTCGCGCGCCTCCTGGACGAAGGCGGAGCGCCGGACGATCGAGAGGAAGCGGTCCGCGATCCATTTGCCGGGATTGCGCAGCGGCCGCTCGAACTGGATCAACAGCACGACGCGGGTGCCGTCGGTGTCGTTCCACACCTCATGCTGATAGGTGTCGTCGAACACCAAAGTCTCGCCCTCCGCCCAGCGCACGATGCGATCGCGCACGCGCATCCGGACGTCACCGTCGCGCGGTACGACCAGCCCGAGGTGGCAGGTGATCAGCCCCTTGGTCACCCCGCGATGAACGGGGATGTGGGTGCCGGGGGCGAGGATCGAGAAGAATGCCGAATTGAGCCCGGGAATCCGCTCGACCAGCGCGGCGGTCACCGGGCAGCGATCGGCATTCTCGTCGATGCGATAGCCATAGCCCCACAGGAAGAACGAGCGCCATTTGTCGACCTCGGCGATCGCGCGGTGATCGGGGGAGATCGTCGACAGGCTCGGTGCGGCGTTGCGGCGCAGGGCGACCGCCACCGCTTCGTCGCGGATCGCCTGCCAGTTTTCGCGCAGCATCTGCGTCCACGCGAAGTCCCGGACGTCGAGCACCGGCTCGTTCGACACGAGCGAGGACGAGGCGATCATCCGATCGAACACGCCGCGCAGATGCTTGCCGATCGTGATGATCAGCGGGCGTCCGCGCTCGGCCTGCAGCGCGCTTCCCGGGGTCGGCGCGCCCGAGATGATCGTGAGATCGGGCACCATCAACGGCTCGGTGCCGGCCAGATTGCCCGAATTGTGCCTTATTCGGATCGGGGAGGGCAGCGTGTCGGGGGTCACGTCTGTTTCGTCCAGTCCTTGCGCCGGCAATGAGGATGCCGGCCGGTAAAACACGAGCGTCACGATTGTGGAATCATGACGTTTTCATGAATGGAGCTAATCCTGATTCGGGTCGAAATCATGGCGCTGAAAGGGTAAAAAGCCGGGTTGGTCGGACAGCGTTGCCGATCGGCGCGCGCGTCCGTACAAGCGTCGGCCATGTCGTTCTTCCTGCGTGCGGTGGCGGCGCCTCTGGCCGCCCTTTCCCTGCTTGCCAATGCCGCGCTGCCGGCAGCCCCCGCGCCCAAGCGCAAGCCGGCCGCCCAGCCGGCGGCGCCCGCGGTCACCGTCGACACGCGGCCGTGGCTGTTCGAACGATCGGATATCCCGCCCGACCCCGAATGGCATTTCGGCAAGCTTTCGACCGGGTTGCGCTATGCCGTGCGCAAGAATGGCGTGCCGCCGGGGCAGGTCGCGGTGCGCGTGCGGATCGACGCGGGGTCGCTCAACGAGCGCGATTCCGAACAGGGTTATGCCCACCTCATCGAACATCTGTCGTTCCGTGGCTCGAAATATGTGCCCGACGGTGAGGCCAAGCGAGTATGGCAGCGCTTTGGCGCCACCTTTGGTTCCGATTCCAACGCGCAAACCACCGCGACGCAGACCGTCTATAAGCTCGATCTGCCCGGCGCGACGCAGGAGTCGCTCGACGAGAGCCTCAAGATCTTCGCCGGGATGATGGCCGAGCCGGCGATCACCGAGCGCGGGCTTGCCGCCGAGCGCCCCGCGGTGCTCGCCGAGCAGCGCGAGGCACCGGGGCCGCAGGTGCGCTGGTCGGATGCGATGCGCGGACTGTTCTTCGCGCACCAGCCGCTCGCGGATCGCTCGCCGATCGGCAACATCAAGACGCTGATGGCGGCGACCCCCGCCTCGATCAAGGCATTCCACGATCTGTGGTATCGCCCGGCGCGGACGGTGGTGATCATCTCCGGCGATATCGACCCCGACGTGGCGGCGAAGCTGGTGGTGAAGAATTTCGGCGGCTGGCACGGCAAGGGCGCCGATCCCGCCGACCCCGATTTCGGCAAGCCCGATCCGAGCGCGCCGGAAACCGCGACGATCGTCGAGCCCGCGCTGCCGCCGATCGTGGCGATGGCGACGCTGCGCCCGTGGATCGCGCGCGACGATACGATCATCTTCAACCAGAAAAGGTTCATCGATTTCCTCGCGGTGCGGGTGATCAACCGGCGGCTCGAGACGCGCGCCCGCGCCGGGGGCAGCTTCCTCCAGGCGACGATGAGCCTCGACGATATGTCGCGCTCGGCCAACGGCACCTTCACCAACATCCTGCCGCTCGGCGACGACTGGCACGCTGCACTTAAGGACGTGCGCGCGGTGATCGCCGATGCGATGGCGACCCCGCCGACGCAGGGCGAGATCGAGCGCGAATATGCCGAATTCGACGCGGCGATGCGCAACGACGTCGGCACCGCGCGGGTCGAGGCGGGGGCGAAGCAGGCCGACGATATGGTCGGCGCGCTCGACATCCGCGAGACGGTGGCGGGGCCGCAGACCTCCTACGACATTCTGAAGCAGGCGCATGACAAGGGGATGTTCACCCCCGCCAGCATCCTCGAATCGACCAAGCGGATCTTCACCGGGGTAACGCGCGCGCTGGTCAACACGCGTACCGCCGACGGCGCCACCCCGGCCGCGGTGGCCGCGGCGCTGAAGGAGGACGTGTCGGGGCTAGTCGGCGCGCGCAAGGCGCAGGGCAGCGTCGATTTCTCGCGGCTGCCCAAGCTCGGCAAGCCGGGCAAGGTCGATACGCGCGAGCATGTCGGGGATCCGGGGATCGAGAAGATCGTCTTCAAGAACGGCGTGCGCATGCTGCTCTACGCCAATGCGTCGGAAACGGGGCGCGTCTACCTGCGCGTCCGCTTCGGGCGCGGCTATACGACGTTGCCGGCGAAGACCCCGACCCCGGCCTGGGCGGGGGACATGGCGCTGGTGCCGGGCGGGATCGGCAAGCTCGATCAGGGCGATCTCGATGCGCTGACCAACGGCCGGCGGATCGGCATGGATCTCGACATCACCGACGATGCCTTCGTGTTCAACGCGATGACCACGCCGGGCGATTATGCCGACAATCTGCTGCTGATGGCCGAGAAACTGGCCTATCCGCGCTGGGACCCGGCGCCGGTGATGCGCGCGCGCGCGGCGATGCTGGCGGGTTATCCGGGGCTCGATTCCTCGCCCGACGGCATCCTCAGCCGCGATCTGGAGCGGCGCATCCGCGATGGCGACGTGCGTTGGGGTACCCCGGCCAAGACCGAGGTCGAGGCGCTGACCCCGCAAAGCTTCCGCGCTTTCTGGCAGCCGATCCTCGCCAAGGGGCCGATCGAGGTCGATGTGTTCGGCGATGTGAAGCCCGACGAGGCGATCGCCGCGGTCGCGCGGACCTTCGGCGCGCTCAAGCCGCGCAAGCCGGATGATGCGCCGGCGGTCCCGGTCGGTTTTCCGGCGCATGTCGACAAGCCGGTGGTGCTGACCCACGGCGGCCCCGAGACGCAGGCGGCGGCGGTGATCGCCTGGCCGACCGCGGGCGGCGCGGCGGGGCATGCCGAGATGCGGCGGCTCGATATCCTCGCCTCGGTCTTCGCGGATCGATTGTTCGATCGGCTGCGCTCGGTCGCCGGGGCGAGCTATAGCCCGTCGGCGCAGAGCCAATGGCCGCTCGGCATGTCGACCGGCGGGCGGATCATCGCGCTGGGACAGGTGCAACCCGACAAGGTTGACCTGTTCTTCAAACTGAGCCGCGAGATCGCCGCCGAGCTGGTCGCCAAGCCGGTCGATACCGACGAATTGCGCCGCACGGTCGTGCCGACGCTGCAGTTTCTCGCGCGTGCCTCGTCGGGGAACCAGTTCTGGCTGATCCAGTCGAGCGGCGGGGCTTATGATCCGGCGCGGATCGAGGCGATCCAGACGATGGTCGACGATCTCGCCAGCATCACCCCGGCGACGCTGCAGGCGACCGCGGCGAAATATCTGCGGCCCGACAAGGACTGGACGCTCGCGGTGGTCCCGCGCAAGGCAGGCGAGGCGCCGCCGGTCGCGGGGAAGTAAGGGACAGCCACTAACCTCCGTTCGCCCTGAGCTTGTCGAAGGGCTGTCCTTCCTCCGACGAAGAAAGTGCAGGGCTTCGACAGGCTCAGCCCGAACGGATGTGTGTTCTACCGGTACAGCGCCTCGAGCCGCTCCCCGTAGACCTGTCGCAGCACATGGCGGCGGATTTTGAGGCTCGGGGTGAGCTGTTCGTTCTCGATCGAGAAGGCTTCATCGGCGAGGATGAAGCGCCGCACGCGTTCGATCACCGACAGATCCTTGTTGGTGCGATCGACCGCGGCCGACAGCGCGGCGCGATAGGCGGCGTCGTCGGCGAGGGCGGCGCGATCGTTGGGCACGCCGTTCGCCGCGCACCACTCCTGCGTCCATTCGGGATCGGGGACGATGAGCGCGACCATATGCGGCTTGCGATCGCCGACGATCATTGCCTGCATGATCTCGGGCTGGAGCGTCAGCAGCCCCTCAACCTTCTGCGGGGCGACATTGTCGCCCTTGTCGTTGATGATCAGATCCTTCTTGCGGTCGGTGATCCTGATCCGACCGCGCTCGTCGATCTCGCCGATGTCGCCGGTGTGGAGCCAGCCGTCGCGCAGCACCCGTGCGGTTTCGGCTTCGTTGCGCCAATAGCCGTGCATCACCAGTTCGCCGCGCACCAGGATCTCGCCATCCTCGGCGATGCGCACCTCGGTATCGGCGAGCGGCGGGCCGACGGTGTCCATCTTGAGCCCCGCCGCCGGGCGGTTGCACGACACCACCGGCGCCGCCTCGGTCTGGCCGTAGCCCTGGAGGAAGGTCACCCCGAGCGACTGGAAGAATACCCCGACCTCGGGGGTGAGCGGCGCGCCGCCCGACACCATCGCCTTCATCCGCCCGCCGAACTTCTTGGCGATGCGTGGCTTGAACAAGGTATCGACCAAAAGCCCTTTGGGCCGGTCGGTGAGCTTGAGCCGCCCCTCGTAGCGCTTGGTGCCGATGTCGAGCGCCATGCCGAGCAATTTCTCGCTCATCCCACCCTGTTTGGCGATCGCCTTGCTGATGCGGGTGCGCAATACCTCGAACAGCCGCGGCACGACGACCATGATCGTCGGCCGCACCTCCTCGATATTGGCGGCGAGCTTCTCCAGCCCCTCCGCATAATAGATCTGCCCGCCGAGCGCGATCGGCAGATGCTGGCCGCCGGTGTGCTCATAGGCGTGCGACAGCGGCAGGAAAGAGAGGAACACCTCTTCCCCCCAGCCGAAATCCTCCGCGATGATACGGATGCAGCCGGCGACATTGTGGAGGATCGCGCCGTGATGCTGCATCACCCCGCGCGGCGCGCCGCCGGTGCCCGAGGTGTAGATGATGCACGCGAGATCGTCGCGCGCGAAGCCTGCCTCGGCGGCGATCGTCGCGGAGTCGGTGGGGTGGGCGGCGATCATCTCGTGCCAGTCGAAGCAGGTGATCCCCGACGGATGGAGCCGCAATTTGTCGATGCCGATGACGATCTCGGCATGCGTGGTGCGCACCACCGCGGGCATCACCGTGTCGGCGAGCTTCTGGGTGGAGACGATCACCGCACGCGCGCCCGAATTCTCGATGATATGCGCGTGGTCGCGCTCGGTGTTGGTGGTGTAGGTCGGCACGGTGATGCAGCCCGCGGCCATGATCGCGAGATCCGACAGGCACCATTCGGGGCGGTTCTCGCTCACCAGCATCACACGGTCGCCCGGCTGCAGCCCGGCGGCGCGCAGCGCGGCGGCGAGGCTTGCCACCTGACGCGCGGCCTCCGCCCATGTCGTCGCCCGCCATTCGCCGTCGCGCTTCGCCCACAGGAACGGCGCGTCGCCCTTCTCGCCCGCGCGGGTGAAGAACATCGTGACGAGGTTGGGGAAGGTTTCGAACGTACGCATGGAGGCTCCGGATGCTGCGGCGGTGACCCTAGGGCCGATTGGCGGGCAAGAACAGGCGGTACGGAGGGGGCGTGGACGGCGCGCGGCACGGCCGCTATCGCGGTCGGCAAATAACGATCTTCGGGAAGCATCATGAAGCTGGCCAACACGCTTTTCGCCACCGTTACCGCTGCCCTGCTCGCCTCCTGCGCCACCGCGCCTGCGTCGCATGTCGCCACGCCGACGACGCCGACGGCTCCCGCCGCGCCGGCGCCGGCGCCGTCATCCAAGCGGGCGCAGATTTTCGTCGCGGCGGCCAATCCGCTCGCGGCGGAGGCGGGGATGGCGGTGTTGCGGCGCGGCGGCAGCGCGGCGGACGCGGCGGTGGCGGTGCAGGCGATGCTCTCGCTGGTCGAGCCGCAAAGCTCGGGGATCGGCGGCGGCGCGTTCATGACCTATTATGACGCCGCGACGCGCAAGGTGCGGGTCTATGATGGCCGCGAGACCGCGCCCGCCGGCGCGACGCCCGACATGTTCCTCGACGACAATGGCACGCCCTTGCCCTTCGTCACCGCGGTGCTGAGCGGCCGGGCGACCGGGGTGCCCGGCGCGGTGAAGATGCTCGCGCTGGTCCATGACGAGCACGGCGCCCTGCCGTGGCGCACCTTGTTCGGCGATGCCGAGCGGACCGCGCGCGACGGGTTCATCGTCTCGCCCCGGCTCGGCCGGTTCCTCGCCAGCTCGATGTTCCCGCAATCCTCAGCGCCCGACGTCCGCGCCTATTTCGCCAAGCCCGGCGGCGGGCTGGTCGGCGCCGGTGACCGGCTGCGCAACCCCGCCTTCGCCACCTTCCTCAACCGGCTGGCGAACGAGGGTCCCTCGGCGCTCTACACCGGGCGTACCGCGCAGGCGATCGTCGACCGCGTTCATCAGGGCGAGCATCCCGGCGCGATGACGCTCGCCGATCTCGCCGGCTATCGCCCGGTCGAGCGCGAGGCGATCTGTCGCCCGTATCGCGTCTATCTGGTCTGCGCGCCGCCGCCGCCGGCGAGCGGGGTGGGGACGCTCGAACTGCTCGGGCTGCTCGAACATACCGATATCGACAAGCGCGGGCCGCAGGATCCGCAGGCGTGGTTCGAATTCGCCGAGGCGAGCCGGATCATGTACGCCGATCGCGATCGCTACGTCGGCGATCCGGCGTTCGTCTCGGTGCCGGTCAAGGGGCTGCTCGATCCCGCCTATATCGCGTCACGCGCCAAGCTGATCGGCGAGCGCGCCGGCCCGCCGCCCGCCGCCGGCACCCCGCCGGGGGCGACGCTCGCCGGGGTCGATCGCACGCTCGAGCCGATGGGCACCTCGCATTTCATCGTCGGCGATGCGCACGGCAATGTCGTGTCGATGACCACCACGGTCGAATCGATCTTCGGCTCGGGGCGGATGGTCGACGGCTTCTTCCTCAACAACCAGATGACCGATTTCTCCTTCACCCCGCGCGATTCCGATGGGCGGCCTGCGGCCAATGCGGTCGCCGGGGGCAAGCGCCCGCGCTCGTCGATGACCCCGCTGGTGCTGCTCGACGGCGAGCGCGGCTTCGCCGGCGCGCTCGGCTCGGCGGGGGGCAATGCGATCCTCGCCTATGTCGGCAAGTCATTGGTCGCGGCGGTCGACTGGGGCTTGTCGATGCAGGAGGCGATCGCGCTGCCCAACCTCGTCGCGCGCGGTGCGACCTTCAACGGCGAGGTCGATCGCTTCCCGCGCCCGGTGCTCGACGGCCTCGCCGCGCGCGGGGTGATGCTCAAGCCCGGGCAGGGCGAGGATTCCGGGCTGCAGGGGGTGATCATGCGCAACGGGCGAATCGACGGCGGCTATGATCCGCGGCGCGAAGGCCGTGTGCCGGTCGAGTCGGTCGCCGTCCCCGCCGCGGCCCGGTGAGATAAGGATTAGCCTGGCATGTCCTTTTGTTACGATTTGGGACAGTGATTGGAATGTCCGCGCTGTCATTTTGGTGCTACCGAAATATTTGGAAGATCAAATCAAGGACTTACTGACTTTGTAAAAATCGAACGGGGTTAACGTCGAATCTATCCAATACTTCGCGCGGCTCGCGGCGTCTAAAGGTGCTGCGACCCGAAGAGCCTTTGGTAACAGGGGTTCTCGACTTAACGGCCCGGCTGCTTGTGCGGCCGGGCCGCTTTTCTTTAGCCGTCTCTTGTTGTAAAATCCGTCGGATAAAACG
The DNA here is from genome assembly GCF_001897045.1 of Sphingomonas sp. 66-10. Taxonomy (NCBI): domain Bacteria; kingdom Pseudomonadati; phylum Pseudomonadota; class Alphaproteobacteria; order Sphingomonadales; family Sphingomonadaceae; genus Sphingomonas; species Sphingomonas sp. 66-10. The sequence continues at coordinate 42,930 of NZ_MKRR01000141.1, forward strand.
GGGCGCAAGACGTGGCGGATATCCAGCTGGACTATGTGGTCCCGGATGCGGACCTTCAGCCTTTTGTTACGCTATTCTATCACTTTAAGGCCGATCTGCCGCGGTTCGACGATGTCGAGCGCGCCGATCACGCGCAATTGCGCTTCCGGTTGAGCCGCGGCGACGGCAGCTATCATTTCCCCGACGGAACGGTGCAGCCCGCGCCCGAGGTGCATGTCGTCGGCCCGACGAGCGGGGCGATGCGGACCTGCGCCGACGGGCCGGTGGAGGTGATCGGCATGGGGCTCCAGCCCGCCGGCTGGGCGGCGCTGCTCGGGATCGACGCCTCGGCGATGCTCAACCGGGCGATCGACGGCGAGCTGTTTTTCGGCACCGCGGTGCGGCATGTGAGCGACCGGATGCGCGCGGCGCAGACCACAGCGGAAAAGGTCGCGATCGCCGCCGCGTTCGTCCAGTGCTCGATCGCCGGCGGGGAAACCGACGCGGTGACTTTCGCGCGCGGGATCGACGCCTGGCTGGCGGGCAGCCCGTCGCCCGATATCGAGGATCTGGTGTGCGCCACCGGGCTGTCGCGACGGCAGGTCGAGCGGCGCTGCAACGCGCTATACGGCGCACCGCCCAAGCTGCTCGCGCGCAAATATCGCGCGTTGCGCGCGGCGGTGGCGCTGGCGAATGGATCGGCGACGTTGGATCAGTTGCTCGAGGTGGGCTTTTACGATCAGTCGCATCTGATCCGTGAAGTGAAGCAATTCACCGGGCTCACCCCGGGGCAGCTCCGCACCGAGCCCAACCAGCTCGCGCAGCTCACGATGGCGCAACGGCTCGCGCTGGGCGGCCGGGTGCATCCGATTATTTCGGATACTTAGGCTGCGACGCGACGCTCCAGCGAAGCTGGGGCAAGCCCCGGTCGCAGCGCGGCCGGCGGCGCCTAAGCGCCGTCCGACGACGCGGCTTTGCCGCGTCGGGCCGTTTATCCCTCGCGCAGCTGCTTGATTTCTCCCGCCAACGCGACCATCTGCCCAATCGGAACGAATCAATCCGATTGACCTATTGAGCGATGCGCCTGTCCAGCCTAGCCGATTATGCGGTGGTATTGATGACCGCAGCCGCGCGCCATTGCGGTGCCGTGGGGCGGCTCAACGCGACCGTGCTGGCCGAGGAGACCGGGGTGCCGCTGCCCACCGCGCAGAAGCTGGTCAGCCGGCTGTCCGCCGCGGGGCTGATCGAAAGCGCGCGCGGCACCGGCGGCGGTTTCCGCCTCGCGCGGCCGCCGGCGACGATCAGCCTTGCCGATATCGTCGAGGCGGTGGAAGGGCCGATCGCGCTCACGTCGTGCGTCGACATGGGCGATCATGAGTGCGCGATGGAAGGGAATTGCCGCGTGAAGCCGCATTGGAATGTCGTCAATCAGGCGGTGCGCGGCGCGCTCGCGGGAGTGTCGCTGGCCAGCCTGGTGAGCGAGCGGCAGGAGGTATTGGCATAATGGCCACGAAGAATGCCGAGGCGCTCGCCGCCGTATCGAAGAAGTACGAATGGGGCTTCGCCACCGAGGTCGAGCAGGATTTCGCCCCCAAGGGGCTGTCCGAAGACACGGTGCGCTATATCTCGGCCAAGAAGAACGAGCCGCAATGGATGCTCGACTGGCGGCTCAAGGCCTATCGCCAGTGGCTGGAGATGACCCCGCCCGATTGGGCCAAATTGTCGATCCCGCCGATCGATTATCAGGACGCTTATTATTACGCCGAGCCGAAGCAAAAGAAGACGCTCGCCTCGCTCGACGAGCTCGATCCCGAAATCCGCCGCACCTATGAGAAGCTCGGCATCCCGATCGAGGAGCAGAAGGTGCTCGCCGGGGTAGAGGGCGCGCGCAAGGTCGCGGTCGATGCGGTGTTCGACAGCGTCTCGGTCGCCACCACCTTCCGCGAGGAATTGAAGGCGGCGGGGGTGATCTTCCTGTCGATCTCCGAGGCGATCCGCGAATATCCCGATCTGGTGAAGAAGTGGCTCGGCAAGGTCGTGCCGCAGCATGACAATTATTTCGCGACGCTCAACAGCGCGGTCTTTTCGGACGGCACCTTCGTCTATGTGCCCGCAGGCGTGCGCTGCCCGATGGAGCTGTCGACCTATTTCCGCATCAATGCGGAGAATACCGGGCAGTTCGAACGCACGCTGATCGTCGCCGACAAGGGGGCCTATGTCTCCTATCTCGAAGGCTGCACCGCGCCGATGCGCGACGAGAACCAGCTCCACGCCGCGGTGGTCGAGCTGGTCGCGCTCGACGATGCCGAAATCAAATATTCGACGGTGCAGAATTGGTATCCCGGCGACGAAAATGGCGTCGGCGGCATCTATAATTTCGTCACCAAGCGCGCGCTTTGCCAGGGCCGGAACAGCAAGGTGAGCTGGACCCAGGTGGAAACCGGCTCGGCGATCACCTGGAAATATCCGTCCTGCGTGCTGGCGGGCGAGAATAGCGTCGGCGAATTCTATTCGGTCGCGGTGACCAACCACCGCCAGCAGGCCGATACCGGCACCAAGATGATCCACCTCGGCAAGAACAGCCGCTCGACGATCGTGTCGAAGGGGATCAGCGCGGGGCGGTCGGACAATACCTATCGCGGGCTGGTGCGCGTCGCGCCGACCGCGGAGGGGGTGCGCAACTTCACGCAATGCGACAGCCTGCTGCTCGGCGATCAATGCGGCGCGCATACCGTGCCGTATATCGAGGTGAAGAACCCCTCGGCGCAGATCGAGCATGAGGCGACGACGAGCAAGATCAGCGAGGATCAATTGTTCTACGCCATGTCGCGCGGGCTCGATCAGGAAGCGGCGGTGGCGCTGATCGTCAACGGCTTCGCGCGCGAGGTGCTCCAGCAACTGCCGATGGAATTCGCGGTCGAGGCGCAGAAACTGCTCGGCATCTCGCTCGAAGGGAGCGTCGGTTGATCCTGCTCCCCGCCCTGCTGCTGCTCGCCCCGGCTGCGAGTGCGCCCGCGCCGGACGTGGTCGTGACCTCGCTGCGCAAATTGCGCATCGCGACGCAGGTCGACGGCGGCAAGGTGACCGGCTGCCACGCGCGCGTATCGAGTGGGGACGAAGGGATCGACCGCGCGGCGTGCGCGGCGACCGTAACCTGCTTCAACGGCGGCGTGACGCAGCCCGAGCCGCTGGCGGATTGCGTCGAGGCGAAGGTCGCCGCGCTGGTCCGCGAAAGGGGCGGGCAATGATCGCAAGCCCGATCGATACGCCCGCTCTCCGTGAAATCATTTCCGAACCGAGAAACAGATGCTGAAGATTGAA
>NZ_MKRR01000141.1:46245-59406 GCF_001897045.1 Sphingomonas sp. 66-10
CACGGTCGATGCGGGCGAGATCCACGCGATCATGGGGCCGAACGGCGCGGGCAAGTCGACCTTGGGCTATGTCCTCGGCGGGCGGCCCGGTTACGAGGTGACCGAGGGGAGCGTGACCTTCGACGGGCAGGATCTGCTCGCGCTGGAGCCGCACGAGCGCGCCGCGGCGGGGCTGTTCCTCGGCTTCCAATATCCGGTCGAGATCCCCGGCGTGTCGAACGTCCAGTTCCTGCGCGAAAGCCTCAATGCGCAGCGCAGTGCGCGCGGCGAGAAGCCGCTGACCGGCGCCGAATTCCTCAAGCTCGCGCGGGGCGAGGCCGATGCGCTGGCGCTGCCGCAGGACATGCTCAAGCGCCCGGTCAACGTCGGCTTCTCGGGCGGCGAGAAGAAGCGCAACGAGATGGTCCAGATGGGGATCATCGACCCCAAGTTCGCGATCCTCGACGAGACCGATTCGGGGCTCGACATCGATGCGCTGCGCGTCGTCGGCGAGGGCATCAACCGCATCATGCGCAAGGCCGACAAGGCGGTGCTGCTGATCACCCATTACCAGCGGCTGCTCGATTATGTGAGGCCGGACGTGGTGCACGTGCTGGCCGACGGCCGCATCACCCGCAGCGGCGGGCCGGAGCTGGCGCTCCAGCTCGAACGCGAAGGCTATGCGGAGGCGGCGGCGTGATCCTTGCGCTGGCAGCGGCGGTCGCGCTTCAGGCGGCGGCCACGCCGACCGACGATATCGTCGTCATCGGGCAGCGGCTGGCCAGGCTCTCCGCATCGGTGACGCGCGATGCCGCGGGGCGCTATCATTGCGCGCTCGACGGCAGCAGCGGCAACGGCAAGCTCGACGCTGCGCTGTGCCGCGTTGCGACCGATTGCGTGCGCAAGGGCGCGACCGAGCAGGGCGCGGTGTCGGCGTGCGTCGATCGGCGCAAGCCCAGATTGCTCGCCGATCTGCGCGCCGAGCTGGCGAAGGTGCGGCAATGACGGCGGTGCTCGATCTTCCCTCGACCCGCGAGGAGGCGTGGCGGTGGGCCGATCTCGGCGGGCTCGCCGCGGCGGCGGCGCTGGCGCCGATCGCGCGGCCCGAGGCGGATTTCCTCGACCTGCCCGGCGCGCGGCTGGTGTTCGTCGACGGGGTGCTCGATGCCGAGCGCAGCATGCTGCGCCGCGTGACGCTGCAGGCGCTGGAGGCGGGCGATCACCCGCTCGGGCGCCGCGCCGCGGGGCAGGGCTGGTCGCTGCGGCTCGATGCCGAGGCGGCGGCCGATCCGGTGCAGATCATCCATATCGCCACGTCCGGCGAGAGCCATTTGCCGTCCGAGATCGTGCTGGGCGACGATGCGGTGGCGGAGGTGGTCGAAACCTTCGTCGGCGCGGGCTGGGCCAATCGCTTCACCCGCGTCTCGCTCGGCACCGGCGCGCGGCTGATGCGCTCGGTGCGATTGCTCCAGCCGGCGGGGTTCGTCTCGCTGCGCGAGGAAGCGACGATCGGCGCGGCGGCGAGCCTCGTCACGATCTTCCTCGGCGCGGGCGGGCAGGGCAGCCGGATCGACGCGACGCTGACGCTCGCGGGCGACGGCGCGTTCGTCGATTACGGCGGTGCGCTGCTGACTCGCGACGAGCAGCGCCAGGAATGCGCGGTCGCCGTCCACCACGCCGAGCCCAACGGCACCAGCCGTCAGGTGTGGCGCGCAGTCGCCGCCGATCGCTCGCAGGCCAGTCTCGCGGCGCGCGCCGAGGTGGCGCGCCACGCGCAGAAGACCGACGGCGAGCAGAGTCTGCGCGGGCTGCTGCTCGATCGCACCGCGACGGTCAATCTCAAGCCCGAGCTGGAGATTTTCGCCGACGACGTAAAATGCGCGCACGGCGCGACCGTCGGCGAGCTCGATGCGCGCGCGCTTTTCTATCTCGAAAGCCGCGGCATCCCGCCGGCGCGCGCCGAGGCGCTGCTGACCCACGCCTTCGTCGCCGACGCGATCGGGCGGATCGGGCATGAGACGGTGCGCGACGCGTTCGAGGCGGATGCCGATGCGTGGCTGGAGGCGGCGCTGTGACCGTCACCGCCGCCGAACAGGCGCTCGACATGCTCGCCGATTTCCCCGCGATCCCCGCGGGTTGGGCGTATCTCGACACCGCCGCGACCGCGCAGAAGCCGCGCGCGGTGATCGATGCGATCGCGCGGGCCTATGGCACCGATTACGCCACGGTGCATCGCGGGGTCTATGAGCGTTCGGCCAATATGACGCTCGCTTATGAGGCGGCGCGGCGGCGGGTGGCAGGGTTCATCGGCGCGCAGGAGAATGACTGCGTCTTCGTCCGCGGCGCGACCGAGGCGATCAACCTCGTCGCGCATAGCTGGGCGGGGACTCAGCTCAAGGCCGGCGACCGCATCCTGCTGAGCCAGCTCGAACATCATTCCAATATCGTCCCCTGGCAACTCGTCGCCGAGCGCGTCGGCGCGCATATCGACGTGGTGCCGCTGACCCCCGACCAGCGGATCGATCTCGATGCGATGGCGGCGATGCTGCGCCCCGAGCACAAGCTCGTCGCGCTGGCGCATGTCTCGAACGTGCTCGGTTCGGTGCTCGATGTGCGCCGCGCGGCGGATCTCGCGCATTCGGTCGGCGCCAAGCTGCTCGTCGACGGGTGCCAGGCGGTGCCGCGCATGGCGGTCGACGTCGCCGCGCTCGATTGCGATTTCTACGTCTTTTCGGGGCACAAGCTCTACGGCCCGACCGGGATCGGGGTGTTGTGGGGGCGCGCCGGACTGCTCGAGGCGATGCCGCCCTATCAGGGCGGCGGATCGATGATCGATCGCGTCACCTTCGCCAAAACGACCTACGCCCCGCCGCCGACGCGGTTCGAGGCGGGGACGCCGCATATCGTCGGCGTCGTCGGGCTCCACGCGGCGATCGATTATGTCGAAAACATCGGCCTCGATCGCATCCACGCGCATGAAACCGCGTTGGTCGCCGATGCGCGCGAGCGGCTCGGGCGGATCAATTCGGTGCGGCTGTTCGGCCCGGCGGACGCGGCGGGAATCGTCTCTTTCGCGGTCGACGGGGTGCATCCGCACGATGTCGGCACCATATTGGACGAGGCCGGGGTGGCGATCCGCGCCGGTCATCATTGTGCGCAGCCGCTGATGGAGGCGCTGGGCGTCGAGGCGACCGCAAGGGCGAGTTTCGGCGTGTACAACCGGGCGGCGGATATCGACGCTTTGGTCAAGGGTATCGAGCGAGTGACGAGGATTTTCGGATGAACGACCCGATCCGCATCGAGGAAGTGGACGCGGTGCCCGCGCCGCCGCGCGCGCGGGTGGAGGATGCGCCGGATACGCCGGCCGAGACCTTCGCGCGCAAACGCGATTATCTCGCGGGCTTCCTCGCGCAGCAGCCGACCGGCATCGCCGCGGGCGAGCCCGGCGGCGCGCTCTACGAGGCGGTGATCGAGGCGCTCAAGGAAATCTACGACCCGGAAATCCCGGTCAACATCTACGATCTCGGGCTGATCTACGGCGTCGAGGTGAGCGATGCCGGGCATTGCGCGGTGACGATGACGCTCACCACGCCGCATTGCCCGGTCGCCGAATCGATGCCGGGCGAGGTCGAGCTGCGCGTCGGCGCGGTGCCGGGGATCGCGATCGTCGATGTGAACCTCGTGTGGGATCCGCCGTGGGACCCGGCCAAGATGTCGGACGAGGCGCGGCTCGAACTGGGGATGCTGTGAGATGACCGAGGTCAAGACCCGCGCGCGCCCCGCCGCGCTGATCCTCACGCCGACCGCCGAGGCGCGCATCGCCGCGCTGGTGGCCAAGGCGCCCGAGGGCGCGATCGGGGTCAAGCTCTCCACCCCGCGACGCGGCTGCTCCGGGCTCGCTTATTCGGTCGATTACGTCACCGAGGCCAAGCCGTTCGACGAGAAGATCGAGACCCCGGGCGGGACGCTCTATGTCGACGGCGGGTCGATCCTTTATCTGATCGGCTCGACGATGGACTGGGTGGAGGACGATTTCACCGCCGGCTTCGTGTTCAACAACCCCAATGCCAAGGGCGCGTGCGGCTGCGGGGAAAGCTTCACCGTCTGATCGATAGGCGCGTCAATTTACCCTTCACTCGCGCGACATTATCCGTCACCCCAGCGAAAATATCCGTCACCCCAGCGAAAGCTGGGGTCTCCTGCGTCAGGCGCCGTGCTTGAGGCGCGAGATCCCAGCTTTCGCTGGGATGACGATGCTGGGAGTGTAACCGTCGCATGATCGAAACCGTCGCCACCACCCCCTATTCCGATCAGAAACCGGGCACCTCCGGGCTGCGCAAGAAAGTGCGGCTGTTCCAGCAGCCGCATTATGCGGAGAATTTCATCCAGTCGGTGTTCGACGTGGTCGAGGGCAAGGCCGGCGCGACGCTGGTGATCGGTGGCGACGGGCGTTTCCTCAATCGCGAAGTGATCGGCAAGGCGATCCGCATGGCCGCGGCCAACGGCTTCGCGCGCGTCGTGGTAGGGCAAGGGGGCATCCTCTCGACCCCGGCGGCGTCGAACCTGATCCGCCGGCTCGGCGCGATCGGCGGACTGATCCTGTCGGCGAGCCACAATCCGGGCGGCCCCGACGAGGATTTCGGGATCAAATATAATATCGCCAACGGCGGCCCCGCGCCCGAGGCGATCACCGACGCGATCTTCCGCCGCACCACGACGCTCGACAATTATCGCATCGCCGCCGCGCCCGATGTCGATATCGACACGCTCGGCACCAGTGAGGTCGCGGGGATGACGGTCGAGGTGATCGATCCGGTCGCCGACTATGCCGATCTGATGGAGCGGCTGTTCGATTTCCCCGCGATCCGCGCCGCCGGCCTCTCGATGGCGTTCGACGCGATGAGCGCGGTGACCGGCCCCTATGCGGTCGAGATATTCGAACGCCGGCTCGGCTTCGCGCCGGGCACGGTGCGCAACGCGGTGCCGCTGGAGGATTTCGGCGGGCATCACCCCGATCCCAATCTCGTCCATGCCCGCGCGCTCTATGACGCGATGATGGCCCCCTACGCCCCCGATTTCGGTGCCGCCTCGGACGGCGACGGCGATCGCAATCTGATCATCGGGCGCGGGATCTTCATCACCCCGTCGGACAGTCTGGCGATGCTCGCCGCCAATGCGCAGCTCGCGCCGGGCTATGCCGTCGGATTGAGGGGCATCGCGCGCTCGATGCCGACCAGCGCCGCGGCGGATCGCGTCGCCGCCGCGCTCGGCATCCCCGCGTTCGAGACCCCGACCGGGTGGAAATTCTTCGGCAATTTGCTCGACGCCGGGATGGCGACGATCTGCGGCGAGGAAAGCGCCGGCACCGGATCGGATCACGTCCGCGAGAAGGACGGGCTATGGGCGGTGCTGCTGTGGCTCAACATCCTCGCCGCGACCGGCCGCTCGGTGGCGGAGATCGCGCGCGAGCATTGGGCGCGCTTCGGCCGCAATTATTATGCGCGGCACGATTATGAGGGCGTCGACAGCGCCGCCGCCGATGCGCTGATGCGCGATCTGCGCGCCGCGCTCGATACGCTGCCGGGCCGCGGCTTCGGCGCGCTGACCGTCGTCGAGGCCGACGATTTCGCCTATCGCGATCCGACCGACGCCTCGGTCAGCGCGCATCAGGGCGTGCGGGTGCTGTTCGAGGGTGGCAGCCGCGTCGTCTTCCGCCTGTCGGGCACCGGCACCAGCGGGGCGACGCTGCGCGTCTATCTCGAACGCTACGAGCCCCCGGTGGGCGATCTGGCGGCGGAGACCGGGGCGATGCTCGCCGATCTGGTCGCCGCGGCGGACGCGATCGCGGGGATCACGCGGCACACCGGGCGGACGGCACCGGACGTTATCACCTGACCTTCCTTCTCCCCTCCCTTCACCAGGGAGGGGAGCAGTTCAGCGTTGCAATTCGGCTGCGCCCTCCGATGCAGTCGATATCCCCCCCAGCATCACCGTTTCGATCACCTCGCACACCCCGTCGATCGTCATCCGCGCCGGGCGGAACCATTCGGTCACCCCGTTCATCGAATCGAGCAGGAACGAGACGAACATCGTCCCGTCGATCGACGCGGCGAATTCGCCCGCCGCCACCCCGCGATCGAACGCGGCGAACCAGATCTTGGCATAGGCCAGCCGGCTGTTGCGCGGGCTGCGCTTCATCACCGGGGGCAGATATTCGTAGATCCGCAAATAAGTATTCGCATCGCCCTCGGGATCGAGGAAGCAGGCGACGTGCGCGCGGATCATCGCGCGCAATTGCTCGGTCACCGATGCCGTCTCGCCGAGCGCGTCGACCGCCGCGGTCACCGCTTTGGTCAGCCGTTCGATCCCGGCCTTGAGCACCTCGTCGAGCAATTCCTCCTTGGAGGAGAAATGATAATAGACGCTGCCCGCCTGCAATCCGCTCAGCGCGGCGACGTCGCGCAGCGAGCAATCGGCATAGCCCTTTTCAGCGAAGCGCCCCGCCGCCGCCGCGAGGATCGTCGCGCGGGTGACATCGCGTTTCTTCAGCCGCTTCGGCGCGGTGTCGGACACTTTTCCTCCCTTCGGGTCCCGGCCGGTGCCGTTGACGTCGCACGACATAAAAGTCCAACGGTCGTTAGAAAATTCGCCGAAGCGAGTCGAGCGGCAGAGGAGCGGGCAGAGATGGATTATTCGCTGAGCGCCGACCAGCAGGCGATCATCGCCGCGGCGGAGAAGATCTGCGAAAAGTTCGGTCTCGATTACTGGCTCGACCGCGATCTGCACGGCGGTTTCCCCGAGGATTATTTCCAGGAGGTGGCGCGCGGCGGCTGGCTCGGCATCGCGATGCCGGAGGAATATGGCGGCGCGGGGCTCGGCATCACCGAGGCGGCCTTGTTCCTGCGCACCATCGCCGCCGGGGGCGGGGCGCTGGCGGCGGCTTCCGCGATCCATATGAACATCTTCGGGCTGCACCCGGTGGTGCTGTTCGGCACCGAGGAGCAGAAACGGCGGATGCTGCCGCCCTTCACCCGTGGCGAGACCAAGGCGTGTTTCGCGGTCACCGAGCCCGATACCGGGCTCAACACCACTCAGCTCAAGGTGAAGGCCGAGCGCAGGGGCGATATCTATTACATCTCGGGGAAGAAGGTGTTCATCTCCACTGCGCAGGTGGCGGATCATATGCTGATCCTCGCGCGCACCACCCCGATCGACCAGGTGACGAAGCGCAGCGACGGGCTGAGCCTGTTCTACACCCGGCTCGATCGCGATTTCGTCGACGTGCGCGAGATCGAAAAGATGGGGCGCAAGGCGGTCGACACCAACGAATTGTTCATCGACAACCTCCCCGTGCCCGCCGCCGACCGCATCGGGGAGGAAGGCAAGGGGCTCGATTACATCTTCCACGGGATGAACGCCGAACGCTGCCTGATCGCGGCGGAAGCCGTCGGGATCGGGCAGGGCGCGCTGCGGCTCGCGACGCAATATGCCAAGGATCGCGTCGTCTTCGATCGCCCGATCGGGATGAACCAGGGCGTCCAGCACCCGCTGGCGCAAAGCTGGGCCGAGCTCGAGGCGGCGAACCATATGGTGATGGCCGCCGCCAGCCTGCTCGACAAAGGGCTGCCGTGCGGGCCGGAGGCGAACGCCGCCAAATTGCTCGCCTCACAGGCAGGGATGAAGGCGTGCCAGACCGCGATCCTCACCCACGGCGGCTATGGCTATGCCAAGGAATATCACGTCGAGCGCTTTCTGCGCGAAATCTGGGTGCCCTATATCGCGCCGGTCAGCCCGCAACTGATCCTCAGCAATATCGCCGAGCGCAAGCTGGGGCTGCCCAAATCTTATTGAGTAACCCTTCCCGTCGTTCCCGCAAAGGCGGGAATGACGGAAGAGGCTTCTTCAGCTGTACCGGGCCATCAGCGCCATCGCCTGCGCGCGCGCTTGATCGGCGAGGCCGGCGGCCTGCTCCGGCCGGAGATAGACGAACACGCCGAGACCGATCGCCAGCAGACAGATTAGCGCCAGCACGACCGGCCAGCGCGATCGGCGCGGTTCGGGGGCATAGCGTGCGTCCGCCTCGGGATCGTCGGCGAGCACCACCGTCGGGACCGGCGGGCTGGCGGCGAAGTGGAGCTCGCTCGGCGCTTCCCCCGGGAAATCCCCGTCGCCGCCGGGATCGGCGCGCCCGACATGCCCGGTCAGCAGATGTTTTTCCGCCGCGATCGCCGCCTTCTCGCGCGCGATATGCTCGGCCACCGCCTGATCCTGGGCGGTTTCATACCCCTCGCTGCCGAGCGTCGCCGCCGCGAGGCTTTCCATCTCGGCATCGAGATCGAGCAGGCTGTCGAGCGCCGCCATCGCGCCGCGCCGGTCGGCGCCGTGGAGCGCAAGTTGCAGGCGCAGCAGCGTGACCTGGCTCGCGCGGGCGAGCTGCAGCCCGATATGAAGCTGTTGCGCGCGCTCGCCCTCTTCGAGCTTGAGCAATTGCCGCGCCAGCGGCCCCATTGCGGCCTGATCGTTCACCGCTTGTGTCCCTTGCGTCATCGTAGGAGACAATAGATTGGAAGCACGGGCGAAAGAGAACCGCGATTGGCCCGGCCGTGAGAAGATCGCGCCGGGCCGCGCGGCGCGAAGCGAAAAGGGAATGAAGATGAAGCTGGCGTGGCGGACGTTGCCCAAAGCAGCATTTTGGCTCGCGGGCGCGCTCGCACTATCCGGCGCGGCGGTCGCGGCGCCCGATGCGCCGGCGCTCGCCGGGCATTATTATCTCGAAGGTGTGATGGAGACCGGATCGGAGCTGTTGTTGCTGCCCGATCATCGTTTCCAATGGTATCTGTCCTATGGCGCGATGGATGTCGATGCGACGGGGCGCTGGAGCGCCGATGGCGACAAGCTGACGCTGACCGCCGAATCCGGCGGCGACGAGCGCCCGGCGTTCGACAAGCTCGAACTCGAAGTGGCGCCCGACGGCAGCCTGCATCGCCCCGGCGATACCAAGGGCGCCTATCGCCGCCACGACGACCCGCGCTGAGGCGGCCAGTCGCATCGGGTCGGCCCCGCCCGTGACGCGCCGAGCCGGGCGACGAACAATTCGCCCGATTTGCCGGCGCCCGCATCGCGCGAGAAGACGAAGCTGCGCCCGTCGCGCGCGATCAGCGGGCCGATCTCGGTGCCATTGGCGTTGACCGTCGGCCCGAACCGCCCGGCGCGGCGCCACCCCGCCGGCGTGTGCTCGATGCGGAACAACCCCTTGTCGGTGGCGAGAACGCCCCATTTGCCGTCCGGCGCGGGCGCGAACTCATATTCGGCGTCGGCGGTGTTGATCGCGGGGCCGGCATTCTCGACCGTCCAGCGCCCGTCGGCCGCCTGGCGCGCGCGCCAGATGTCGTCCTTGCCCAGCCCGCCGGGCCGCCGCGACCCGAAATAGAGCCATCCGTCGGGGGCGACGCGCGGAAACCATTCGGCATCATCCGAATTGACCGGCGCGGGCAGCTTTTCCGGGGCCTCCCACCCGCCGTCGCGGGCGCGGCTGACGCGCCAGATATCCAGCCCCTTGCTCCCGGCGCTGCCGGTCGCGCGGCTGGAAATGAACCACAGGGTGCGGCCGTCGCGGGTGAACCACGGATCCGCCTCGAGCCCGGGGGCGGCGGTCGGCGCCGGCGTGGCGGCGGTCCATCGGTTGCGTACGCAGCGCGACATGTACAGCCGCCAGCCGGAAAAGCCGGCGTCGCTGCGCACGAACCAGAGATCGCCTGTTAGCGGGTCGATCGCCGGATGCGATTCCCACATCGCGCTGGAAATGCCGGGAAGATCGAGCTGGCGTACCTCGGGCGCGGCGGGTGCGGTCGCTGCCGCCGCAAGCATCATCACCGCGGATCTCATCATCGCATGAACCCCATCATTCGATCGGGAGCGAAGCATAATCCCGCCCGCACCGATAGAAACGCATGATGTCGATCCCCGAACCGGTCGCGTGCGATGCCAGTCGTCGAGAAGTCGGCGCCGCGGCGCTGATCGCGTTCGGGGCGTGCTTCCCCTGGCCCGTCGGCCTCAGCTTTACCGGGAGACGCTCCATGCCCGCGATCACCTGCTTCATCCGTTACGAGATCGATCCCGCGCGTCGCGATGCCTTTCGCCGCTACGCCGAAAACTGGGCGACGATCATCCCGCGCGCCGGGGGCAAGTTGATCGGCTATTTCCTCCCCCACGAAGGCACCAACGACATCGGCTGGGGGCTGATCGCGTTCGATAGCCTTGCGGCCTATGAGGCATATCGCGCACGCCTGCGCGACGACCCTGAAGCGAGGGCGAATTTCGCCTTCGCCCAGTCCGAAAAGATCATCCGGCGCGAGGAACGCACCTTCGTCGAAAACGTCCAGGCGACGATGTTGCACGGCGGCTGAGCGAAACGACATTTTCCCGTCTGGCAATCTCGCAAAGCCTCGCTTATAGGCGCGCTCAGTCGATCCATTGGCCTTCCAAGCGCCAATCGGCACGCGGGTGTGGCGGAATTGGTAGACGCAGCGGACTCAAAATCCGCCGTTGGCAACAACTTGTCGGTTCGAGTCCGACCACCCGTACCAAACTCATGACATGACCGGCCAGGCGCGCGCGATTGCGCGTTGACATGCGCGGATCGAATTGCAGAATATATGTTCTGGAATTCGAAACCCGGGAGCGTCGATGGCCCGCCCGATCGCTTATGACCGCGCACGCGTGATCGAGCTCGCCGCGCTGCAATTCTGGGAGGACGGGGTCGGCGATTGCAACGTCGACGATCTGACCAGGCGCGCCGGGGTCAACCGGCACAGCCTCTACGCCGCGTTCGGCGGCAAGGCGGGGCTCTATCTCGACGCGCTCGATTTCTACGTCGCGACGATCGCCGCGCCTTATCTGGCGATCCTCGAGGGCGGGGACGATCTGGACGATCTGGCGCATTTCTTCGCGACGGTGGCGCGCGACGGCTTCGACGCGCGCGGCTGCCTGGTCACCAACAGCGTGGTCGAGCTCGGCCGGTCAGACGCCAAGGTCGCGGCCATCGTCGATCGTTATTACGCGCGCTATGTCGCCGCCTTCGCCGGGCTCGTCGCGCGCGCGCAGGTGGGCGGATCGATCCGCGCCGATCTCGATCCCGATGCGGTCGCGGGCTGGCTGCTCGTCACGACGCAGGGGGTGAGCGTCGCCGCGCGGCTCGGCGCGCCCGGCCCCGACGTCGCCGAGATCGTGCGGCAGGCGCTCGCCCCGCAGCACGGCTGATTTCCACCGGAGAAAGAGCGATGCCCGATTGTACCAGCCTCACCCTCGACCGGCATCTCGCGCCCGCGGGCGCCTCGGCCGAGAGCTTCGCGCGTTTGTGGGCGGGGCTGTGGACCCAGCGGCGCATCCCGCCCGATCTGCTCGAATTGTGCCGGCTGACCTTCGCGCGACTACATGACGATGCGGGCGAGATGGCGGCGGCCAATCCGGCGGTGGCGCTCGCCGCGGGGCAGCGCGACGCGGTGCTCGCCGGGCAGGCGCCGGCCGACCCGGCTTATGCCGCGGCATTGCTCTTCGCCGAATATTATTGGCTCGACGCGCAATCGATCACCGACGAGGCGGCGGATGCGGTCAAGGCGCATTATGGCGAGCCGGGGCTGGTGCTGCTGATCGAGGCGCTCGGGCTGATCGACGGCCGTATCCGCACGGCGCGCTGCCTGCGCGATCTCTCCGCCCACACCAGCGCCAAGGAGGCGGCGCATGTCTGACACCCCCCGCGTCGGCACCCCCGGCACCCAGACCGGCAATACGATCCGCGACAGCGCCTTGGGGCTGGTCCCCGAAACCGTGTCGGAGATCATCGCGCTCAACGGCCATGTGTGGAACGACACGATCGTTCCTCCCGCGCTGCTCGAAATCATCCGGCTGCGCAATGCGCGCACGGTCAATTGCGTGTTCTGCAAATCGGTGCGCTACGACGTCGCGCGCGCCGACGGGCTGACCGAGGAACGCGCGGATATGATCGCGCCGGGCTATCAGGACAGCGCGCTTTCCGAGCGCGAGAAGAGCGCGATCGCGCTCGCCGACTGCTATCTCGGCTTTCCCGCCGGAATCGCGCCGGATCTCGCGCCGCGGATCGCCGCCGCCTTCACCCGCGAGGAGATCGCCGCCGCGCTGGTCGCGCTGATGACCTTCAATTTCACCTCGCGCACCGCGGTGAGCATCGGCGGGATGCCCGAAGAACCCTTGCCGATCATCGAGCTGTCGGTAAGCGTAACGACCGACTGACAATCGATCGGAGAGGAAGCCATGTCGGGGCGGTTTGCGGGCAAGCATGTTTTCGTCGCGGGCGCGTCGAGCGGGATCAACCTCGAGATCGCGCACGGCTTCGCGCGTGAAGGCGCTAAAATCACCGTGCTCAGCCGCAGCGAGGAGAAGATCGCCGCCGCCGCGCAGGGCCTGAGGGACGCGGGAGCGACTGCGCTCGGCATCGCCTGCGACGTGCGCGATTATCCGGGGCTGGAGGCAGCTTATGCTGATGCGGTCGCGGCGCACGGCGCGATCGACGTGCTGGTCTCGGGCGCGGCGGGCAATTTCCTCGCGCCGGCGGTCAAGCTCAGCGCCAATGCGTTCAAGACGGTAGTCGACATCGATCTGCTCGGCACGTTCAACGTGTTCCGCGCGAGCTGGGACCACCTCGTCAAGCCGGGTGCGTCGCTGATCGCGATCACCGCGGGGCAGGCGGTCCACCCGATGAGCTTCCAGATCCACGCCTGCGCCGCCAAGGCCGGGGTCAATATGGTGACCAAATGCCTCGCGCTCGAATGGGGGCCGGCGGGGGGGCGGGTCAATGCGATCTCGCCCGGGCCGATCGGCGATACCGAGGGGATGCGCCGTCTAGCCGATCCCGATCGCGAGAAGCAGATCAAGGGCCGGCTCGCGCTGCGCGATTACGGTGCCAAGCGCGATATCGCCGACGCCGCGCTGTTCCTCTCCAGCCCGGAGGCTAAATATATCACCGGGACGATCCTCAATGTCGACGGCGGGTCGGATCTGGGGGATGCGAGCGCGAATGCTTTGGGATAGAGGCTAGATACCGCTCCGTTCGCCCTGAGCTTATCGAAGAGCTGCACTTCTTCCAGGAAGAAAGGGCAGGGCTTCGACAAGCTCAGCCCGAACGGGGAGAGCGAGGGGCTGTTTCAA
>NZ_MKRR01000141.1:59439-89217 GCF_001897045.1 Sphingomonas sp. 66-10
CGCGCCCGCCCATCTGCGCCGCCTCGTTGAGCACCTGGCGGCAACGGCCGCACGGATTGACCGTGGCGGTGCCGATCGGGATGCCGTGCGCGTCCATCACCCCGCCGATCACCGCCACCGCAACGATATCGGTGAGCCGGCCCGCCGCGCTGGCGCTCGCCACCGCGACCGTCTCGGCGCAGAGCGACAGGCCGTAGCTCGCATTCTCGACATTCGCCCCGGTCATCACCGTTCCGTCGCTGAGCAGCAGCGCCGCGCCGACCGCGAAGCGCGAATAAGGCGCGTGGGCATGGCGCGCGGCGGCGCGCGCGGCGGCGATCAGTTCGGCGGGGGAGGGGATTTCGGTCATGGCGCGGCGACGTCCCAATTGGCGGGGGCCTCGATCCCGTCGACCCGGCGCATATCACTGGCGCGCCACAGCCGCCACGGTCGCGCGGCATAAGAAGGCGCAAGGAAATTGCCGGTCGCCCACAGGTTGCGGGGCAAGGCGGCGGTGATCTCGTAATCCTTCTCGACCGGCTTGGCGACGCGCAGCAGCACCGGCTTGCGCATATGCGCCTCGATCGTCGTGGCGAGCAATTTGAGCTCGGCGATCAGCGCGCCGCGCTCGGGGCGAGCGGCGCAGGCATCGTCGTAGCTGATGTCGATCGCCACCGGCAGTGCATTCTCGTCGCGCGGGACGAAGGTGTTGAACGCATTGGCCTGGTCGATCGCGGGCTGGCAGAAGGAATAGACCAGCACCGCGCCGCGGCGCATCCCCGCCGCCTCGATCCCGCGCCAATTGGCCTCGAACGTCGGATCACGCTCGCGCGCGCCGCGCGTCGCCACCGCATAAGCGAAATCGGCGCCGCGCGCCGACACGGTGTTCCAGTCGATCGCGCCATCCTCGGCGCCGACATCGACCCCCTGGACCGGATAATGCTCGATCGACGGCTGCCAGCGTGTCGCATATTGCCAGCCCGCCACCCCGACGAGCGGCAACGACGCCGCGATCAGCACGAATCGCCCCAACCCCCACATTTTACCTTTAACCTTTGATGTGCAGCACGCAGATCAACGTGAACAGGCGGCGCGCGGTATCGAAATCGATTTCGATCTTCCCCGCCAGCCGCTCCTTGAGCAGCTCCGCCGCCTCGTTATGGATGGCGCGGCGCGCCATGTCGACCGTTTCGATCTGTTGCGCGGTCGATTGGCGGATCGCCTGGAAATAGCTGTCGCAGATCGCGAAATAATCGCGGATCGGGCGGCGGAAGCGCCCCATCGCGAGCACCAGGGTTTCGAGATGCGTGCCGTCCTCGCGGCGGATCCCCATCGCCAGCCGGCCTTCCTCCACCGCCAGCGACAGGCGGTAGGGGCCGGCATAGCCGTCGGCATGTTCGCGTTGCGGCGCGAAATAATTGCCCTCGATCAGATCGAAGATCGCGATCCGCCGCTCCTGCTCGATATCGGCCGAGCGCCACAGGATCGTGCGCTCGTCCAGCTCGACATCGATGATCCGCGGATCGGCCATTGTGGTTGCGATAGAGACGAACTCGGCCCGCGACAATCCGCCCCCGTTTTCCACAACTCATTCGGCGCAATGCGGTTGAGCCGCGCCGCAGGGGGCGTAGAAGGTGGCCAGATGGCCACGCTCGCTTTCAACCATGCCGCCCAGCCGGCCGAACCGATGCAACTCCCGCGCAACGTCGAGGCAGAGGCGGCGCTGCTCGGTGCGATGATGATCGACAACCGGCTGGCCGACGATATCGTCGACCGGATCGAGCCGGGGCATTTCTACGAGCCGCTCCACGGCCGCATCTTCGCCGCGATCAAGACGTTGCGCAGCAGCGACATGCTCGCCACCCCGGTGACCTTGCGCCCGATGTTCGAGGCGGACGAGGGGATGAAGGAGCTCGGCGGCCCGGCCTATCTCGCCAGCCTCACCGGATCGGGGGCGGGGCTGATCGGCGCGCGGCAGTTCGCGCAGCAGATCTACGATCTCGCGATGCTCCGCGCGTTGGTAACGGTGGGGCGGACCCTCGTCGATCGCGCGATGGATACCTCGGAGGAGGTCAATCCGCGGGCGCAGATCGAGGCGGCCGAGGAGGAACTGTTCAAGGTCGCCGCCGACGGCGGGGCGGAAAGCAGCGTCAAGACCTTCGTCCAGGCGACGACGATGGCAGTCAAGATGGCCGAACGCGCGCTCAATTCGGGGGGTAATCTCTCGGGCGTCACGACCGGGCTCGATTCGGTCAACGCCAAGATCGGCGGCATGCACCATTCGGATCTGATGATCCTCGCCGGCCGCCCCGGCATGGGCAAGACCTCGCTCGCCACCAATATCGCGTTCAACGCCGCGCGGCGCTGGATGCGCGACATGGAGGACGGGATTCCGCCGTCGCAGTCGGTGGGGGCGAAGGTCGCCTTCTTCAGCCTCGAAATGTCCGCCGACCAGCTCGCGACGCGTATCCTCGCCGAACAGTCGGGGATCAGCTCGGAGGCGCTGCGCATGGGCAAGATCAGCCGCGCCGAATTCGAGAAGCTGGCGACCGCCGCGGCCGAGCTCGAAAACCTGCCGCTGTTCATCGACGATACCGGTGGACTCTCGATCGGCGCGCTCCACACCCGCGTCCGCCGGCTGCAGCGGCGGCACAATAATGAGATCGGGCTGGTGGTGGTCGATTACCTCCAGTTGCTCACCGGCAGCGGCAAATCGAGCGACGGCAATCGCGTCCAGGAAATCTCCGAGATTTCGCGCGGATTGAAGACGCTGGCGAAGGATCTCAATGTCCCGGTGCTGGCGCTGTCGCAGCTCAGCCGCGCGGTCGAACAGCGCGAGGACAAGCGCCCGCAGCTGTCCGACCTGCGCGAATCGGGCTCGATCGAGCAGGACGCCGATATGGTATGGTTCGTGTTCCGCGAGGATTATTACGTCGCGCAGAAGGAGCCCAAGCGCCCGATGGAAGGCGACGACGGCAAGATCTTCGAAGACCATGCCAAATGGGCGACCGATATGGAGCGGGTGTTCGGCCTCGCCGAGCTGATCGTCGCCAAGCAGCGCCACGGCGCGACGGGCAAGGTGGTGCTGCGCTTCGACCCGACGATCACGCGGTTCAGCGATTACGCGGGGTATTGAGGCGGGGTTACTCCCCTCCTTCTTCTCCCCTCCCTGGAAGGGAGGGGTCGGGGGTGGGTGGGAACGCCTGCGCCACGCCCGCCCGCGCTTCACGCGACAGCTTCCGGTCGGGCGCTACATTCTTGATCTCGCTTGCCGTACAGCAAAGGTGGCCATCGAAATCGACGGCAGCCAGCATATCGAAAACGCCGAACGCGACGCGGCGCGGACGGTCTTTCTCGAAAAGCTTGGCTGGCGGGTCATGCGGTTCTGGAACAGCGAGGTGCGGAAAAATCCCGACGGAGTCGCCGAGGCGATTCTGGCGAGCCTTGTCGATCCTCGCGGGCCTACCCACCCCCCAACCCCTCCCTTCCAGGGAGGGGAGCAAGAAGGAAGGCAGCTAAATCAGAAAACCGGTTCCTCACCCGGCTTGGTCGGCAGATGGATCCCGCATTCGACCTTGTCCCAGCCGCGCCAGCGGCCGGCGCGGGGGTCCTCGCCGGGGAGCACCTTCGACGTGCACGGCTTGCACCCGATCGACGGATAGCCGTCCGCCTCGAGCGGGTGATGCGGCAGGTCGTGCGCGTCGAAATAGGCTTCGAGCCGCGCCTTGTCCCAATCCGCCAGCGGGTTGAGCTTCAGCCGCCCCTCGTCGATCTCGAACCGCGGCAGCGCCTTGCGGGTCTTCGACTGGAACCCCTTGCGCCCGGAGATCCATGCGTCGAACGGCGCCAGCGCGCGGCGCAGTGGCTCGACCTTGCGGATCTCGCAGCAGCCGTCGGGATCGTAGGACCAGCGCAGGCCATTGGCGTCCTTCGCCGCGAGGATGCGCGGATCGGGGCGATAGACGCGCAGATCGGTGAACCCCAGCCGCTCGGCGAGCTCGTCGCGATATTCCAGCGTCTCGCCGAACATCTTCTGCGTGTTGGTGAAGATCACCGGCACGTCGCGGTCGACCTGCGCGATCATGTGGAGCAGCACCGCGGATTCGGTGCCGAACGACGACACCGCCGCGACGCGCCCCTTGAGCTCGTTCGCGAGAAGATCGGCCAGCATGTCCTCGGTCGACACGCCGGCGAAACGCGCCTCATATGTCTCCGCGTCGCCGGCGGCGAACGCCGGCGTCACGTCGATCATGTCGAGCGCGCGCGCGGCATTAGCCATGCCGCAATTTCCACACCGGCACCGCCGCATCGGCCGCGGTCTGATAGCGGAAGGCGTAGCGATCGAGCGTCGCGCGCAGCACCTCGGGGTCGATCGGGGCATTGGGCGCGAAGCTGTCGAAGCCGCAGCGCCGCATATGATCCATCTGATCGACCAGCACGTCGCCGGTGGCGCGCAACTCGCCCTTATAGCCCGCCTCGCGCAGGATCTGCGCCGAGGAATAGCCGCGTCCGTCGCGGAAGCGCGGGAAATCGACCTCGATCAGCGAGATATGGTGGAGATGCGGCAACAGCAGCCGCACGTCCTCGCCCGCTTCCAGCCGCACCGCGGAGGAATTGGTCTGATCGAGGAAGGCGTCCAGCGTCACCGCCGGCTCCTCGGTCGGCTCGTCGTCGCGGAAGCGCAGGAAATCGTCAGCCATAAATTGCTTCCTTGAACGGTTCGAATCCGACGCGGCGATAGGTGTCGAGGAAACGCTCGCCCTCCTGCCGCACCGCGAGATATTTGTCGGTCACGCGCTCCACCGCATCGACGATCCCGTCCTCGTTGAAGCCGGGGCCGGTGATCTTGCCGAGGCTGGCGTCCTCCGCGCCCGATCCGCCGAGCAGGAGCTGGTAATTCTCGGTGCCCTTCCGGTCGACGCCGAGGATGCCGATGTGCCCGGCGTGGTGGTGGCCGCAGGCGTTGATGCAGCCGCTGATCTTGAGCTTCAATTCGCCCAGCTCGCGCTGCCGGCCGAGATCGGCGAAGCGATCGGCGATCTTCTGCGCGACGGGAATCGAGCGCGCATTGGCGAGGCTGCAATAATCGAGCCCGGGGCAGGCGATGATATCGCTGATCAGATCGAGGTTGGGCGTCGCCAGCCCCGCGTCGGCCAGCGCGGTCCAAAGTTCATAAAGGTCACGCTTGCGAACGTGCGGCAACACGATGTTCTGCGCATGCGTCGCGCGCAGCTCGTCGAACGAATAGCGCTCGGCGAGATCGGCGATCACGTCGATCTGCTCGGCCGAAACGTCGCCGGGGATGCCGCCGACGGGCTTCAGGCTGATGTTGACGATCGCATAGCCCGGCGCCTTGTGCGGCTTGACGTTCTGATCGACCCAGAGCGCGAAATCGGGATCGCTGCGATCGATCGCGTCGCTCAGCCCGGTCTCGAACGGCGGCGGGGCGAAATGCGTCGCGATCCGCTCGACCTCGACGAGCGGCACGTCCGAGGCATTGCCGAGGATATGCTGCCACTCGGCCTCGACCTGGCGGGTGAATTCCTCCTGCCCGAGATCGTGGACGAGGATCTTGATCCGCTGCTTGTGGATATTGTCGCGGCGGCCGTTGCGGTTCCACACGCGCAGCGCGGCTTCGAGATAGCTGAACAGATTGGCCGCGGGGAGGAACGGGCGGATCAACGGCGCGACGAACGGGGTACGCCCCATCCCGCCGCCGATATAGACTTCGAAGCCCAGCTCGCCCGCCGCGTTGCGCACCAGCTTCAGCCCGATGTCGTGGAGCCGGATCGCCGCGCGATCCTCGTCCGCGGCGGTCACCGCGATCTTGAACTTGCGGGGCAAGTAGCTGAATTCCGGGTGGAAAGTCGTCGCCTGCCGCAGCAATTCGGCCCAGGGGCGCGGGTCGGCGATCTCGTCCGCTGCGGCGCCGGCATATTGATCTGACGACAGGTTGCGGATGCTCTCGCCCGACGTCTGGATCGCGTGCATCTCCACCGTCGCGAGATCGGCGAGGATATCGGGCGCGTCCTGCAGCTTGATCCAATTGTACTGGATGTTCTGCCGCGTGGTGAAATGGCCGTACCCGCGATCGTATTTGCGCGCGATATGCCCCAGCATCCGCATCTGCTTGCCGTTGAGCGTGCCGTAGGGGATCGCGACGCGCAGCATATAGGCGTGGAGCTGCAGATAGAGGCCGTTCTTGAGCCGCAGCGGCTTGAACTGATCCTCGGTGATCTGCCCGGCGAGCCGGCGGCGCACCTGATCGCGGAATTCGTCGACGCGCGCATCGACGATCGCCTGGTCATATTGGTCGTATTTGTACATGGCCTATCTCTTTCCATCCGCCCTCGTTCCTTCCCTCGCGAGGAAGGAAAGAGGATGGCCTACCCCCGTTCGCCCTGAGCCTGTCGAAGGGCTGCACTTCCTGCGCGGAAGAAAGTGCAGGGCTTCGACAGGCTCAGCCCGAACGGATGTGGGGACATTGTCTGCGACATATGGTTCAAATCACCCAGCTTCCGGCATTGGGGTCGACCGGCTTGAGCGTCAGATCGGGGCGCACCGTCGGCCCGAGCGCGCGGATGCGATCCTTGATATGCGCCGGGCGCGGGCCGTCGGGGGTTTCCGTCGCGTCGATCACATAGGCGCCGTTGACGCGCCGCGCGGCTTCCTCGGCACGCGCGATCGGCTCGCCCTGATCGGCGACATCGACCGCCTCCTCGACATGCCGCGACCAGCCGTCGCCGGTCCACCAGATCACGTCGCCGGTGGGCAGGTCGTTCCCGGTCAAAATCCTCACGCCAATGTCTCCGCTGTTTTGGCCCAACGCGCGAGCTTGTCGTCGGCGTCGCTCAATTCCACCACCTCGCCGACGACGATGATCGCCGGGCTCTGGACGTCTTCGCGCGCGACCATCGGGCCGAGATCGGCGAGCAGGGTCTTGAGCGCGCGCTGATCGGCGAAGGTGCCCTTTTCGAGCACCGCGACCGGCATGTCGGGGGCGACCCCGTCGGCCATCAATTTGTCGGCGATCTGCTCGGCGGTCGCGACGCCCATATAGATGACGAGCGTGCGGCCCTGCCCGGCGAGCCCCGACCAATCCTGCTCGGTCAGCCCCTTGCACTGGCCGGCGACGAAGCTGACCGCGCTCGCGTGATCGCGGTGGGTGAGCGGCAGCATCGCCGCCGCGGCGCAGCCCAAAGCGGCCGAGACGCCGGGGATCACCTCGACGGTGAGGCCCGCGGCGCGCACCGCCTCGACCTCCTCGCCGCCGCGGCCGAAGATGAACGGGTCGCCGCCCTTTAGCCGCACGACGACGCTGCCCGCCTTCACATGCGCGACGATCAGCGCGTTGATCGCTTCCTGCGGCAGGGTGTGGCGCGCGCGGCGCTTGGCGACCGAGATGCGCTGTGCGGTCGCGGGCGCGAGATCGAGCACGCGCGGATCGATCAGCCCGTCGTGGACCACCACATCGGCCTGGCGCAGCGCCTCCGCCGCGCGCAGCGTGAGCAGCCCGGGATCGCCCGGGCCGGCACCGACAAGAATGACGCGACCGCGCGCGTCGGGATCGAGAAGGCTCGCCATAATGCGAAGGCAGATGGCGATAAGCGCCGCGCGCGGCAACCGAGCGATGCTTGTCCCCGGCCTAGACCAGCTTTTCTCCACCCGCGAAGTGTTATATTCGGGTCGTACACTAGAGCCAAAAAGGGGATACCCGCTTGCGTAAATTTCTTGCCGCCGTGCTTCTGGCCGGCACCGCCCTGGTTGCCGCGCCCGCGCTGGGCCAGGCCGTCCCGCCGCCGGCGCCGCAGCCGGGCGACGGGCCCGAAGACGCCAGGCTCAAGCAGCTGTTCCACGACAGCGACGAAGCGAACCTCAAGCGCAATCCGATCGAGGGCATCTTCCGCGGCGACCTGCGCTATGCCGCGCATCTCGGCGATTATCTGACCGAGGCGCATTATGCCGCCGAGCAGAAGGCGTTGGAGGACGATCTCGCCGCGCTCAAGCGGATCGACCGCGCCAAGCTGACGCATGTCGACCAGATCGCCTATGACGTGTTCCGCAACCAGAATGACATCGCGCTGCGCGGTTTCGCGCCCGATATCCTGACGCCGCAGAAGCTGCGCCCGATCGACCATTTCTTCGGCTTCCAGACCTTCTATCCCGATTTCGCCTCGGGGCAGGGGGCCGCGCCGTTCAAGACGTTGGTCGATTACGAGAACAACCTCACCCGCAACCGCGAATATGCCGAGACGCTCGATCGCGCGATCGGGCTGTTCCGCCAGGGCGAAAGGGCCAATATCGTCCAGCCCAAGCTGGTCGTGCGCAACATGATCGAGCAGTTCGACAATCTGATCAATCAGGGGGTCGAGGGATCGGTGTTCTACGCGCCCGTCAAGAAATTCCCCGACACGATTTCCGCCGCCGATCAGACGCGGCTGCGCGCCGCTTATGCCGCGCAGATCCACGACGTGCTGATCCCGGCGCATCAGAGGATGCGCGATTTCCTCGCCAATGATTATCTCGCGCATGCCCGCGACAGCGTCGGGCTGTCGGCGATGCCGGGCGGGGCCAAGCTCTACGATTATCTGATCGAATCGAACACGACGCTGCCGCTCAAGGCGGAGGACGTCCACCAGCTCGGCTTGCGCGAAGTGGCGCGGATCCGCGCCGAGATGGAGCAGCAGAAGACCAAGGTCGGCTTCAAGGGCAGCCTCGCCGATTTCTTCACCTTCCTGCGCACCGACAAGCAGTTCCAGCCGGCATCGGCCGAGCAGTTGCGCGAAGGCTATGAGGCGATCGGCAAGCGCGTCGATCTGCGGGTGCGCGAGCAATTCTCGCTGATCCCCAAGACCCCGCTCGAGATTCGCCCGGTGCCGGCCTATAAGGAAAAGACCGAAGCGGGCGGCTCATACAATTCGGGGACGCCGGACGGGTCGCGGCCCGGGATTTTCTACTACAACACCTATGATCTCCCCTCGCGCTATATGTGGGAGATGGAGACGCTCTACCTCCACGAGGCGGTGCCGGGGCATCATTTCCAGATCAGCATCGCGCAGGAAAATGCCGCGCTGCCGGCGTTCATGCGCTTCGGTGGCAACACAGCTTATGCCGAGGGCTGGGGGCTCTACGCCGAAAGCCTGTGGCACGATCTCGGGATGGAAACCGACGCCTATCAGCGGATGGGCGGGCTCAACGACGAGATGCTGCGCGCGATGCGGCTGGTGGTCGATACCGGGATCCACGCCAAGGGTTGGACCCGCGACCAGTCGATCCAGTATATGCTCGACAATTCGCCGATGGCGAAGACCGACGCCACCGCCGAGGTCGAACGCTATATCGCGATCCCGGGGCAGGCATTGGCCTATAAGATCGGGCAGCTCACCATTTCGCGGCTGAAGGCCAAGGCCAAGGCGGAACTGGGTGCGCGCTTCGACCCGCGCGCCTTCCACGCGCAGGTGCTCGATACCGGCGCGCTGCCGATGCCGGTGCTCGAGGCGAAGATCGAGGCGTGGGTGAAGGCCGGCGGGAAGTAAGGTAACCCTCGCACTTCTTGCTCCCCTCCCTGGTGAAGGGAGGGCTAGGGGTGGGTGGGTATGAGGCGGCGCGGAACGGTATCCCCGCGGCCCAACCCACCCCCGACCCTTCCCTTGTTCAAGGGAGGGGCGCAGCGAGGAGGCTATGGCATCGTGCGCGAAATATGATCCACTCCGGCCTTCGCGGGGGTGGTAGTCCGCTCCTTGTAGAGCAGGAGCACAACGGGCGGCTCAACCTGCCCCGATCGAACGCCCGACGTTCCCACCCCTAGCGCCGGAACAGCCCGCCGAGTACCCCGCGCACCACGCTGCCGATAATCCCGCCGCCCGACGACGACCGGCTGCTCCCGCCGAACACCTGTTTGCCAATCTCATTGGCGACCTGCCGCCCGATCGACGAACTCGCCGCGCGGGTGGCGGAGGTGATCGCCTTGTTCCACGGCGAATTGGCCGCCTCGCGCTCGGCGGCGATGCGCGCGCGTTCGGCTTCCTTCGCCGCCTGCGCATCCTGCTTGGCCTGTAGCGCCGCGGCCTTTTCGGCATCGTCCTGCGCGCGCGCGGCGGCCGCAGCGGCGGCGGCTTCGGCGGTCTTGGCGGCGAGCAGTTCGTGCGCCGATTCGCGGTTGACCAACGTGTCGTATTTCGCGCCGACCGCGTCGGTCTCGACCAGCACCTTGCGCTCGTCGGGGGTGATCGGGCCGACCCGGCTCGCCGGCGGGCGGATCAAGGTACGCTCGACCGGGGAGGGCGCGCCGTCGGGCTGGAGCAGCGAGACGAGCGCCTCGCCCACCTTCAGCTCGGTGATCGCGGTGGCGACATCGACCCCTGGGTTGGCGCGGAAAGTCTGCGCCGCCGATTTCACCGCCGCCTGATCGCGCGGGGTGAAGGCGCGCAACGCGTGCTGGACGCGGTTGCCGAGCTGCCCGGCGATCGTATCGGGGACGTCGATCGGGTTCTGGGTGATGAAATAGACCCCGACGCCCTTCGACCGGATCAGCCGCACGACCTGTTCGACCTTGTCGAGCAGCGCCTTGGGCGCCTCGTCGAACAGCAGATGCGCCTCGTCGAAGAAGAAGCACAATTTGGGTTTGTCGGGATCGCCGACCTCGGGGAGATGCTCGAACAATTCGCTCATCAGCCACAACAGGAAGGTCGAATAGAGCTTCGGGCTCGCCATCAATTTATCGGCGGCGAGGATGTTGACGATGCCGCGCCCCTTGTCGTCGGTGCGTAGAAAATCGTCCATGTCGAGCGCGGGTTCGCCGAAGAAATGCTCAGCCCCCTGGCTGCGCAGCTGGAGCAGCGAGCGCTGGATCGCGCCGACCGATTGCTTGGAGACATTGCCGTAGGTGGTGGTCAGCTCGTCGGCGCGCTCGGCACAATTGGCGAGCATCGACTGCAGATCGTCGAGGTCGAGCAGCAGCAGCCCTTCCTTGTCGGCGACGTGGAAGGCGATCGTCAGCACGCCCTCCTGCACCTCGTTCAGGTCCATCAGCCGCGCGAGCAGCAGCGGCCCCATCTCGCTGACAGTGGTGCGGATGGCATGACCCTGCTCGCCGTAGAGATCCCAGAATTGCACCGGATTGTCGGCATAATGCCAGTCGGTCAGCCCGATCTCGGCGGCGCGCTGGGCGAACGCCTCGTGGGTCTTGGCTTGCGGCGATCCGGCCATCGCGATCCCGGCGAGATCGCCCTTCACGTCGGCGACGAAGCACGGGATGCCTTGCGCCGACAGCCCCTCGATGATGCCCTGGATCGTCACCGTCTTGCCGGTGCCGGTGGCGCCCGCGATCAGCCCGTGGCGGTTGGCGCGCTTCAATTGCATTACCTGCGGGTTCGCGCCCCCACTGCCGGCGCCGATCAATATGCCGTCGGTCATGCTCACTCCCGGGAAAACCAGTGCTGGGAAAAGACTATAGCATTGGACGAGAAATATAAGCCGTTTGCGCGGGCCGCGATCGGGATTCTGCAACCCCCGTCGTCCTGGCCCTGGCCACCGGAGGTAAGTGCAAGGCGAGAGATTCTGACGCGCCGTCTGTTGGCGCGAGATTTCCTCTCCGCCGTTCGGCCTGGGCTTGTCGAACGGCGTCCCGCCGCCCGAGCGTTGGGGCCGCCCTTCGACAGGCTCAGGGCGAACGGAAGATGTTGCGCACGATGGACCCCGGCTCAAGCATGTCCTGAGCGCCTGCCGTGGCAGGCAGTCGAAGGGGCCAGGGTGACGGGCAGGCCTGCCGCTCGCCCGCCCCAAACGAAAAGGGCGCCGCGCGGTGGGTCCGCGCGACGCCCTCTCATCCGTTTGAACCCCGGATTACTTGATCTTGACCGCGATGAACGCGCCGGGGTTGCGCCCGCGCACGACCATCAGCAGCACCTGCGGCCGCCCGGCGGCCTTCGCCGCCTGCACCCCGCGCGCCAGATCGGCGGCGGTGCGCACCGGCGTGCCGTTGATCGCCGAGACCACGTCGCCGCGGCGCAGCTTCTGCCCCGCGTCGCTCGACGGATCGACCTGGCTGATGACCACGCCCTGCACGGTCGAATCGACCCCGATCTGCCGCGCGATCGCCGCGGTGAGCGGCTGAACGGTGAGGCCGATCGCGTTGGACGGCGCCTGCTGCTGCTGGCCCGACTGATCGTCGTCGTCATCGGCCGAGAAATCGTCCCCGCTGCCGCTGGTGGCGGCGAGCTGGTCCTCCGGCGGGCGCGTCGCGACGGTGACATTGGCCGAGGTCGGCTTGCCGTCGCGGATGATGTCGAGCCGCGCGGTCGAGCCGGGGGTGACGCTGGCGATGAGGTAGGACAAGGTGTTGTCCGGGGTCACCGCGGTGCCGTTGACCTTGGTCACCACGTCGCCGGCGCGGAGCCCGGCCTTGGCCGCCGGGCCGTTCGGCTCGA
The DNA here is from genome assembly GCF_001897045.1 of Sphingomonas sp. 66-10. Classification (NCBI taxonomy): domain Bacteria; kingdom Pseudomonadati; phylum Pseudomonadota; class Alphaproteobacteria; order Sphingomonadales; family Sphingomonadaceae; genus Sphingomonas; species Sphingomonas sp. 66-10. The sequence continues at coordinate 71,847 of NZ_MKRR01000141.1, forward strand.
CGCGGCCGATGATCTCGCCCGAATTCTTGGGCAGCCCCAATGCGGCGGCGATATCGTCGGTCACCGGCTGGATGCCGACGCCGAGATAGCCGCGCTTGACCGTGCCGCCCTTCATCAGCGTATCGATGATCGGTCTCGCTTCCTCCGCCGGAATCGCAAACCCGATGCCGATATTGCCGCCGGACTGCGAGAAGATCTGCGAATTGATGCCGATCACATTGCCGTTCATGTCGAACATCGGGCCGCCCGAATTGCCCTGGTTGATCGACGCGTCGGTCTGGATGAAGCGATCGTTGGCGCCCTGCCCGGTGACGCGGTGGACGGCGGAGATGATCCCCGCGGTGACGGTGCCGCCGAGCCCGAAGGGATTGCCGATCGCAATCACCCAGTCGCCGACCCGGGCATGCGCCGAATCGCCCCAGCGGACGAACGGCAGCGGGCCGGGGGCGTTGATCTTGAGCAATGCGAGGTCGGACGCGGTGTCGCGGCCGATCAGCTTGGCGACATATTCCTTGCGATCGGGCAGCGTCACGCGGATCGAGGTGACCACCGCGCCGCGCATTCCCGCGGCGACGACGTGATTGTTGGTGACGATATAGCCGTCGGGCGAGATGATGAAGCCCGAGCCGAGTGACTGCGCCTCGCGCGTCACCGGCGCGCCGCCGCGGCCACCGCCGCCGAACTGGCCGAACAGATCGCCGAACGGCGTGCCTGCGAAGGGATTGGTCGGCTGCTGGAGCGTGACCTTCTGATCGGTGGAGATATTGACTACCGCCGGCTGGAGCCGCGCGACCATGTCGGCGAAGCTCATCGGTGCGCCGGCGCGCGGCGCGGTGGCGGTGATTGCGCCCGGCTCGTTCTGCGCCTGCTGCGCGATCGCGGGGCGCTGCAGCGTCAGCGAGGCGGCAGTGCCGCCGAGGAGGAGGGCGCCAGTAAGGGCGTAAGCGTAGCGCACGGTCTTCATGTTCCTCTCAATCACCCGGCATCGGCCGGGCGCGTTTCAATGGCCTTTCGCCGATGAACGACGATTGAATATGAACGATCCGAAAGCTGGGCGGTTTTTCGGCGCCCGCCCAGCCTGCCGGATCATTTCCCGCGACCTTCGAATTCCTTCAGATAGGCGTTGTCGCGTGACATCAGGATCGTCGTCGCGCCTTCGGGTGAAGGCCCGCCGTCCGCCCCGAAGGTATGACGATAGGACTGCATGGCACGATAGAAGTTATAGAAATCGGCATCCTTGCTGAACGCGTCGGCATAGACGCGCGCCGCGGTGGCATCGGCCTCGGCGCGGACGATCTGCGCCTGTTTCTGCCCCTGCGCACGGATCGTGTTCGCCTCCTGCTGGCGCGCGGTGCGCATCGATTGCAGCGCACTTTCGAGCGGGCTGCCCTCGGGCAGATCGGCGTGCTTGATCCGCACGTCGACGATCTGGACGCCATATTGCTTGGCATTGCGCTGGAGCGAATCCTGGATCGCGTCCATCACCTTGCCGCGCTCGGGCGTCAGCAGCGAGGAGAAGGGCACCTTGCCCAGCTCGTTGCGCAGCGCATTGCCGAGCAGCGGGCGGAGCTGATCGGCGACTCGCTCCTCAGTGGCGGAGGTCGAGCCGGTCGAGGTCACCGCCTTCAGCGGATCGACGATGCGGAAACGCGCGAAGGCGTCGACGTTGAGCCGCAGCTGATCGGTCGACAGCACGAGCGTATTGTCGAGATCGGCGTCGAGCACGCGCTTGTCGACCCACACGATCTTGTCGATGAACGGGATGCGCATGATCACCCCGGCGCCGGTGCGGCCGATCACTTGCCCCGGCTGCCATTGGTTGATCGTCGTCACCGGATTTTCGAAGCGCAGGATCACCGCCTGCTTGGTTTCGGGGACGATCGCGAAGGTCGCGGCGGCGACGATCGCCACCCCCAGCGCCGCGAAGCCGATCGTCACGGGGTTACGCAACACGTTCATTTCTGCGCTCCCTGCGCCTGCTGTTGCGGCGCGGGTTGCCCGGCCTGGACGTCGGGCAGCTTGCGCATCTTGTCGAGCGGCAGCCACGGCGAGACGCCGGGGGTTTCCACGATCACCTTGTCGGTCTTGGCGAGCACCGCCTCCATCGTCTCGTAATACATGCGGCGGCGGGTCACCTCTGGCGCAAGCTTATATTGTTCGTAGACCTTGTCGAATGCAGCGGCCTCGCCCTGCGCATGCGCGATGATCTGCTGTGAATAGGAACGCGCATTGTTGAGATTGGCGACCGCTTCCTGCTGCGCGGCGGTGACGGCGTTGAAATCGTCGACCAGGCTGGCGGGGGCGGAGGCCTGCTTGATCGACACGCCCTGAACGCGCACCCCGGCCTGATAATCGTCGAGCACCTGCTGCATCGCGCGGGTGACGCGCGCCTCGATCTGGGTGCGGCCGGCGCCGATCGCGTCGTTGAGCGTCGTCGTCGCGACCACCGCGCGCATCGCGCTTTCGGCGGTGGCGCGGACGGTTTCCTCGGGATCCTTGATCTCGAATACGAAGTCGCGCGGATTTTCCACCCGCCAGCGCACCGTATAGGCAAGGTCGATGATGTTGCGATCGCCGGTGAGGACGTTCTCGCCGCCCTCGCGCGGGAAATCGTCGTTGCGCACCTGCTCGACGTCGACCTTCTCCACATCGACGATCGGCGCGGGGAGGGTCAGGCGGATGCCCGGTTCGAGGATTCCCGAATAGCGCCCGAAATAGGTGACGACCCCGCGCTGCTGCGGCCCGATCTGGTGGATCGAGGTGAACAGCACCCACGCCGCGACGATCAGCCCGACGCCGATCAGCCACAGGTTGCGCGCGTTGATCCCGGCCGGGAGCTGCGGCCCGCCGCCGTTGCCGCCGCCGCCATAGCTGCCGCGCGCCCGCTTGAGGAATTCGTCGAGCGCGGTCGGCCGCTGCCCGGTCTTGCGTCCGCCCGGCGGGACCGCCCAGGGATTGCGCGGCCCGCTCTTGTCGTCGTCGCCGCCCGAGCCCCACGGGCCGCCGGGTGTTTCGTTCATCAGGATGGAGGGGCGCCTGAACCAGCGCGGCAAGGTGATCATTCCTCCCTTATAGGAAGGGTATTCACGAAAAACAGTGCCAAGCGCGCACTTCATCCGTATCGCGGCGCAATGGACGAGCAAGATGTGAAGAATGCGGTGGCCGCGGTCGCCGGCGCGCGCGCCACGGTGAAGGTCGACGGCGCGCGGATCGGGGTGGTGGTCGACGCCACCGGGCTGGACGCCAAGGCGCGCGATGCGCTGGAGGCGGCGGTGACGATGGCGGCGAGCGCGCCGGGGCGCGAGGTGCGCGTGGTGGTTACCGCCGAACGTCCGCGCCGCCGCACGATCGCGGTGGCGAGCGGCAAGGGCGGGGTCGGCAAATCGACCGTCTCGGCCAATCTCGCGATCGCATTGTCGCACATCGGGCGGCGCGTCGGGCTGGTCGATGCCGATATCTACGGCCCGTCGCAGCCGCGGCTGCTCGGGGTCGAAGGGACGCGGCCCGAGGCGAAGGACAAGGTGCTGCTGCCGGTCCAGACCCCGTTCGGCGTGCCCTTGCTGTCGATGGGGCAGCTCGTCGCGCCGGGCAAGGCGATCGCGTGGCGCGGGCCGATGACCGCGGGCGCTTTGGGGCAATTGATGGATGCCGAATGGGGCGTCGCCGACACGCTGGTCGTCGATCTGCCGCCGGGTACGGGCGACGTCCAGCTGACGATGATCCAGAAGCATCGTCCGGCGGGCGCGGTGATCGTCTGCACCCCGCAGGATCTGGCGCTGATCGACGCCACCCGCGCTATCGACCTGTTCGAGCAGGCCGGGGTGCCGATCATCGGGGTGATCGAGAATATGGCGGGCTATGCCTGCCCGCATTGCGGCGAGGTTTCCGATCCCTTCGGTTGCGGCGGGGCGGAGGCGGCGGCCAAGGCGCGCGGGGTGCCGTTCCTCGGGCGGGTGCCGCTCGACATCGCGATCCGCCGCGCGTCGGACGCCGGCGATCCACCCGCCGCCGATCCCGCCGACCGCACATTCCGTCCCATTGCGGAACAGGTGGTGCGATGGCTCGAAGGCGGCGCGGAAACCCCGGGCGGCGTGGAACGTTGATATTCCACCGGTCGTGCTGGCGCCTCGCGCGTCGGCACGAGCGGACCAGTTTCGAATCCTTCGCTCCGGGTTAAGAGACGTCATACAAAGGGTTTAGAAAAGGAGGCGTTTCTTGCCGTTGAGCGATCCCGCCGCGATCAAGGCATTGCTGGAGGAAACGCGCACGATCGCGATGATCGGCGCGTCGGATCGGCCGAACCGCCCGTCTTATGGCGTGATGGCGCGGCTTCAGCAGCACGGCTATCGCGTCACCCCGGTAAATCCGCAGATCACCGGGGAGCATGTCCACGGCGAATATGTCTTCCGCGAGCTGGCGCAGATCGGCGAGCCGATCGATATGGTCGATATCTTCCGCCGCTCGGACGCCGCCGGCGAAGCGGTGGATGCGGCGATCGCCTGCGGCGCCAAGGCGGTATGGCTGCAGCTCGGCGTGATCGACGAAGCGGCCGCGGCGCGCGCCGAAGCCGCCGGGCTCAAGGTGGTGATGGATCGCTGCCCGGCGATCGAAATCCCCCGGCTCGGCGTCGCACCGATCGGATAGGTCCTCGCCACGCTCGCTTCTCCTCTTCCTTGAACAAGCGAGGGGAGAAGGGAGAAAAGGGCGAGCAAGAGGAGGATTCCTCTCGGCCCGACTTGCGCATAAGAAGCGCGGATACGGGCAAGGGAGGGACGGGGTGATCGCAATACCGGAACGGGCGCCGCCGGTGCGGCGGCGGTGGTATGCGCATCTCTATCTGCAGGTGCTGGTGGCGATCGCCGCCGGGGTGACGCTTGGGCATTTCTGGCCCGAAACCGGCGCGGCGATGAAGCCGCTCGGCGACGGGTTCATCAAATTGGTCAAGATGATCATCGCCCCGGTGATCTTCCTCACGATCGTCACCGGGATCGCCGGGATGCGCGATCTGCGCGCGGTGGGGCGGGTCGCGGGGCGCGCCTTCGCCTATTTTCTCACCTTTTCCACCCTCGCGCTGATCGTCGGGCTGATCGTCGCCAATGTCGTCCGCCCCGGCGCGGGGCTGCATATCGATCCCGCGACGCTCGATAGCGCCAAGGTCGCCGATTATGCCGCCAAGGCGCATGAGACGAGCGTCACCGGCTTTCTGATGGGGGTGATCCCCGACAGTTTCCTGTCCGCTTTGGCCTCGGGCGATATCCTCCAGACATTGTTCGTCGCGATCCTGTTCGGAATCGGGCTGGCGACGATCGGCGAGCGCGGCGAGCGCGTCGTCTCGCTGCTCGAGGACGTCTCGGCGGCGGTGTTCCGCATCGTCGCGATCCTGATGAAGGCGGCGCCGGTCGGCGCGTTCGGCGCGATGGCGTTCACGATCGGCAAATATGGCGTCGGGACGCTTGCCAATCTCGCCTTTCTGGTCGGCGCCTTCTACCTCACCTCGCTCTTGTTCGTGCTGGTGGTGCTCGGCGCAGTCGCGCGATTGTGCGGCTTCTCGATCCTGCGGCTGATCGCCTATCTCAAGGCCGAGCTACTGCTGGTACTCGGCACCTCCTCGTCGGAAAGCGCGCTGCCGCTGCTGATCGAGAAGATGGAGCGCGCCGGCTGCCCCAAATCGGTCGTCGGGCTGGTCGTGCCGACGGGGTATAGCTTCAACCTAGACGGCACCAATATCTATATGACGCTGGCGGCGCTGTTCATCGCACAGGCGCTCGATGTGCATTTGACGCTGGGGCAGGAATTGCTGCTGCTCGGCGTCGCGATGCTGTCGTCGAAGGGCGCCGCGGGGGTGACCGGGGCGGGGTTCATCACGCTCGCCGCGACGCTCTCAATCGTCCCCTCGGTGCCGGTCGCGGGGATGGCGCTGATCCTCGGGGTCGATCGCTTCATGAGCGAATGCCGCAGCCTGACCAATTTCATCGGCAATGCCGTCGCGACCGTGGTGGTGTCGCGCTGGGAGGGCAAGCTGGATCATGCCGCGCTCGATGCGGCGTTGGGGAAAGTTTAGCCCTTCTTCACCGTCATGCCGGGCTCGACCCGGCATCCAGGGTCACAAGGGATGTCGTGCGCGGCTCTGGATGCCGGATCAAGTCCGGCATGACGAGCATAAAGAGCGGCGGCCCCGTCAGCCCGCCACCAGCAGCCCGTGATGCTTCTTGCCGGCCGAGATACGGATCGGCTCGGCGCCCGGGGTCACCGTCGCGGCTTCGTCGGCGACCTTTTCACCGCCGACCCGCGCGCCGCCCTGCTTGATCAGCCGCCGCGCCTCGCCCTTCGACGCGCAGAAACCCAGCGCCACCAAAGCATCGACCAAGGGCACCGCCCCCGCTGCGGCGAAGGTCGGGAGCGCATCGCCGCTCGCGCCCTCCTCGAAGGTGCGCCGCGCGGTCTCCGCCGCCTGCTCGGCCGCCTCGCGCCCGCGGCACATTGCGGTCGCCTCATTGGCGAGCACCTTTTTCGCCTCGTTGATCTCGGCGCCTTCGAGCGCCTCGAGCCGCGCGATCTCGTCGAGCGGGAGATCGGTGAATAGCCGAAGAAAACGCCCGACGTCGCGGTCGTCGGTGTTGCGCCAGAATTGCCAGTAATCGAAATGCGGCAGCTGATCCTCGTGGAGCCACACCGCGCCCGACATGGTCTTGCCCATCTTGCCGCCGTCGGCGGTGGTGATCAGCGGGGTGGTGATGCCGAACACCTCGGTCCCGTCCATCCGCCGCGCCAGTTCGACGCCGTTGACGATATTGCCCCATTGGTCGCTGCCGCCCATCTGCAACCGGCAGCCGTGGCGCTGCGCCAGCTCGCGGAAGTCATAGGCCTGCAGGATCATGTAGTTGAATTCGAGGAAGGACAGCGATTGCTCGCGATCGAGCCGGAGCTTGACCGAATCGAACGACAGCATCCGGTTGACCGAGAAGTGCTGCCCCACTTCGCGCAGGAACGGGATATATTCGAGCGCGTCGAGCCATTCGGCATTGTCGAGCATGATCGCGTCGGACGCGCGCCCCGTTTCACCTTCTGGGCCGAAGGTCAGGAAGCGTTCGAAGATGCGCTTGATCGAGGCGACATTGGCCTTGATCCCGTCCTCGGCGAGCAATTTGCGCGCCTCGTCCTTGAAGCTCGGGTCGCCGATCTTGCCGGTGCCGCCGCCCATCAGCACGATCGGCTTGTGCCCGGTCTGCTGGAGCCGGCGGAGCAGCATGATCTGCACCAGGCTGCCGACGTGGAGCGAGGGCGCGGTGGGATCGAAGCCGATATAGCCCGGCACCACTTCCCTGAGCGCCAGCGCGTCGAGCGCGGCGGCGTCGGTCATCTGGTGGACATAGCCGCGCTCAACGAGCAGGCGGACGAGGTCGGACTTGGCTTCGGTCATAATGAATGGCGCGTTACACGCACCTCACGGGCGCGGCAATTGCGTGAGCGGATCGATCGGCGCGCGGCCCTTGCGCAACTCGAAGTGTAGCTCGGGGCGGTCGGCGAAGCCGCTCGCGCCGGACAAGGCGATCGTCTGGCCCTTCTTCACCGCCTGCCCGCGCTGGACGAGCAGTTTCGAGGCATGGCCGTAGACGCTGGTCCAGCCCTCGCCGTGCTTGATGATCACCAGCCCGCCCAACGCCGCGATCGCCTCGCCGGCATAAGCGACGGTGCCGTCGGCGGTGGCGCGCACGGGAGTATTGTGCGGCACGCCGATCTCGACCCCGTCGTTGCGCTCGCCGCTCGCGCCGGTGCCGAAATGCTTCACCACCTGCCCGTCGACCGGCCACATGAAGCGCCCCGGCGGGATGCGCGGCGCGGCGACCGCGGCGCTCGGCGGGAGCACGCGGCGCGGGCTGGCGGTCGGCGCGGCCGGGCGCTGGTTCTGCGCGATCGCAGGCTCGCCGCCGGTGATGATATCGTCGATATCGAGCTGGAAGGCGGCGGCGCGCTCGGCCGCGCTCGACCCACGCGCGCTGCTGCCAGGGATCAGGATGCGCTGGCCGGTGCGCAGCACATAGGGCTCGGTGAGATAATTGGCCGCCACGATCCGCGACCATTCGACGCCATAAGCGCGCGCGATCGCGATCCCGGTCTGCCCCTGCCGGACGAGATGATAGCGCCCGGCGGGGATCGTCAGCCGCTGCCCGGCGCGGATCGTATAGGGGGGCTCGATGCCGTTGGCGCCGGCGATCACGGTGATCCCCGCGCCGGTACGGTCGGCGACCTCGCCCAGTGTATCGCCGGGGCGCACGACATAGCTTTGTGCGGGGACGTCGCGCGCATCGGCCTCGGCGCCGCGCGTCTCCCACGCCGGGCGCGGCGCGGGGAGCTGCTCGACGCGGCGCGCCGGCGGCGGCAAGGGCTGCTGGCGCTGCGGCGGGGGCGGCGGATAATCGGCGCGGCGTGGTGGTGGCGGCGCCGGCCGATAGGGCGGGGCGACTTGCGGAATGCAGGCGGAAAGCAGCAGTCCCGGCAGCAGGCAGGTCGCCACCGCGCTCAGCCGCCGCATCGCCAACCTCCTACACAAGCCTACAGATACGCGTTCGCCAGCGCTTGTAGCGAGGCGTCGTGCGTCAGGTCCAGATGGAGCGGGGTTACCGTGACATAGCCGTCGGCGACCGCCGCCAGATCGGTGCCCGGCACCAAGGCGTGTTCGGTCCGCCCGAGCGACAGCCAGTAATAAGGAAAGCCGCGCGGATCGGTGCGCGGCTCGAGCCGGGCGCGGCCGTAATCGCGCATCCCCTGCCGCACGACGCGGACGCCCTGCACCGCCTCCGGGTCGATCGGCGGGAAATTGACGTTGATCACCGTCCCCGGGGTCCAGCGCGCGTCGATCAGCGGGCGCAGCACGCGCTCGCCCCAGCTTTCGGCGGTGGCGAACGACACCTCGTCGCCCATCCCGGTGGCGGCATAGCGCTGGCTCAGCGCGATCGACGGGATACCCGCCATCGCCCCTTCCATTGCCGCCGCGACGGTGCCCGAATACATCACGTCCTCGGCGAGATTGGCGCCGCGATTGACCCCGGAGAGGATCAGATCGGGTTTCGCCGGCATCAACTCGGTCAGTGCCATCAGCACCGCGTCGGTCGGCGTTCCCGATACCGCGAACCGCCGCTCGTCGAACCGCCGCACCCGCAACGGGCGCGACAAAGTGAGGGAGCGCCCCGCGCCCGATTGTTCCTCCGCCGGGGCGACGACCCAGATATCGTCGGAAAGGGCACGCGCGATCGTCTCCAGCACCGCGAGGCCGGGGGCGTGGATGCCGTCGTCGTTGCTCAGCAGGATGCGCATGATTCGGGCGTCACCTCGAAAGTTCGGTCATTCCCGCGAAGGCGGGAATCCATTCCGGCTGGCGGTGCGGTTCTTTCGACCACCTGCGCGAATGGATTCCCGCCTCCGCGGGAATGACGATGAAGGGGGAAAGGCGGGGAGCAAATCAGCGCGGCTCGAGCCGGTTGACCCCGCCGAGATAGGGCTGGAGCACGTCCGGCACCCACACCGATCCGTCTTCCTGCTGATAATTCTCGAGAATCGCGACGATCATCCGGCCGACCACCAGCCCCGAGCCGTTGAGCGTGTGGACGAAACGCGTCGCCTTCCCGCCATCCGGGCGATACCGCGCGTTCATCCGCCGTGCCTGGAAATCGGTGCAGGTGGAGCAGGACGAAATCTCGCGATAGCGCTTCTGCCCCGGCAGCCACACTTCGAGGTCATAGGTGCGCGCCGCGGTGAACCCCATGTCCCCGGTGCACAATTTCATCCGGCGGAACGGCAGCCCGAGCCGGGTCAGCACATCCTCCGCCGCTGCGGTCATCCGCTCATGCTCCGCCTCGGACTGTTCGGGCGGGACGATCGAGACCATCTCGGCCTTTTCGAACTGATGCTGGCGGATGAACCCGCGCGTGTCGCGCCCGGCCGCCCCCGCTTCGGAGCGGAAGCAGGGGGTGAGCGCGGTGAAGCGCAGCGGGAGTTCGTCGGCGGCGAGGATGCGCTCGCGGACGATATTGGTCAGGCTCACCTCGGCGGTGGGGATCAGCCAGCGGCCGTCGGTCGTCTCGAACAGATCCTCGGCGAATTTGGGGAGCTGCCCGGTGCCGAACATCGTCTCGCTGCGCACGAGCAGCGGCGGCGCGACTTCCTCATAGCCGTGCTCGCGGGTCAGCGTATCGAGCCCGAACTGGCCGAGCGCGCGGTTGAGCTTCGCCATCTGCCCGCGCACCAGCGTGAAGCGCGCGCCGGCGATCAGCGCGCCGGTCTCGAAATCGAGCCCCAGCGCGGGGCCGATCGCGTCATGTTCCTTCACCTCGAACGCGAAGTCGCGGCGCGTGCCGCGTTCGTGGACGAGCTGATTGTCATCCTCGTCGGCGCCGGTCGGCACGTCGGGCAGCGGGATATTGGGCAGCGCGGCGAGCAGATCGTCGAGCTCGGTGCCGAGCCGCGCTTCCTCCGCTTCGAGTTCGGGCAGCCGCTGTTTGAGTGCGGCGACTTCGGCCATCAGCGCGGTGGCGGTCGCCTCGTCCTTCGAAGCTTTGGCGGCACCGATCGCCTTCGAGGCTTCGTTGCGGCGCGCCTGGCCGGTCTGCAATTCGGTGATCGTCTCGCGCCGGCGACGATCGAGGTCGAGGATCGCGGCGCTCTCCGCCTCCTTGCCGCGCTTCGCCATCGCGGCATCGAAATCGGAAGGATTCTCTCGGATCAGACGGATATCGTGCATCCCCGCGCTATGGCGGGGGCAGTGAGGGGAGGCAAGCGGGGTTAGGCCTGCGCGGCCTTGCGCCCCCACCGTCGCCGCGCGACGAGCGCCGCCGCGGCCGCGCCGAACAGCAGGACCATCGGCGGCGCGGGCACCGGCGTCGGGTTGCCACTGCTCGATCCGCTGCTGCCGGTCGAGCTCCATCCCCCCGACGAGCTGCTGCTCGATGACGTCGAGGATGAAGACGACGTCGACGACGAGGTGGAGGATGACGTAGACGACGAGGTCGACGACGAGGTGGAGGTGGAAACGTTCCCGCTCGACGACGAGGTGCTGCTGACGTTGCCGCTCGACGTGGAAGATGTGCTGCTCACCCCGCCGGTCGAGCTTGAGGTGGATGACCCGCCCGTCGAGGAGGAGGTCGACGACCCGCCGGTGGAGGAGGAGGTCGACGATCCGCCCGATCCCCCCGACGAGGTCGAGCTCGAGGTCGATCCGCCGCTGGTGCTGGAGGTGGAGGAGACCACGATCCCGCTCGATCCGCCGCCGCTGCCGCCGAAGAAGCCGCCGCCGAAGAAGCCGCCGCCGAACCCGCCCCAGCCGCCGCTGCCGCCGTATACCACCGGCGGGGTGGAGGGGGCGCTGGTCTCGATGATCGGCGCGGCCGGCAACACCATCGGGGCGGATTGCATCGCCACCGGGATGTCGGCCACCGGCGGGCAGGCGGGCACGGGGCGCGCGCGCGCCATCGGCAACACCCGCTCGACCGGGCGCCGCACCGGCTTGCGCGCCACCTTCTTCTTGCTGAACTCGGTGCGCGGCTTGGCATTTTCGGCAACGTGAACCGCGCCGCCCCCGATCAGCGCGCCGCCTGCCGTGCACGCCGCAAGTTTCACCAAGGCCATCCGCACTGACATGGTTCTTCTCTCTATCTTCCCGGCGAAGAACGGTCGCCGCGCTCCCCATTACGCACGATGTGCGCGCCGTGCTTGCCCGCAAAGTGCAAAGCAAAGGTTTAAGTGCAAGCGCGATAACCATGATTAACCGCGTATTTGTGCAACACTAGGCGGCAAACGCGCCGAGCGGTTGGTAAACGTTTCAATGCGAGACAGTTTCGGCTGCGCAACAGCCGGTTCAGCGCCGCGAAAGGCACACGGTGGCAGGGATGATCGCGTGATGATCTATGGTCGCTTGTTTGCGGTCCGGCACCCGATTATAGGCGCGCCACGGACAACGCGCAGTGGAGCAAAGGGCCTGCGCGGACGGGGAGAAGCTTGATGGCGACCGCGTATGAACGAATGGAGGACGGCGGCAGCAGTCCGAACGCCTCCAACGACTCAGATGGCTATCGACCGCACCCTGACGAACCCTTCATGTGTGAGCGGCAACAGGCTTATTTTCGTGCTAAGTTGCTCAATTGGAAGGAAGCGATCCTGCGCGAGTCGCAGGGCACGCTGTCGCAGCTGCAGGTCGATTCGCTGCGTGAGGCCGATCTCAACGATCGCGCGTCGAGCGAGACCGACTGGTCGATCGAGCTGCGCACGCGGGATCGGCAGCGCAAGCTGATTTCCAAGATCGAGGCGGCGTTGCGTCGGCTCGACGAGGGCGAATATGGCTATTGCGAAGTGACCGGCGAGCCGATCAGCCTGGGGCGGCTGGAGGCCCGGCCGATCGCGACGATGACGGTCGAGGCGCAGGAACAGCATGAGCGCCAGGAAAAGGTCTCGCGCGAAGATTGAACGCGCGATAGTGAGCGTGTTTGCAATTCCGCAAGATTTGGCGACGTATTGACGTGACGATGAAGCATTTCGGCAAGAATGTCTTTGCCGACGCGAAACCCGCGGACGGCAGCCGGCGAGGGCGCGAGAGCGTCCACGTCGCCGCCCGTCTGCGCATCGTCGGTGCTGCGAGCGCGATGAAGGTCGGCATCCGTAACGTTTCGGCAGGCGGGCTGATGGCCGAGCTGCCGCGCGCGATCGCCCCCGATGCAGCGATCGAGGTCGAGCTGGCCGGGATCGGCTGGGTCTCCGGCCGCGTCGCGTGGCAGACCGCGGGGCGCGTCGGCGTCGCCTTCGATCAGGAAATCGATCCGGTGCAACTGGTCGCGGAAGAGGCCGGCGGGAAGTAACGCCGCGCCGCGCGACGTGCCGAGCTTGCGCTAACCCCTCTCCGTTCGTGCGAATGGGTTACTGCGCTCACTCAGCCCGCCAGCTCACCCAAATCCAGCGCATCGAGCAGCACGCCCCGCGCCGCCTCGATCCGCGCGATCAGCGCCGGATCGTCGATCGCATCGGCGGCGATCTTTTCCGGCCAGTGCGCCTCGATCACCGCCGCGATCCGGTCGAGCTTTGCCGAGTCGACCAGGAAACGCGGGTCGACGGTCGCCGGATCGGCCGCCACGCGCAGCCGCAGACATGCCGGCCCGCCGCCATTGGCCATCGATTCGCGCACATCGACCACCTCGACTGCGCGGATCGGGCCGTTGCCCGCGACATGTTCCTGCAGCCAGCCCCATACCCGCGGATTGTCGCGCGCTTCGCCCGGGACGATCAGCGTCTGCTCGCCCGACGGCGGGGTGACGAGCTGCGCGTTGAACAGATAGGATTGGATCGCATCGGCAAGGCTGACGCGATCGGCCGGCACCTCGACGATCTCCACCTCGGGGATCGCCGCGCGGAGCCCGGCATAGAAAGTCGCCTTGTCGGCGAAGGCTTCCTCATGCGCGAACAGGGTGCGCTCGTTGGCGACCGCGACGACGTCGTTGTGGAACGCGCCGGCGGCGATCGCTGCGGGGGATTGCTCGACGAAAAAGGTGCGCGCCGGATCGAGCCGGTGCAGGCGCGCGATCGCCTCGCTCGCCTCGCGATGCTGACGCGCCGGGAAGGGGCCGCCCGGCTCGCCATAGACGAAGATCTCGACCCCCGGCGCGGCATGATCGGCGGCGATCCGCATATGATTGGCCGCGCCCTCGTCGCCGAACGGCGCCGGCACCGGGCCGTGCACCGCGAACGCCGGATGCGCGAAGGCGAGGCGGAGCTGCGCCAGCGTCTCGGGCCATTCGTGGCTGCGATGCGGCATGGTGACGAGGTTGGCGACGGTCAGGTGGCAGCACGCGTCGTCGCTGTCCGCTGCCGGGGAAACGGTGGCGGCATTGGCCGCCCACATCGCCGAGGCGGAGAGCGCGCGGGCACGCAGATGCGGCGCGGCGTGTGCATAGTCGGTCGCCAGCGCGGCGAGCCAGCGATGATCGGGCCGCGGATGCGGGAGCAAGATCCCCTGCGTCAGCCCCAAAGCGAGGTTGGCGCGCATCTTGGCGATGCCCTGCAGCGCGGCGGCGCGTGGGTGGGCGACATGCCCGGCATTGCGCGTCGCGGCGAGGTTGCCGGGGCTGAGCCCGGCATAATTGTGGCTCGGCCCGACCAGGCCGTCGAAGTTGATCTCGCGGATCATGTCCGCGCCATATAGGTGACCTTATCGTCTTCCCGCGCGCCGATCGCCTTGGCGCTGGCCGTATCGAGCACGATCGCCTCGGCCACCTCGCGGACATTGCCGAGCGCGCAGCGGAAATCGGCCAGCGTGCCGCGCGCGACCAATGCGGGGGTGCCGCCCTCGCGGTCGATCGCGATCACCGCGCTCTCGCGCGCCTCGCGGATCGAGCGGACATTGTCGGTGCGCGCGGTCATCGTCGGGCCACCGTCGAAGATGTCGATATAATTTTCGAACGCGAACCCCTCATTCTCCAGCATTCGCATCGCGGCACGGCCCGAGGGGTGGGGGAGGCCGATCGCGGCGCGCGCGCTTTCGGAGAGCATTGCGGTGTAGATCGGATGCTTGGGCATCAGATCGGCGATGAACTGGTGCCCGTGGATCGCATTATATTGATCCGCATCCTGGAAGTTCATCCCGAAGAAGCGCCCGGCGAGCCCGTCCCAGAAGGGCGATCCACCGGCCTCGTCGATGATCCCGCGCAATTCGGCGAGGATGCGATCGGCGAAGCGCCGGCGGTGCATCTTGATAAAGAGGTAGCGGCTGCGCGCGAGCAGCATCCCGAGCCCGCCGGCGCGCTCGCCGGGGTGGAGGAACAGCCCGCCGACCTCGCTCGATCCCTCCAGATCGGTGGTCAGCGACAGCATCTCGGCGCGGAAAGTGCGGCCGAGCTGGTCGCTATGCTGGGTCAGCGTGCTGAGCCGATAGCTGTAGAAAGGGTGGCGCTGCCCGACCTGGGTGAACAGCTGGCAGGTGCCGCGCACTTCCCCGGTCTCGGTATTCTCGAGGATCAGCACGAAGGCTTCGTCGTCGAGCGCGCCTTCGGTGCGGGCGAAGGCATTGCTGCTGCGTTCGAGCTTGGCCTTCAGCGCGCGGCGGTCAGCCGGCAGGTTGGTGAAGCCGCCCCCGGTCAGCTTGGCCATTTCGTAGAGATGCGGCAGATCGGCCTCGCTGGCCGCGCGGATGACGAAGGTCACAGCCGGCCCTCCGCGATGCGCAACATGGTGACGGCGGAGAGCGCGGCGCGCTCCGGCAGGCTGTCGACGATCAAAAATTCCTCCCCCGAATGGATTGCCCCGCCGCGCGCGCCCATCGTGTCCACCACCGGGACGCCGCACGCCGCGATATTGTTGCCGTCGCACACCCCGCCGGTCGCGCGCCACGCGATCGTCAGGCCGAGATCGCTGCCGGCATCGCGTACCAGCCCGAACAGCCGCTCGGCGCCCGGGTCGATCGGCTTTGGCGGGCGGTTGAACCCGCCGTGGATCTCGACATGCACGTCATGCGCCGTCGCGACTTCGGCGACCGCGGCGTCGATCGCGGCGCGGGCGCGGTCGATCTCTCCTTGCGAGGCGGGGCGGAAATTGACGCGCAGCACCGCCAGATCGGGGACGACATTGTTCGGCCCGCCGCCGTCGACCCGCGCCGGATTGACCGCGAGGCTCGGCGAGCGCGCGGCGGCGAGCCGCAACGCGATATCCGCCGCCGCGACGATCGCGTTGCGCCCGTCCTCCGGGTTGCGCCCGGCATGCGCGGCGCGGCCGCGGACGACGATCGAGAAATTGCCGGTGCCGCCGCGCGCGCCGGCGAGCGTGCCGTCGGGCAAAGCGGGTTCGTAGGTCAGCGCCGCCTTCTTGCCGCGCGCCAGCTCGGCGATCAGCGCGGCGGAGGAGAAGGAGCCGGTTTCCTCGTCGGAATTGATCAGCACGTCATAGCCGATCGCGCTCCCCGTCGCCTCGACCCCTTCGAGCGCGGCGAGCATCACCGCGAGCCCGCCCTTCATGTCGGCGACGCCGGGGCCGTTGATCGTCCCGTCGGGGCGGTCGACGAGCGTCTGGAACGGGTGGTCGACCGGAAACACCGTGTCCATATGCCCGGTGAGCAGCAGCCGCAGCGGCGCTTCGGGACGGACCGCGAGGTGGAGGTGACGGCCATGCGCGATCGGCTCGACCACGCCCGCCGCGGTGACGCGCTCCGCCGGCGCCGCGTCGACCAGCCGGACGTCGCCTGGCAGCCCGGCGAAGGCGTCGGCGAGCATCTCCGCCACCGTCGCCAGCCCGGCGATATTGCCGGTGCCGCTGTTGACCGCGGCCCATTGTCGCACCCGCGCGAGCATCGGCGAGGCCGCCGCCTGCTCGATCGCGATCCGTTCGTTCGCTGATATCCCCGTCATCCGCGAGTGGTAGCGCGGTTGAGGGGGTGGTGGGAAGGCGTCGAGGAAGCGATTATTCCGTTCCTCGCCTTATCCTCCCCTCCCTTGAACAAGGAAGGGGTCGGGGGTGGGTTGGCCTGCGGGGGCACCGATCCGCGCGCCTCAAACCCACCCACCCCCAGCCCCTCCCTTCACAAGGGAGGGGAGTAAAAAGAGAAGGGCGGAGGGGATCAGAACGTATAGACCAGCGACGCCCGGCTGGTGGTGTCGGTGGTGCGGCGCCCGGCGGGCGGGGTGCTTTCATATTGCACGACATAGGAAAGCTGCGCGGAGAGCGGCCCGACGACGCGCGCGGCGAGCGCGGTCGTCCCGCTGACGGTGGAATTATACCGTTCGAGATAGGCCGAAGCGACCTGCGTCAGCTTGAGCCCGGGGGTGAATTTCCACGCGAAATCGAGGCTGCCGCGCGCCGCGAGGCTGCTCTGCGTCGTCGCATCGGTGAAGGCGGTGTAGCGATAGGCCGGCCCGAGCTCGAGATCGAGCTTCATCGCCGGGGTCTGGATCGCGCTGTAGCCGGCGCCGATCGAGGTCGAATAACGCTGGTCGTACCCGAGGAAGCGATCGGACTCGAATTGCCCCGCGCCATAGATGTAGCGGCGCGAATCGATCTTATAATTAGGCTCGTAGCTGGCGAGATAATGTTCGCGCGTCGTCACCCCGAGGCTGCGCTGGTAATCGGCCTGCAGCCGTACCTTGTGGCGCCATTCCAGCCCCTCGCGAGTCAGATCGAGCACGCCGGTCGCGCCGACCGTTTCGCTGTTGCCGGTGGTGAGATAGCCGCCGAGCTCGGCACGCCCGCGCCACAGGTTGAACACCCCGGCCTCGCGCACGCGGGTATCATTCGCGCGCTTGCGCTCGGCGCGCCAGGTTTCCGCTATCCGCGCCACCGCGTCGCCGCTCGCCGGATCGGCGGTGCGGGCATATTTGACGATCGTGGAGACTTCGCCGTCGTTGCC
>NZ_MKRR01000141.1:89255-94632 GCF_001897045.1 Sphingomonas sp. 66-10
AGGGCAAATAGGGGCGCGCGCATCGGGGGAATACTAACGTTGTTTGTGGCGATTTTGCGAGTGGATCGGCGGGGTCGCGGTGGGTTGTTGCTCAGCCGAGGTGATCGGCGAAGGCATGCAATATCTGTTCATAGAGCGCGCGTTTGAACGGCACGATCATCTCGGGCAGGTCGGCGGGATCGGCCCAGCGCCACGCGCGGAATTCGGGATGCGGGGTGGCGATGTCGATGTCACTGTCCGCACCGGTGAAGCGGAACAGGAACCAGCGCTGGCGCTGGCCGCGATATTTGCCCTTCCACACCTTGCCGATCAGTTCGGGGGGCAGATCGTAGGTCAGCTCCTCGGGCGCCTCGGCGACGAATTCGAGATGCTCGGGGGCGACGCCGGTTTCCTCGCCCAGCTCGCGGATCGCGGCGGCGCGCGCATCCTCACCGGGATCGATCCCCCCCTGCGGCATCTGCCACGCCTCGAGCACATTATCGATCCGCTGCCCGACGAACACGCGGCGCTCGCGGTTGATCATCATCGCGCCGGCGCACGGGCGATAGGGGAGGGAGGAAGGGCTGGTCATGACGCAGCAACCGCTATCCGATGCGATGCGATGCGACCAGCCCTCAACGGGCGCCACCACGCCCCTTTCGTGCTCCCGCGAAGGCGGAAGCCCAGCCTGTGTCCCCGCCTTCGCGGGGACACAGGGCTCGGGATGAAGAGTTACGCCGCGCGCGCTTCTCCGATCGCCTGTTTCAGCACCGCGAGATAGCCCGCGACATCGGCAGCCGCAGAAGGGATCGCCTGGCGCAGCGTGACGAAGCCGTGGATATTGCCCTTCGCCTCGCGCAGCGTCACCGGCACCCCGGCGAGCGCCAGCGCGGCGGCATAAGCGCGGCCCTGATCGCGGATCGGATCGAGGCTGGCGGTGACGATCACCGCCGGCGGCAGCCCGACGAGGTCGCCCGCCAGCGGCGAGCCCTTCACATGCAGCACATCGGCCGCATAATGGTCGCCGAACCAGATCATCCCGTCGCGGGTCAGCAGATAGCCGTCGGCGAAATCGTTGAACGAGGGATATTCCTTGCTCATGTCCGCCGCCGGATAGATCGGCGCCTGGACGATCACCGGCACCGCGGCGGGGGCGTCGCGCAAGGTCATCGCGGTGACGATCGTCAGATTGCCGCCCGCGCTGTCCCCCGCGAGCACCAGCCCGGTCGCCTCGCGTCCGAGGTCTGCCGGGTTGCCGGCGATCCAGCGCGCCGCCGCCTCGCAATCGTCGGGCGCGGCGGGCCACGGCGCCTCGGGGGCGAGGCGATAGTCGATCGACACCACCGGCAGATCGAGCTGGCGCGCCATTTCGGCGGTGAAGCTCGCATGCGTGTCGATATCGCCGATCACGAAGCCGCCGCCGTGGTAGAATACCACCACCGGCCCCGGCCCACGCGTCGCGCGCGCGTCGAATAGCCGCGCCCTGATCGTCCCGCCGGGGCCGGGGATCGCGAGATCCTTGATCACCGCCAGTTCGCCGACCGGCGGATCGGCGATGTCCTTCATCGCCAGATAAACGGCGCGCGCCTCGGCCGGCTGCTGCTCGTGCATCTTCGGCCCCGGTACGTTGTTGAGATAATCGAGAAAGGCGCGCACGTCCGGGCGGACATAGGGGCCGGTGGTGGTCATCGCGTCGTCTCTCCATTCAGGTTCGTTTTTGCAACGCGATCCTGCAGCATAAGATGTGCTGCGTCCACATGCGCCGATAGCGCGTCTTGTCATGCCGCCATATCATTCTACGTTGGATCATGGAGAAATGAGGGCGTAAAGGCCCTCCGCACGCGAAACCGAAGTCCGACAGGAAATTGCCGCATGGCGACCGCCGTCCACCAACTGCCCCCTGAAGAAACATCCGATCGTCCCCCCGCTGAGTCGGTCGTCGTCCGCTTTGCCGGCGACTCGGGCGACGGGATGCAATTGACCGGGGGGCAATTCACGCTCTCCACCGCGCTGGCCGGCAACGACCTTGCGACCTTCCCCGATTTCCCGGCCGAAATCCGCGCGCCGCAGGGCACGCTGTTCGGCGTCTCGGCGTTCCAGATCAATTTCGGGTCGAGCGAGATCGATACTGCGGGCGACGAGCCCGACGTGCTCGTCGCGATGAACCCGGCGGCGCTCAAGACCAACCTTGGGTCTCTGAAGAAGGGCGGCCTCATCATCGCCGACGAGGGCGAGTTCAGCGAGCGCAACCTTGCCAAGGCGAAATACGACGCCAATCCGCTCGAGGACGGCAGCCTCGCGCCGTGGCAGCTGATGAAGCTCAACATCTCGCAGCTCACGCTCGATGCGGTGAAGCCGTTCGGCCTTGGCAACAAGGAAGCGCTGCGCTGCAAGAACATGTGGACGCTCGGGCTCGCGCTGTGGATGTTCGACCGCGATCGCCAGCCGCTGATCGACTGGCTCAAGGCCAAGTTCGCCAAGGCGCCCGAACTCGCCGATGCCAATATCGCCGCGCTCAACGCCGGCCATGCCTATGGCGAGACCGCCGAACTCGCCGGGCCGATGAAGCAGCATCATGTGCCCGCGGCGCCGGCCGAGCCGGGCCTGTACCGCACGATCACCGGCGCTGAATCGATCAGCCTCGGGCTCGTCGCGGGCGCGCAGCTCGCCAGCCTGCCGATGTTCTTCGGCGGCTATCCGATCACCCCGGCATCGGCGATCCTGCACCATCTGTCGCGGCTCAAGGAATTCGGCGTCACCACCTTCCAGGCGGAGGACGAGATCGCCGCGATCGCCAGCGCGATCGGCGCATCCTATGCCGGGCAGCTCGGCGTCACCTCGTCGTCGGGGCCGGGGATCGCGCTCAAGGGCGAGGCGATCGGGCTCGCGATCATGACCGAACTGCCGCTGGTGGTGGTCAATTCGCAGCGCGGCGGGCCGTCGACCGGCCTTCCCACCAAGACCGAGCAATCGGATCTCTATCAGGCGGTCTACGGCCGCAACGGCGATGCGCCGATGCCGGTGATCGCGGCGCGCTCGGCCGCCGATTGCTTCGACGTGGCGATCGAGGCGTGCCGCATCGCGACGCAATATATGACCCCGGTGATGCTGCTCACCGACGGCTATATCGCCAATGCCGCCGAGCCGTGGAAGGTGCCCGACACCAGCGCCTACGAACCCTTCCCGGTGAAATTCCTCGAAGAAGCGCCGGCGACGGGCTTCCTTGCCTATGCGCGCGACGAAAAGGGCGCGCGGCCGTGGGTCAAGCCGGGGACGCCGGGGCTGCTCCACCGCATCGGCGGGATCGAGAAGGCCGCGGGCACCGGCAACATCGATTACTCGCCCGCCAACCACCAATTGATGACCGAGGCGCGCCGCGACAAGGTGGCGGGGATCAAGGTCCCCGACCAGCAGGTCGAGGTCGGCGAGACCTCGGGCAAGCTCGCGGTGGTCGGCTGGGGTTCGACCTTCGGGCCGATCCACCAGGCGGTGCGCCGTGCACGGCGCCGCGGGCTCGACGTGGCGCATATCCACCTGCGCCACATCTGGCCGATGCCGGCCAATCTCGGCACGTTGCTCAAGGGCTATGAGCGCATCCTCGTGCCGGAAATGAATACCGGGCAGCTCAAGACGGTGCTGCGCGACCAATATCTGGTCGACGCCAAGCCGCTCAACAAAGTGTCCGGCCAACCCTTCCGCATCGCCGAGATCGAAGCGGCGATCGACCAGGCTTTGGCCTGAGCGCGGACGGGATCGAAGGATCAAGACAATGAACGAGATGACCACCATCGCCAAATCGACCCCCAAGGATTGGGAGTCGGATCAGGAAGTCCGCTGGTGCCCGGGCTGCGGCGATTATGCGATCCTGAAGGCGGTGCAGCGCACGATGCCCGAAATCGGCGCGCGCCCCGAAAACACCGTGTTCGTCAGCGGCATCGGCTGCTCGTCGCGCTTCCCTTATTATATGGAAACCTACGGGTTCCACACGATCCACGGCCGCGCGCCGGCGGTTGCGACGGGGGTGAAGCTCGCCAATCCCGAGCTCGACGTGTGGATCATCACCGGTGACGGCGATGCGCTGTCGATCGGCGGCAATCACACGATGCACCTCATCCGCCGCAACCTCGATTGCCAGGTGCTTTTGTTCAACAACGAGATCTACGGGCTGACCAAGGGGCAATATTCGCCGACCAGCCGCGTCGGCACGCAATCGCCCTCGACCCCGTTCGGCTCGGTCGATCGCCCGGCCAACCCCTGCGCCTTCGCGCTCGGCTCGGGCGCGCGCTTCGTCGGGCGCGGGATCGACGTTCACAAGAATCTGCCGACGGTGCTCAAGGCGGCCTATGCCCACAAGGGTACCGGCTTCGTCGAGATCTTCCAGAATTGCATCGTCTATAACGACGATGTGTTCGCGCCGTTCACGGCCAAGCCCAATGCCGCGCCGAACCAGCTCTGGGTCGAGCATGGCAAGCCGCTGCTGTTCGACAATGGCACCAAGGGGCTGGCGATGGATACCGACCGGCTGGTGCTCAAGGTGGTCGAGGTGACCGACGGCGACTGGCAGGGCGCCAGCGTCATCGTCCACGATCAGACCAACCGCGGTCTGGCGCATATGTTGGTCGAGATGCCGACGGGGGCTTTCCCTGTCGCGCTCGGTGTGATCTTCGACGATCCGGCGCCGACCTTCGAAAGCGCGGTCGTGGCGCAGAACGCCAGGGCCAGCGAAGGCAAGGTCGCCAACCTCCAGAAGCTGCTCGGCAAGGGGCAGACCTGGACCGTAGAATAACAGCCGAGGGGCTTCGAAGATGTTCGCACTGATTGTCGCCACCGCGTTGCAGGCCGCTGCGCCCGCCGCTCCCGCGGCGACCGCCGCCCCGCAGCAGAGCGCGGAACAGCGCACGCGCGCCGCGCTCGCGTCGCGCGGCATGTCGCAGGCCGGGATCGACATGATGATCGATACCGAGAAGAAGCACGGCCCCGCGCTGCGCGAGATCGCCGAGCGCGGTCAGGCCGCGCAGAGCAATATCCAGGCCGCGCTGACCAAGCGCCCGATCGATGCCGAGGGCTTCGTCGCCGCCAACACCGCGCGCGGCGAGGCGGTGGCGGCGCTTCAGCGCGAGGCGATCGCGGTCGCCAACGAGCAGATGCGCGGGCTCTCCCCCGCCGACCGCGTCGTGCTGGCGCAACTCGCGACCTCGACGCCGGCCAAGCAGGCGGCCCCCGCCGCGCCGGCGGCCAAGCCGAAGACCAAGCGGTAAGTAACCCGTCATCCCAGCGGACGCTGGGAGGATCGGGTTCGGATACCCCCGGCGCCGATCGTTTTCACTCCCCTCCCTTGAACAAGGGAGCATCTGTGATGTTGATCAAGCGGGTCGAGGTATCCATGGCCGGTTTTGAG